>NZ_LMIH01000005.1:374487-374585 GCF_001428645.1 Acidovorax sp. Root217
CAAAGAAAGGCGACCCCGCTGCCCGTGTCCCCACCCGCCCGGTGGGCGAGTGGGGCAGCCTGCGATGCTCGGTCCTGGGGTGACGCCGAAGAACTCCC
>NZ_LMIH01000005.1:374712-374823 GCF_001428645.1 Acidovorax sp. Root217
CGTCCTTCGGCACGCGCTCACCCCAGGCCCTGCGCTTCTCGGCGCAGCCAGAAGGGGGTGGGAGCGGGCTCCACACGGGCCATTGCTTCGCTCGGCCTGTGGTCCTTCGCT
>NZ_LMIH01000005.1:374909-375094 GCF_001428645.1 Acidovorax sp. Root217
GTTGCACCGCCCGTCGGCAGCGCGCACCGCGCGCGTCCCCGACCCCAGGCGCAGCTGCGAAGCAGCAGCCGTCCCGGTCCCCGCTCCCACCCCTTCTGGCTGCGCCGAGAAGCGCAGGGCCAGGGGTGGGTGCGTGTGCCGAAGGACACACGCACTTCGTGATCTGGCTTGCCGCAGCTGTTTGA
>NZ_LMIH01000005.1:375129-508262 GCF_001428645.1 Acidovorax sp. Root217
TGGCCACAGGCCAAACGCAGTGAGTTCTGCGGCACCACCCCAGGACCGAGCATCGCAGGTTGCCCGCAGCGAAGCGGAGGGACGCAGACTGCGGGGCGCTCTTTCTTTGCCTACTTTCTTTTTGCGCAAAAAGAAAGTAGGTGCGCCGCCGGGCGCACATCCCGGCCTCCGCCCTTTAATCAAGAAAATCGTTCAGCAAGGCTCCGGCTTCAACACTCAATACCGAGGCTGAAACCGCTCAATGGCCGAGCGCGCCGCCGCATCCAGAGTAAACCCAGTCCCGAACCGCCGCGCCAACTCATCTGCCCGCGCCAGGAATGCTTCGACCCCTGTCCCATAGATGAACTGCATCGCCCCCCCAGTCCACGCCGGAAACCCGATCCCAAAGATCGACCCGATGTTCGCATCGTGCACGTTGGTGAGCACCCCCTCCGCCAGACACCGCGCCGTCTCCACCGCCTGCCGGTACAGCAACCGATCCTGAATCTCCTGCACGCCCAAGGTCTCGGAACCAGCAACGCCTTCAAACAGCGAACGCAGTTGAGGCCACAACTGCTTGCGACCGCCCGCAGGGTAGTCATAGAACCCGCCCCCACCCGCACGGCCAGGGCGCTTGAGCTCCTTGACCATGCGCTCCACCAGCAACTCCCCGGCCGTGGCCTGGTAGCTGCGGCCCTCTGCCGCGTAGTCCGCACGGGTCTGGTCCAGCACATGCACGCTCAAGGTCAGCGCCGTCTCGTCCAGCACGGCCAGCGGCCCCACCGGCATGCCGGCCTGCATCGCCGCGTTCTCGATCAGCGCGGCGGGTACGCCCTCGCCGAGCAGGGCCGCGCCCTCCATCACGTAGGTGCCGAAGGTGCGGCTGGTATAGAAGCCACGCGAGTCGTTGACCACGATGGGCACCTTGCCCAGGGCCTGCACGTAGTCGAACGCACGCGCCACGGTCTCGTCGTCGGTTTCCTTGCCGCGGATGATCTCCACCAGCTTCATCTTGTCCACGGGGCTGAAGAAGTGGATGCCCACGAACTTCGCGGGCCGGCTGCTGGCCTGGGCCAGGCCGGTGATGGGCAGGGTCGAGGTGTTGCTCGCGAAGAAGCCGCCGTCGGCGAGCTGGAGCTCCGCCTCGCGCGTCACGTTCGCCTTGAGCTCGCGGCTCTCGAACACCGCCTCGATCACCAGGTCGCAACCGGCCAAGTCGGCGGCATCGGCGGTGGCCTTGATCTTGCCGAGCAGCGCCTGCTGCGCCGTGGCTTCCATGCGGCCCTTGTCCACGAGCGCCTGCGAGAGCTTGGCGCTGTAGGCCTTCCCGGCGTCGGCCTTCTCCTGCGTGACATCCTTGAGCACCGTGGCAATGCCCCGGCTGGCCTGGGCCCAGGCGATGCCCGCGCCCATCATGCCGGCGCCCAGGATGCCGACCTTCTGCGGCTTGTAGCGCGGGGATTGGCCGGGGCGCGACTGGCCGCTCTTGATCGCGTTCATGTCGAAGAAGAACGTGTTGATCATGTTGCGCGCGACCGGCCCGGTCATCAGGCGCGCGAGGTAGCGGCTTTCGATGCGCAGTGCGGTGTCGTAGTCGACGATGGCGCCTTCGACCATGGTGGCCAGGATGGCCTCGGGCGCCGGGTAGCGGCCGCGCGTGGTCTTCTTGAGCATGGCCGGCGCCACGCTCAGCGCCGCAGCCACCTTGGGGTTGGCGGGCGTGCCGCCGGGCATCCTGTGGTTCTTGTCGTCCCAGGGCTGCACAGAATGCGGGTGCGTGGCGATGCGTGCCAGCGCGGCGGGCAGCAATTGCTCGGGCGTGGCCACCAGCTCGTGCACCAGCTGCAGCTCCAGCGCCTCGCGCGGGTTGAAGAGCTTGCCTTCGAGCAGATAGGGCTGCGCACCCATCAGGCCGAGCAGGCGGGTCATCTTGGTGATGCCCGTGGCGCCCGGCATCAGGCCCAAAGTCACCTCGGGCAGGCCGAACAGGATGCGCTGGTTGTCCACCGCGATGCGGTAGTGGCCCACCAGCGCCACCTCCCAGCCGCCGCCCAGGGCCGCACCGTTGAGGCAGCTGACCACCGGGATGCCCAGGGTCTCCAGCGTGCGAAAGTGCTGCTTCATGCGCTCGATTTCGCCGAAGGCCGTGGGCGCATCGGCCGGCTTGAGCCGCATGGTGGCCTTGAGGTCCGCGCCCGCGAAGAAGCTGGTCTTGGCCGACGCCAGCACCACGCCCTTGAGCTGGGCGCGGTCGGCCACCACACGGGCCGTGGCCTCGCCCAGGTCGGCCTGCCACTGGCGGCACATGGTGTTGACGCTGGAGTCCGGTTCGTCGAAGGTGATGAGCGCCACCTTGCCGTCGGCGGCGTCGAGGAGTTCGTAGCGGATGGTCTGCATGGTGTTCTCCGTCGTCATCGTCATCACACGCGCTCCACGATGGTGGCAATGCCCATGCCGCCGCCCACACACAGGGTGGCCAGGCCATAACGCAGTTGCCGGCGGTGCAGTTCGTCGATCAGCGTGCCCAGGATCATGGCGCCCGTGGCCCCCAGCGGGTGCCCCATGGCGATGGCGCCGCCGTTGACGTTGACCTTCTCGTGCGGCACGCCCAGCTCGCGCATGAAGCGCATGGGCACGGCGGCAAAGGCCTCGTTGACCTCGAACAGGTCGATCTGGTCGATGGTCATGCCGGTGCGGGCCAGCGCCTTGCGTGCGGCGGGCATGGGGCCGGTGAGCATGATGGTCGGGTCGGCCCCGCTGAGCGCCGTGGCCACGATGCGCGCGCGGGGCGTGAGCCCATGGGCTGCGGCGGCGGCCTCGTTGCCGATCAGCACCGCCGCCGCGCCATCGACGATGCCCGAGGCATTGCCCGCATGGTGCACATGGTGGATGCGCTCGACTTCGGGGTAGCGCTGCAGCGCCACGGCATCGAAGCCCATGCCGCCCAGTTGCTCGAACGAGGGCTTGAGCGCGGCCAGCCCCTCCAGCGTGGTCTGCGGCTTGATGAACTCGTCCTCCTCCAGGATGGGCAGGCCCAGGAAGTCCTGGACGGGCACCACGGATTGCTTGAAGTACCCTGCTGCACGGGCGGCGGCGGCGCGGCGCTGGGATTCGACGGCATAGGCATCGACGTCGGAGCGCGTGAAACCGTCGAGCGTGGCGATCAGGTCAGCGCCGATGCCCTGGGGCACGAACAGGGTGGCCGAGTTGGTGTCCGGGTCCTGCGCCCAGGCGCCGCCGTCCGAGCCGATGGGCACGCGGCTCATGCTCTCCACGCCTCCGGCCACCACCAGGTCTTCCCAGCCCGAGCGCACCTTTTGTGCCGCCAGGTTCACGGCCTCCAGGCCCGACGCACAAAAGCGGTTGACCTGCAGCCCCGAGGCGCGGAAGTCCCAACCCGCCTTGAGTGCCGCCACCTTGGGCAAAACCGAGCCTTGTTCGCCCACGGGTGAAACGATGCCCATCACGATGTCGTCCACCGCAGCGGTATCGAAGCGGTGGCGGCGGTGCAGCTCGGCCAGCAGGCCGGTGAGCAGGCTGATGGGCTTGACCTCGTGCAGGCTGCCGTCCTTCTTGCCCTTGCCCCGCGGCGTGCGGATGGCATCGAACACATAGGCTTGTGTCATGGCGTGTCTCCAGTTGTCGCCGCAGTATAGGGCGGGACAGCTTTATGCAGATCACCCGCTTTGTATAAATGGTGACAGCTGGAGAACGCAGGGGGACGACAGCCGCTGCTGGGGCGGAGCGCGGCGCCCGGTGTGCCGGGGTTCAGAACTTGTAGCGCACGCCCACGGTGGCCATGTCGGCGGGGGCGGTGTCGTCCGAGAAGCGCAGGCGATGGCGCTCCCATTCCAGCACGGCAGCAATGTTCGGTGTAAAGCCCCAACTGGCGCCGACGCCGTAGGACAGGCCCATGCCGCTGTTCTTGCCGGCGCGCAGGCCGTACACGGGCTGCGCGGAGGTGGAGGTCCGGCTGTAGGTGGTGCCGGCCTTGGCGAACAGCTCCAGGCGCTCGCCTATAGGTGCGCGTCCCACCAGGCTCAGGTTGATGCCCTGGGCCTTGGTGCGGCCGTCCAGCCGGTAAGCGCGGCCGAAATCGAGGTAGCCGACCTCGACCCCGACATTGCGGTGGAAGTACCCGCCGGCGCTGAGCTTCCAGGCCGTGTCGGTGTCGTCGTAGGCCAGGCCTGCGGGCCCCGTTGCCAGGTCGTACTGGGAACGCCCGCCCGACAGGCCGATATAGCCGGACTGGGTGAAGGGCAGCACCGAGCGCGAGGACATGGGCGCATCGGCTGGCGCCTGCGCTCGGGCCATGCCGCACACCACGCCGAAGAGGGCGCCGCTGATGGCGGCAATGAGCCAGGGGGAAGTGCTGCGCCGTACATGTCTCATGGAAGTCTCCTGGAAAGAGGACACCGTTCTCGGCGCCCGCACGCGCAGGGCGCCTCACTTCCCAATTTATGCGGCCCATCTGTAACAGCACGTGGGATTTGGTAAGCGGAGTTTGTAGGACTTGGCCTGCAGGGAGCTGCGCTGTCAACGCGCTATCCTGTTGTCTTCCGGGCCGGGCCTGCAGGGGACGCGCTGCCGACATTGGCAGATCGTGCCGTACCCTGTGGACACTGGCTGCTTTCTGATCCTCGACAATCCAGAACATGGCAAAAACCCTTTCTGAATCCCTGCAACTCCTGGCGCGCGACGCCATCGAGTACGACGACGCGCGCTCGGGCTTTTTCCTGGAGCACCATCTGGCGCTGGCCGCAGGCGCAGGGCTGGCCGTGTCGGCATTCATGGCCCCCAGCCGCGGTGCAGCAGCCGCACGCGGGATTGCTGCGGGACTCTTGCTGGTGCGCGGTCTCAGCGGCCGCGATGGCGTGCGCGACTGGCTGCAGGTGCGCGGAACCGCGCCGGCCCCGCGCAAGCTCAGCCCCGAAGAGATCCGCGAGACCTGGCTCCTGTAGGAGCAGCAACCAAGCTCTTCTGGCATCGTTGCCGCGTCTTGTCGTACTGCTCGTACTGCTCGTACTGCCGGCGACGCAGCGCCGGGCCAGAACCGTTTCGCTGAGCTTTGTTGGCCGCTCCTGGCAGCGCTGAGGGCTACTTGCCCAGCCCCATCGCGCGGGTGATCACTTCCTTCATGATCTCGTTGGTGCCGCCGTAGATGCGCTGCACGCGGGCGTCGGCATAGGCCCGGGTGATGGGGTATTCCCACATGTAGCCATAGCCGCCGTGCAGCTGCAGGCATTCGTCCATCAGCTTGCACTGCAGGTCGGTGGTCCAGTACTTGGCCATGCTGGCCGTGGCAGTGTCGAGCTGGCTGGCCACGATCAGTTCGCAGCACTTGTCCACGAACACCCGGGCCACCTGCACCTCGGTCTGCAGTTCGGCCAACGTGTAACGGGTGTTCTGGTAGCTGGCCACGGGCTGGCCGAAGACCTTGCGCTGCTTGACGTAGTCCACCGTCCAGTCGATGGCCGCCTGAGAGGCTGCCACGGCGGTGATGGCGATCTGCAGGCGCTCCCAGGGCAGTTGCTCCATCAGGCAGATGAAGCCGCGCCCCTCCATGGCCGGGCCGCCCAGCAGATTGTCTGCCGGCACCTTCACATCGGTGAAGAACAGTTCGGAGGTGTCCTGCGCCTTCATGCCCAGCTTCTTGAGGCGCTGGCCCTTCTCGAAGCCCGGCATGCCGCGCTCCACCAGGAACAGGCTGGTGCCCTTGGCGCCCGCCGCCGGGTCGGTCTTGGCGACCACGATCACCAGGTCGGCATGCCAGCCATTGGTGATGAAGGTCTTGCTGCCGTTGAGCACATAGTGCGAGCCGTCGGCGCTCTTCACGGCCGTGGCCTTGATGCCCTGCAGGTCACTGCCGGCGGCCGGCTCGCTCATGGCGATGGCGCCCACCATGGCACCGCTGGCCAGCTGCGGCAGGTAGCGGCGCTTTTGTTCCTCGGTGCCGTAGTGCAGGAGGTAGGGCGCCACGATCTCGCTGTGCAGCCCGAAGCCGATGCCGGTGAAGCCGGCACGCGCAATCGCCTCCATCTGCGCCACCGAGTAGAGCTTGTCGGCGCCCGCGCCTCCGTACTCCTCGGGCAGGGCCATGCACAGAAAGCCGTTCTCACCGGCCTTGGTCCACACGGCGCGGTCCACATAGCCCTGTTCCTCCCAGGCCGCATGGTGGGGTGCCACCTCCTTGTCGAGAAAGCGCGCAAAGCTCTCGGCAAAGGCCTGGTGGTCGGCGTTGAAGAGGGTGCGTTCGATCATGGTGTTCGTCTCCAGCGTAATTTTGAAAAGCGGTTGCTTTCCAAAATTCTGCCATGGGTTTGCCACAGTAAAAAGGCCGCCCATGGGGGGCGGCCTGGCAGGCAAGCGCGGACGCTGCTTACTTGACGTAGTCCGACACCACCTTCCACTTGCCGTCCTGGATCTGCGACAGACGCGAGAGGTCGCTGCCCAGGCGCTTTTGCGGTCCGTAGGTCGCCTCGGCGCTGCCGAACATGTCGGGCGGGATCACCATGGTGTCCATGGCCTTGATGAAGCTCTCGGTGGTCAGCGAGGTGCCGGCCTTTTGCGCCGCGCGGATGAAGGCATCGATGGCGCCGTAGCCGTAGACCGAGAACACCGTCGGGTCTTCATTGAACTTGGTCTTGTACTTGGTGGCCCAGAAGCGGATGGGCTGCGAGGCCTCGTCCAGGTAGGGGTGCTGCACCGTCATGGTCGCGTACAGGCCGTCCATGGGCTTGCCGCCCAGCTTGTGGATCAGGTCGGTGTAGGCCGCGCTCGACCCGAGGAAGGTGGGGTTGAAGCCGGTCTTGCGTGCCTCGCCGATGGTGCCGATGGTCTCGCGGATGATGGTGCCCAGGACCACGAAGTCGCACTCCGCCGCTTTCATCTTTGCCACCTGGGACGAGAAGTCGGTGGCGCCGCGCTTGTACGAGGTCTTCTCGGCGAAGTCGGTGCCCATGGCCTTCAGGGCCGCTTCACCGCCGCGCATCACCTCCAGCCCGAACTCGTCGTCCTGGTAGATGGTGCAGATCTTCTTGGCGCCCTTTTCCTTGATGAGTTTGGGCGCTGCCAGGCGGATCTGGTCGTAGTAGGTCGCGGCGAACGAATACTTGAGCTTGTGGAAGGGCTCGTACATCTCGCGCGCGGCCGTCACCGGAAAGAAGTTGATCACGTTCTTGCTGAACTGCACCGGCATGGCTGCCAGGTTCTGCGCCGTGCCGATGTGCGCCACCATCATGAAGATCTTGTCCTGATTGACGAGCTTCTGCGCCGCCAGCACCGCCTTCTTGGGGTCGTAGCCCGAGTCCTCCACCTTGAGGTCGAGCTTGCGGCCGTTGACGCCGCCCTGCTCGTTGGCCTCGTCCACGCGCAGCATCATCCCCAGGCGCACCTGCTTGCCGAAGCCCGCGAGCGGCCCCGACAGATCCTGGATGGAGCCCAGCGTGATGGTGTCCTTGGCCACGCCCTGCGGGGCCTGGGCCTGCGCGGCGCCGCCGGACATGGCCACGATGGCCAGCACGGCAATGGGATGAAGTTTCATGGCACGTCTCCTTGGATGGATCGGATTCGTCGTTATAGAACGATGCCCGATACCGGGCACCAGCACTTTCCCTATGGAACCGGGGCCCGGCACGGCTCAGCGGTACATGGCCTCAATGCGTTCCGCATACTTCTGCTGCACGAGCTTGCGCTTGAGCTTCATGGTGGGGGTCAGCTCCTCGTCCTCGGCCGAGAGCTGCGTGTCCAGCAAGAAGAACTTCTTGATCTGCTCCACGCGCGCGAAGCGGGTGTTCACCCGGTCCACCTCGGCCTGTATCAGGGCCTGCACCTCGGGGGAGCGCGTGAGGCTGGCGTAGTTGGAGAACGGCACGTCGTGGTCCTGCGCGTATTTCTCCACGTTCTCCTGGTCGATCATGATGATCACCGTGAGGTAGGGGCGGGCATCGCCGATCACCACTGCGTCCGTCACATAGGGGCTGAACTTGAGCTCGTTCTCCAGCTCGCTCGGGGTGATGTTCTTGCCGCCGGCGGTGATGATGAGGTCCTTCATGCGGTCGGTGATGCGCAGGTAGCCATCGGGGTCGATCACCCCCACGTCGCCGGTGTGCAGCCAGCCATCGGCATCGATGGTCTCGGCCGTCTTCTCGGGCTGGTTCAGGTAGCCCTTGAACACGTTCGGGCCGCGCACCTGGATCTCGCCGGTGCCCGGGTCCACGCGCACCTCGTTGTAGCTGGCGGCCGGGCCGATGGAGCCGGGCTTGATGCGGCTGGCGGGCACGCCGGTGGCGGCGCCGCAGGTCTCGGTCATGCCCCACACCTCCAGCATGGGCACGCCCAGGGCCAGGTACCACTTCACGAGCTCGGGCGAGATCGGCGCCGCGCCCGTGACCAGGAAGCGCGCGCGGTGGATGCCGATGAGCTTGCGCACGTTGTTGAGCGCCAGCCAGCGCGCCACCTGGAACTGCAGCTTCTGCACCGCCCCCACGGGCTGACCGGCCAGCACCTGGTCGGCAATGCGCGTGCCCACGCCGATGGACCAGGCGTAGGCCGCCTGCTGCAGCGCCGTGGATTCCTTGAGCGCGATCATCACGCCCGAATAGAACTTCTCCCACACGCGTGGCACGGCGGTGAATACCGTGGGGGCGATCTCGCGCACGTTCTCGGGCACGGTGTCGGGGTTTTCCACGAAGTTCAGGCGCGAGCCGGTGTACAGCGAAAAGTATTCGCCCCCCATGCGTTCGGCGATGTGGCACAGCGGCAGGAAGCACATGGCCTCGTCGTCCTCGGTGCGCGAGATCAGCGTGTTGTAGCCGCGCACGGTGTAGGCGAGGGCGCCATGGGTGTGCATGGCGCCCTTGGGCTTGCCGGTGGTGCCCGAGGTGTAGACCAGAATGGCCACGTCCTCGGGCCGGCAGGCCTGCACGCGGCGCTCCAGCTCGCCCGCATGCCCCTGGCTCCACTCGCGGCCCAGCGCGCGCAAGGCCTGCAGGCTGATGATGCCGGGGTCTTCCAGGCTGCGCAGGCCCTCCATGTCGAAGACCACGATCTTGCGCAGCAAAGGCAACTGGGCGCGCACCTCCAGCGCCTTGTCCAGCTGTTCATCGTCTTCCACGAAGAGCACGCTGGTGCGCGAGTCTTCGCTCAGGTAGTGCACCTGGCTGGCCGCGTCGGTGGGGTAAATGCCGTTGGAGACACCGCCGCAGCTGAGCACGGCCAGGTCGGCCAGCACCCACTCGATGTTGGTGTTGGACAGGATGGAGGCGCATTCGCCCGGCGCGAAGCCCAGCGCCATCAGGCCGCCTGCGATCTCGCGCACGGCATCGGCCGTCTGGTTCCAGGTCCAGCTCTTCCAGATGCCGAGCTGCTTCTGGCGCATCCACACACGCGGGCCGCGCTGGGCCACGCCGTTCCAGAACATCGCGGCAATGGTGTCGCCCGCGAGCACGTCGGTGCCGGCCGGCTGGATGTGGGAGAGGTCCCATAGATTGGACATGCCGGTCACCTCCAGTTCTTCTTCTTCTTCCAGCGCCGCTCGCCGCGCACGCCGGCGTCCTTCATGCCCAGGTAGAACTCCTTGATGTCGTCCTTTTCGCGCAGGCGCTCACAGCTGTCTTCCATCACAATGCGGCCGTTTTCCAGCACGTAGCCGTAGTCGGAGGCGTTGAGCGCCATGTTGGCGTTCTGTTCCACCAGCAGGATGGTGGTGCCCCGCTCGCGGTTGATGCGCACCACGATCTCGAAGATCTCCTTGGTGAGCTTGGGCGACAGGCCCAGGCTGGGCTCGTCGAGCAGGATGAGCTCGGGGTTGGCCATTAGCGCACGCGAGATCGCCAGCATCTGCTGCTGCCCGCCCGAGAGCAGGCCCGCGTCCTGCCCGGCGCGCTCCCTGAGGATGGGGAAGTAGCCGTACACCAGCTCCAGGTCGCGTGCCACGGCGTCGGCATCGCTGCGCGTGTAGGCGCCCATGAGCAGGTTGTCGCGCACCGAGAGCAGGGCGAACACCTCGCGCCCCTCGGGCACATGCACCAGCCCCCGGCGCACGATGGCGGCCGGGTCGGTGGCCGCGATGTGGGCGCCCTGGAACTCGATGGTGCCCCGGCGCGGATCGATGATGCCCGAGATGGTCTTGAGTATGGTCGTCTTGCCCGCGCCATTGCTGCCCAGCACGGCGGCGATCTCGCCGCGCTGCACCTGCAGGCTCACGCCGCGGATGGCCTTGATGGGGCCGTAGGCGCTCTCCACGTTCTGCAGGCGCAGCAGCGGCGTGCCCTCGGCAGCGCTGGCGCCGGATGGTCCGGGAAATGGAATGACGGTCATCGTGCCATCCTCGCCGGTGCGCTGCCCGCCGGGCGGCGCAGGTTGCTCACATCGTCGATGGTGCCCAGGTAGGCCTCGATCACGCCGGGGTGCGACTGCACCTCGCGCGGCGTGCCCATGGCCACCACCTCGCCCTGGTTCATGGCCAGCACCCGGTCAGACACCTTGGACACCAACGACATGTCGTGCTCCACCATCAGCACGGTGATCCCCAGCTCGTGCTGGATGTCCTGGATCCAGAAGGCCATGTCATCCGTCTCCTCCACGTTCAGGCCCGAGGAGGGCTCGTCCAGCAGCAGCAGGCGCGGCTCGGTGCACAGCGCCCGGGCCAGTTCCACCACCTTGCGCACGCCGTAGGGCAGGCCGGCCACCAGGGTGTCGCGGTAGTGCTGCAGGTCCAGGAAGTCGATGATCTCCTCGGCCTTCTCGCGCGCACGCACCTCGGCGTCGCGCACGCGGCGGGTGAACAGCAGGTCGGCCCACAGGCCCGTCTCGCGGCGCGTGTGGCGGCCGATCAAGAGGTTGTGCAGCACGCTGGCATGCTCGAACAGCTCGATGTTCTGGAAAGTGCGCGCAATCCCCAGGCCCGCCACCTTGTGCGGCGGCTGGTCGGTCAGCGACAGCATGCCGTCCGGGCCGGCGTAGTGGATGGTGCCGGTGGTGGGCGTGTAGATGCGGCTGATGAGGTTGAACACCGTGGTCTTGCCCGCGCCGTTGGGGCCGATCAGGGTGAACACCTCGCCGCGGCGCACCTCGAAGCCCACGTTGTTCACGGCCAGCACGCCGCCAAAGCGCACGCTGAGGTTCTGCGCGCTGAGCAGGATGTCGTCGGTCATGGGAGAAGCGGTGCCGGTCATTTCAAGCGGTCCGATTTCTGAAAAGCCTTCTGCCGCTTGAACAGGCCCTTGCGGTAGAACGGAAACAGCTGCAGCCAGGTGCGCACCTTGAGCCAGCGGCCATACAGGCCCATGGGCTCGAACAGCACGAAGAGGATCAGCACGGCGCCGTAGACCACGGCCTGCAGGCCGGGCGCCTGGCCGATGCTGGCCGGCAGCCAGTCCTTGCCCAGCGAGATCAGCTGCGGCATGGAGATCAGGAAGATCGCGCCGAGGAAGGCCCCATGCACCGAGCCCAGCCCGCCGATCACGATCATCAGCAACAGGTCGATGGACTGCAAAATGTTGAACTGGTCGGGCGAGATGAACTGCAGCTTGTGCGCATACAACGCCCCGCCGATGCCGGCCAGCGCAGCCGACAGCGAGAACGACAGCGTCTTGTAGCGCGCCAGGTGGATGCCCATGCTCTGCGCCGAGATCTCCGAATCGCGGATGGCCACGAAGGCCCGGCCCGTGGGCGAGCGCAGCAGGTTCAGGATCGCCAGGGTGCTGACCACGGCAATCACCAGGCACAGGAAATAGAACGACTCGGTGGACTCGAACTTGAAGCCCCAGATCTCGGGTGGCACCAGGTGCTTGCCTGAGTTGCCGCCCGTGACCGACTCCCAGCGCGCAAACACTTCCTCGACGATGAAGCCGAACGACAGCGTGGCCATGCCCAGGTAGATGCCCTTCACGCGCAGCGCCGGCAGCCCCACCACCACGCCCACTGCGGCCGACAGCCCGGCCGCGCAGGCCAGCGACAGCGCAAACGGCCAGCCCATGCCCGTGAGCACCGCCTGCGTGTACGCCCCCACGCCGAGGAAGGCCGCATGCCCGAGCGAGAACAGCCCCGTGAAACCGGCCAGCAGCATCAGCCCCAGGCCGACGATGGCGTAGATGAGCACGAAGGTCAGCTGCGCCAGCCAGTACTCGGGTGCCACCCAGGGCGCCACCACCAGGGCCAGGCCCAGCAACCCGTACCAGAACAGGTGCCCGCCATGCTTGGCCAGGCGCAGGTCCTGCTCGTAGGAAGTCTTGAAAAGAAAGCGCATGGGGTCAGACTTTCTTTCTCAGCTTTTCGCCAAACAGTCCGTTGGGCCGCACCATCAGCATGACCAGCACCACGATGTAGGCGGCGGTGTCCTTGAACCCTTCGGGCAGGTAAAAGCCCGAGAACGATTCGACGATGCCGATCACCAGGCCGCCGACGATGGCACCCGGCAGGCTGCCGAAACCGCCCACCACCGCGGCCGGGAAGGCCTTGAGCCCGATCAGCCCCATGTTGGCGTGTACGAAGGTGATGGGCGCCAGCAGCAGCCCGGCCACGGCCGCGACAGCGGCCGCCAGGCCCCAGGCCAGGCCGTTCAGGCGCTGCACAGGAATGCCCATGTAGTAGGCCGCCAGCTGGTTTTGCGACGAGGCCTGCATGGCGATGCCGAGCTTGCTGTAGCGGAACAGCGCGAACAGCAGCACGCATAGCACGCCGGTGGCGCCGATCACGGCCAGTTGCTCGGCGTTGACCACCAGGGTGCCCAGGCGGAACGACAGGTCCTTGTACGGTACGGGCAGCGTGTGCGTCTCGGTGCCGATGGTGGGGATCATGGTCACCAGGCCACGCAGCACGTAGCCGATGCCGATGGTCAGCATGACGATGGAGAACGCGGGCTGGCCCAGGATGGGTCGGATGACGGCACGTTCGAGCACCGTGCCGAACAGGCCCATGGCCGCAATGCTGGCCAGCACCGCCACCCAGAAGGGAAAGCCGAGCACCGTCATCAATGCCAGGCCGCAGAAGGCGCCCAGCATCATGAGCTCGCCCTGGGCGAAGCTCACGGTTTCGGTGGCCTTGTAGATGAGCACGAAGCCGAGCGCGATCAGGCCGTAGATGCAGCCCTGGGCGACCCCGCTGATCAACAGTTGCACGAATTGCACACTGGCTCCCCAGAATATTTATACAAAGCATTTGCTTTGCATAAATAATGGTGCCTGTGCGCGGCCCGTACCGCACTCGGGGCTAACCCTGATGGGGATCAAGGCGCATGTTGTCCCTTTGCAGGCGTGCGCGCAATAAGGGTTGCGTCCTATGCGGCGCCAGGAGAAACCGATGGCCATAGAGGTAGACAAGCAAGGCCGTGTCACGCTGGTGACATTGCACCGACCCGGCGTGCGCAACGCGGTGGACGCCGCCACCGCCCAGGCGCTGCATGCAGCCTTTCTGGATTTCGAACGCGACGATGGCGCCGACGTGGCCGTGTTCCATGGTGCCGGCGGGCATTTCTGCGCCGGCTGGGACCTGCAGGCAGGTGCCCGGTTGCAGGCCGAAGGCACCTCGCCAGAAGCCTTGGCCAGGGGGCTCGACTACGCGGCCAGTACGCCGGATCCACCGGGGCCCATGGGCCCGAGCCGGCTGCAACTGTCCAAGCCCGTGGTGGCCGCCATCAGCGGCGCCGCCGTGGCTGGCGGCATGGAACTGGCGCTGTGGTGCGACCTGCGCGTGATGGAAGAGGACGCCTACTTCGGCGTGTACTGCCGCCGCTTCGGCGTGCCGCTGATCGATGGCGGCACGGTGCGCCTGCCGCGCCTGATCGGGCTGTCGCAGGCGCTCGACCTGATCCTTACGGGCCGCAAGGTCGAGGCGCACGAGGCGCTGCGCATAGGCCTGTGCAACCGTGTCGTACCACCCGGGCAGGCGTTGGTGGCCGCCCTGGCGCTGGCGCGCGAGATAGCCGCCTTCCCGCAGGCCACGCTGCGGGCGGACCGTGCAAGCGCGATCGCGCAGGAGGGGCTGCCGCTGGCCGATGCGTTGCTGCAGGAATGGCAGGGCGGCAGGGCCTGCCTGGCCGATGCGCTGCGGGGCGCGGCGCGCTTTGCCGAGGGCCAGGGGCGGCACGGAAAGTTTTGATTGAAAATGACCGGGAAAGCGCACCCTGATGGCATGGCCTGCTATCCGTTGAAGAGCGCACGGAGACAACGCACAGGAACACCATGAGCAAAACAAGCACCGCATCGCCGCAAGAATTCGAACCCGAATTCGTGGCCGGACTGAAATCCATCTTCGAGGAAAAGATCGTCTTCAACCAGGTGCTGGGCTTGAAGATCACCGGCCTGCGCCCCGACCGGGTGGAAGGGCGCATCGAGATGAAGCCCGAGCTGGTGGGCCACTATGCCTACAACCGCGTGCACGGCGGCGTGATCAGCGCAGGGCTCGATGCCATGGGCGGCTTGGCCGTCATGGCGGCCATCGGTGCGCGCCACATGGACGAGGCGCCCGACCAGCGCCTGCACCGCTTTGCCAAGCTCGGTACCATCGACCTGCGCATCGACTACTTGCGCCCGGGCATCGGCAGCCACTTCACGCTGCATGCCGAGGTGCTGCGGCTGGGCTCTCGGGTGGCTACCACGCGCATGGAGTTCAAGGGGCCGAACGGGGAGATCATGTCGGCAGGGGCTGCGGCCTACATCGTCTCCTGAACATCTGTCGGCCAAGGATGTAACAGGAGCATGTGTGATCCCGCAAGCCTTGCAAGTGCATGCTACGGGTGAACCGTTTGGTTACGGTTCTTGCGTAAAGCGCGCATCCATTGCGTAGGCCCCCTCCTACGATGAAGCCTCTTTTCAAGGAGTACCGATGGCCGTGCAAAACCCCTTCTTTGGCAAGCGTGAACCCGAGTCGTTTCAGCCCCGCCACAGTCCTTCCAATTCCACCGGCCTGAACAGTTCGGTGGCCAACTCCTCTGCAGCTGCCAGCAGCGCTGCGGCGGCATCGGCCCCCGCCAGCCCGGCCCTGGCCAAGCCCTCCCCGGTCTCGGATTCCACCGGCAGCAAGCTCACGGTGGGCCCCAACATCAAGCTCAAGGGCGTGGAGATCACCGATTGCGACACGCTCGTGGTCGAGGGCACGGTAGAGGCCACGATGGATTCGCGCGTGATCCAGATCTCCGAGCACGGGGCTTTCCGCGGCTCAGCCGAGATCGACATCGCCGAAATCCATGGCGAGTTCAATGGCACGCTCACCGTGCGCCAGAAGCTCGTGATCTACAGCACCGGCAAGGTCAACGGCAAGATCCGCTACGGCAAGCTGGTGGTGGAAGAGGGCGGTCAGCTGGCGGGGGAGATCGAGTCGGGCATCGGCTCGGGCAGCTCATCGTCCTCGGCATTGCGCAGCGCGCCGGCGCAGCAGCCCGTGCGGGCCGAGCCCACGGCGATGGCCGTGGCCGCCTGAACGTCATGACCGGGGCCGTGCAGGTCCCGGTTTCCTTCAGTCCGCCGATCCGGCCTGATCGCCCTCCTTTTTGGGGCGCGGCACTGGCCGCGGGCGGCCTTCGTCGTCGATGGCCACATAGGTCAGGCGCGCTTCCGTCACCTTGACGTAGCGCCCCTGGTCGGAAAAGCGTTCCGCATACACCTCCACCTGCACGGTGACCGAGGTGTTGCCCACGCGCGTGATCGACGAGAAGAACGACAGGATGTCGCCCACGCGCACGGGCTGCTTGAAGATGAATTCATTGACCGCCACGGTCGCCATGCGGCCCTGCATGTAGCGCGCCGGCAGCACCGAGCCGGCCAGGTCGACCTGCGCCATCACCCAGCCACCAAAGATGTCGCCATTGCCGTTGGTGTCCGCCGGCATGGGGATCACCTTGAGCACCAGCTCCTTGTCTGTGGGCAATAGGGCGGCGGGTGGGCTGAAAGTCGCGGACATGGGCACAATCTCGGTTGGGGCTGGCACGGATGCTGGAGGACACCGAGGGTGGTTTCCAGGGCCAACCCAAAGAAAAACCCTCCGGGCGCCAGCCGGGTCGGTAAGAACAACAACCGGAATTGTCCCCCATGCGCCCTGTCGGCGAACCCACCCCCCTCCAAACACCGGCTTCCGCAGCCACCGCCCCCTCTGACTGGGCCACCATTGGCCGCCTGCTGCCCTATCTGTGGCAGTACAAATGGCGCGTGGTCGCGGCCATCGTCTTCATGGTGGGCGCCAAGGTGGCCAACGTGGGCGTGCCCGTGCTGCTCAAGACCCTGGTCGACACCATGGACCTGAAGCTGGGCGACCCCGCCACGTTGCTGGTGGTGCCGGTGGGTCTGCTGCTGGCCTACGGGGCGCTGCGCCTGTCCACCTCGATCTTCAGCGAGCTGCGCGAACTGGTGTTTGCCAAGGCCACGCAGGGCGCCGCGCGCTCCATTGCGCTGCAGACCTTCGAGCACCTGCACGCCTTGAGCCTGCGCTTTCACCTGGAGCGGCAGACCGGGGGCATGACGCGCGACATCGAGCGCGGCGTGCGCGGCATCGAGTCGCTGATCTCCTTCACCCTCTTCAACGTGGTGGCCACGCTGGTCGAGGTGGCCCTGGTGCTCACGGTGCTGGCCGTCAAATTCGATGCCTGGTTCGCCTGGATCACGCTGGCGGCGCTGGCGTTCTACATCACCTTCACGGTGCTGGTCACCGAGTGGCGCACCCAGTTTCGCCGCGAGGCCAATGAGTTCGACTCGGCCGCGCACACCAAGGCGGTCGATTCGCTGCTGAACTACGAGACCGTCAAGTATTTCAACAACGAAGCCTTCGAGGCCCGGCGCTACGACGAAAGCCTGGAGCGGCTGCGCCATGCGCGCCTGAAGAGCCAGACCACGCTGTCCATGCTCAACGCGGGCCAGCAGCTCATCATCGCCATCGGCCTGGTGGCCATGCTGTGGCGCGCCACGCAGGGCGTGGTCGACGGCCGCATGACGCTGGGTGACCTGGTCATGGTCAACGCCTTCATGATCCAGCTGTACATTCCGCTGAACTTCCTCGGTGTCATCTACCGCGAGATCAAGCAGAGCCTGACCGACCTGGACAAGATGTTCGTGCTGATGGACAAGGAGCGCGAGGTGGCTGATGCCCCCGGCGCACAGCCACTTGCGGGCCTGGACCAGGCCACGGTGCGTTTCGAGGACGTGCATTTCGCCTACGACACGCGCAAGGGGGAGGGCGCTGCCAGCGGCCGGCCCATTTTGCAGGGCGTGAGCTTCGAGATCCCCGCCGGCAAGACGGTGGCCGTGGTCGGCCCATCGGGCTCGGGCAAGTCCACGCTGGCGCGGCTGCTCTACCGGTTCTACGACATCCAGCAGGGGCGCATCACCATCGCCGGGCAGGAGATCCGCTCGGTCACCCAGGCCAGCGTGCGCCAGGCCATCGGCATCGTGCCGCAGGACACGGTGCTGTTCAACGATACCATCGCCTACAACATCGCCTACGGCCGCCCGGGCGCCAGCCAGGCCGAGGTGGAGGGCGCAGCGCGTTCGGCGCGCATCCACGACTTCATCGCCGGCACGCCGGCTGGCTATGGGGCCATGGTGGGTGAGCGCGGGCTCAAGCTCTCGGGCGGCGAAAAACAGCGCGTGGCAATCGCCCGCACCTTGCTCAAGAACCCACCCATCCTGATTTTCGACGAAGCCACTTCGGCGCTCGACTCGGCGAACGAACGCGCCATCCAGGCCGAACTGCAGAGCGCGGCCCAGAACAAGACCACCCTGCTGATCGCGCACCGCCTGTCCACTGTGGTCGATGCGCACGAGATCCTGGTCATGGACGCCGGCCGCATCATCGAGCGCGGCACCCATGCCGAACTGCTGGCCCAGCGTGGGCGCTACTCCAGCATGTGGGCACTGCAGCAAAGCGATGGAGCGGCATGAAGCCTGCCTCCATCCATCGGAACCGCTTTTGATTTCCCTTTGATTCCACTGCCATGAAACCTGTCCTGCTTGCCCTGTCGTTTCTCTCGGAAGAACACTGCGCCCAATTGTCGGAAACCTTCGATCTGGTCTACGTGCCGGATGCGCCCCAGCACCAGGCTGCCATCGCCGAGCATGGTAGCCGCGTGCGGGTGGTGCTCACCATCGGCTCCATCGGCATCACGCCCGCGCAGATCGATGCGCTGCCGGCCCTCACGCTGATCTGCGCCCTGGGTGCGGGCTACGAGAACATCGCCGTGGCGCATGCCAAGGCGCGCGGCATCGTGGTGGCCAATGGCGCCGGCACCAACGACGACTGCGTGGCCGACCATGCCTTTGGCCTGCTCATCGCGGCCGTGCGTGGCATCCCCAAGCTGGATACCGCCACGCGTGCCGGTGTGTGGCGCACGGCATTGCCGCTGCCGCCCAATGTGTCACACAAGCGCTTCGGCATCATCGGCCTGGGCACCATCGGCAAGAAGATCGCCCAGCGTGCGCTGGGCTTCGACCTGCAAGTGGGCTACCACAATCGCAGCGAGCGCACGGACGTGCCCTACCGCTACTTCGGCGACGTGAAATCGCTGGCCGAGTGGGCTGATTTCCTGGTCGTGGCCACGCCCGGCGGCCCGGGCACACAGCACCTGGTCAACGCCCCGGTGCTAGATGCCCTGGGGCCGCGCGGCTATGTGGTCAACATCGCACGCGGTAGCGTGATCGACACCGCAGCGCTGGCCCTGGCGCTGCGCGAGGGGCGCCTGGCAGGTGCGGGCCTGGACGTGTACGAGAGCGAGCCTGCGCCACCGGCCGAATTGCTGGATCTGGACACCGTGGTGCTCACACCCCACGTGGGCGGCTGGTCGCCCGAGGCGGTGCAGGCCTCTGTGGACCGCTTCGTCGAGAATGCGCGCCGGCACCTCGCGGGCGAGTCGCCGGTTTCGCCTGTCTGAACGCGCGCTGTAGGAGGGGGCTCAGCCCCCGCCGAGCACCTTGTACAAGGTGATGCGGTTGGTCTGCTCGGCCAACTGCAGGCTCAGCAGGGTCTGCTGCGCCGCGTACAGCGAGCGCTGCGCGTCGAGCACCGTGAGGTAGTTGTCGGCCCCGGCCTTGAAGCGGGCTTCGGACAGGGCGTAGACGCGCTCCGTCGCGGCCAGCAGCGAGGTCTGCGCGGTGATGCGGTCCGTCAGGGTGGCGCGCTCGGCCAGGGCATCGGCGGCTTCGCGGAAGGCGGTCTGGATGACCTTCTCGTACTGCGTGAGGGCAATGCGCTGGTTGGCCTGGGCGACGTCCAGGTTGGCCTGGTTGCGGCCGCCGTCGAAGATCGGCAGCCGGATCTGCGGCACGAAGCTCCACAGCAGGTTGCCGCTGCCGAACAGGCCCGAGAGCTCCGTGCTCGCCGTGCCCACGCTGGCCGTGAGCGAGATGCTGGGGAAGAAAGCCGCACGCGCGGCGCCGATGTTGGCGTAGCTGGCCTGCAGGCTGCGCTCGGCGGCCATCACGTCAGGGCGCGACAGCAGCACACTCGAGGGGATCTGCGCGGGCACGGCCAGCAACTGCAGTGCGTTCTCACGCAGCATGGGCACCTGCGTGGCCGCCTGCGTGACGCGCTCGCTGCGCCGCTCGTCCGGCACCTGTGCGGCCACAGGCACGGGGGGCGCCGCCTGTACGGCGGGCAGCAGGGTGGCGGGAACGGGCGAGCCCACCAGCAGTTGCAGCGCATTGCGGTCGCGCGCCACCTGGCTGGTGAAGGCGGCGACATCGGCGCGCGCGCCGTCCACCGTGGTCTGGTTCTGCGCCAGCACCAGGCCCGAGGTGCCGCCCAGGCGGTGCGTGCGCTCGGTCAGGGAGTAGGAGGCTTCGCGCGAGCGCAGTGTTTCCTTCGCCAGCTCCAGGCGTGCCTGGTCGGCCGCGAGGTTGAGCCAGGCATTGGTGACCTCGGCCACCAGGCTCAGCTGCACGCTGCGCTGGGTGTCGGTGACGCGCAGCACCTCCTGCAGTGCGGACTCGTTGAGGTTGCGCACGCGGCCGAAGAAGTCGAGTTCGTAGCTGGTGATGCCCAGTTGCGCGCTGTACTGCTCGCCGATCTGCGAGCGGCCGGCGGTGGTCAGGTCGGCGGCGGTGCGGGCGCGGCTGCCCTGGGCCGTGCCGCTCACGCTGGGCAGGCGATCGGCGCGGCTCACGCCGTACTGGGCCTGGGCGCGCTCGATGGCCAGCGCTGCGGCGCGCAGGTCGCGGTTGTTCTGCAGCGCGAGCGTGATGACGTCGCGCAACTGTGCAGACTGCACCACCGCGTCCCAGCCCAGCGGGGCATAGGTCTCGCTGGCGCCTGCCGTCGTGGCGGCGTTGTCCAAGGCTGCGGGCACCGGGGCGACAGGGCGGTCGTAGCTGGGTGCCAGATTGGTGCAGCCGGCCAGGACCAGCAGGGCGCACAGGGGAGTCATCAGGGCTTTGGACATGCCGGTGGACACAACGGGGTAGGCAAGAACGGTACGGAAGCTCATGCCTGCGCCTCCTGGGCTTCTGCAGGCGGCGTGGCGGGCGCGGCGGGGGCCTGGCCCTGGCCCTTGCGCCGCTGGACCAGGGAGCGCACGAGCAGGAAGAACACGGGCACGAAGAACAGCCCCAGCACGGTGGAGGCCACCATGCCGCCGAGCACGCCGGTGCCGATGGCCTGGCGGCCGCCGGCACCCGCGCCCGTGCCGATGGCCAGAGGCAGCACGCCGAAGCCGAAGGCCAGCGAAGTCATGAGGATGGGGCGCAGGCGCATGCGCACGGCTTCCACCGTGGCGTCGTACAGGTTCTTGCCCTGGGTTTGCAATTGCACCGCGAATTCGACGATCAGGATGGCGTTCTTGGACGCCAGCCCCACGGTGGTGAGCAGCCCCACCTGGAAGTACACGTCGTTGGTCATGCCGCGCGTGTAGGTGGCCAGCAAGGCGCCGATCACGCCCAGCGGCACCGCCAGCATCACCGAGAACGGCACGCTCCAGCTTTCGTACAGGGCCGCCAGGCACAGGAACACGAAGAGGATGGAGACGGCGTAGAGCAAGGGCGCCTGCGAGCCCGAGCGGCGCTCCTGCAGCGAGGCGCCGGTCCACTCCATGCCGATGCCGGGCGGCAGCTTTTTCATGATTTCCTCGATGGCCACCATGGCGTCGCCCGAGCTGGCGCCTGGCGCGGTTTCGGCCTGCAGTTCCAGGGCGGGGCTGCCGTTGTAGCGCATGAGCTGGGGCGGGCCGTTGGTCCACGAGGTGCTGGCAAAGGTCGAGAAAGGCACCATTTCGCCATTGCGGTTGCGCACGCTCCAGTGACCGATGTCTTGCGGCAGCATGCGATAGGGCGCATCGCCCTGCACATACACGCGCTTGACGCGGCCCTGGTGCACGAAGTCGTTCACATAGGTGCCGCCCATGGCGCTGGAGAGCACGCCGTTGATGTCCGCCGTGGTCAACCCCTGGGCCGCGGCCTTGCGGTCATCGATGGTGACCTTGAGCTCCGAGGTGTTGTCGAAATTGGTGGTCCGCACATTGGTGAGGATCGGGTTCTGGCGGGTCAGTTCGATCAACTGGTCCTTGGCGGCGACGAGAGCGTCCTGCCCCAGGCCATTGAGGTCCTTGACCATGAAGTTGATGCCCGCGCTCGACCCCAGGCCGCGCACGGCGGGCGGCAGCGAGACGAAGATGCGTGCGTCGCGGATCTTGGCGAGGTCCTTGGTGGCCTGGCTGGCGATGACCTCCGCCGACTGGCTGCGCAGCGGGCGTTCCGCCCAGGGCTTGAGCCGGATGAACATGTTGCCGGAGTTCTGGTTGCCGTTGTTGCCGGCAATCGAATTCACGCGCAGCACTTCGGGCTTGGCCAGGAAGTAGTCCTTGATCTGGTCGAGCACCACCCCCAGGCGCTCATCGGTGGCGCCCGACGGCAGCGTGATGGTCGCCGAGACGAAGCCCTGGTCTTCATTGGGCAGGAAGGAGGTCGGCAGCTTCTTGAACAGGAATGCCACGGCAAGCAGGATGGCCAGGTAGATCACGACCATGCGCAGGCTGCGCTTGAGCAGGCCACCCACGGCGCGCTGGTAGCGGTTGGCCGTGCTGTCGAATGTGCGGTTGAACCAGGCGAAGAAGCGGTCGCTCAGGCCGAGCAGGCCACGCCTTGGCGGGCCGTCATGGGCAGCATGGTGGCCCTTCTCGATGGGCTTGAGCAGGGTCGCGCACAGCGCAGGTGTCAGCGTCAGCGCCACGAACACCGACAGCGCCATGGCCGAGACGATGGTGATGGAGAACTGGCGATAGATGACCCCCGTGGAGCCCGTGAAGAAGGCCATGGGGATGAACACGGCCGACAGGGTGAGGCCGATGCCTACCAGTGCCGGCGTGATCTCCTTCATCGACTTGCGCGTGGCCTCCTTCGGCGACAGGCCTTCCTCGCTCATCACGCGTTCCACGTTCTCCACCACCACGATGGCGTCGTCCACCAGCAGGCCGATGGCCAGCACCATGGCGAACATGGTCAGCATGTTGATCGAGTAGCCCAGCGCCGACAGCACGCCGAACGTGCCCAGCAGCACCACGGGCACGGCAATGGCCGGGATCATCGTGGCGCGGAAGTTCTGCAGGAAGATGAACATCACGATCACCACCAGCAGCATCGCTTCGGCCAGGGTCTTGACGACCTCCTCGATGGAGGCGCGCACGAACGGGGTGGAGTCAGAGCTGACGACACCGTTGATGCCATCCGGGAAGAAGGGTTCGAGCTCCTTCATCTTGCGTGCCACGGCATCGGCCACTTCCATGGCATTGGCGCCGTCGGCCAGCACGATGCCGATACCGGCGCCCGGCTGCCCGTTCAGGCGCGACTTGACCGTGAGGTTGTCCGCCTCCAGCGCCACCCGGGCCACATCGGCCATGGTGACCACCGAGCCATCGGTGCCGGACTTGAGGACAATGCGCTCGAACTCCTCCACCGTCTGCAGCTTGGTGCGCGCGGTGATGGTGGCGTTGAGCATCTGCCCGGCGGGGGCGGGCTGCTGGCCCAACTGGCCGGCCGAGACCTGCGCGTTCTGGGCGTTGAGCGCGTTGATCAGGTCCGACGGCATCAGCGCGAACTTCTCCATCTTGGCCGGGTCGATCCAGATGCGCATGGCATAGGAGGTTCCGAACACCGTCACGTCGCCCACGCCGTCCAGGCGGGCGATCACGTCCACCACGTTGCTGGAGATGTAGTCGCCAATGGCCACCTGGGTCACGGTGGGGTCCGGCGAAGTGAACACGTAGGTCACCAGAAAGTCCTGGCCGCCCTTGTTCACGAACACGCCGCGGCTCTTGACGGCCTCGGGCAGGCGGTTCATGGCCGCCTGCAGCTTGTTCTGCACCTGCACCTGGGCCACGTCGATGTTGGCGCCAGGGGCAAACGTGAGCGTGGTGCGCGAGCGGCCTGCGGAGTCGCTGGTCGAGCCCATGTACAGCAGGCTGTCGATGCCCTTGAGCTGCTGCTCGATCACCTGGGTCACCGAGTTGTCGACCGTGCCGGCCGAGGCGCCGGTGTAGGTGGTGTTGATGGTCACGCGCGGCGGCGCGATGTCGGGGTACTGCTCCAGCGGCAGCGTGAAGATGGACATCGCCCCCGCCAGCATGATGACGATGGACAGCACCCAGGCGAAGACCGGGCGGTTGATGAAGAACTGGGCCATGGATCAGCGTGGATGTGGTGGGGTCGCAGGTCGGTCGGGTGAGGCGTTGCGCGCAGCGCGCCTCAGGAACTGGCTGCGGCCGACGAGGCCGTGGCCGCCGCGGGCGCGGCCTTGTCGCGTGGCTTGACCACCGTGGGCTTGACCGTCTGGCCCACGCGGGCCTTCTGGAAGCCGTCCACCATCACCTTCTCACCGGCCTTGACGCCCGAGATCACCAGCCAGCGGTTGCCCACGGCCTGGCCGAGTTCCACCGGGCGCTTGGTGAGCTTGTTGTCCTCGCCCACCACCTGCACGCTGGGCTCGCCGGCGGCGTTGCGGATAACGGCCTCCTGGGGCAGCAACAGGGCCTGTGGCGCCACGCTGGTGGCCAACTGGGAGCGTACGTACATGCCGGGCATGATGAAATGGTCGGGGTTCGGGAAGGTCGCTCGCAGGGTGATCGCACCCGAGGTCGGGTTCACTGCGGTGCCGGTGAACTGCAGCGTGCCTTCTTTTTCGTAGGTCGAGCCATCCTCCAGGATGAGCTTCACCTTGGCCTGGTTGGAATCCACGCGCGTGAACTTGCCTTCCTGCCATTGCCTGCGCAGCTGCAGCAGCTCCGCGCTGGACTGTGTGATGTCCACCTGGATAGGGTCGAGCTGCTGGATGGTGGTCAGCGCATTGGCCTGGTTGGCCGTGACCAGGGCACCGGCCGTGACGGCCGACAGCCCGATGCGCCCGGAGATGGGCGCGACGATGCGCGTGTAGCGCACGTTGATGCGCGCGGTGTCCAGGGCTGCCTGCGCCACGCCCACGTCGGCCTGCGTCTGCTGCACCGAAGCCTGGCTTTCGTCGAACACCTGGCGGCTGATGGCGTCGATCTCGACCAGTTCCGCATTGCGTTTGGCGTTGACCTGGGCCGTGCGCGCCGTGGCCTGCGCCTTGGCGAGCACTGCCTGGGCGCTGGCCTGGGCGGCTTCGTAGGTGGCCGGGTCCACCTGGTACAGCGGCTGGCCGGCCTTGACCAGCGCGCCCTCGGTGAACAGCCGCTTCTGGATGATGCCGTTGACCTGCGGGCGGATATCGGCGTTCTGGAACGCCGCCGTGCGGCCCGGCAACTCCGTGCTCAGCGTCTGGCTCTCGGGGGCCAGCACGACCACGCCCACCGCTGGCTCGCCTGCGGGCTTGCCCGCGCCGGCCTGGGCCGGCTGGTCCTTGCCTGAGCAGGCCACCAGGCCGCCGATGCACAGGGCCGCGATGCAGGTTCGAGCCCAGGCCGGGTTCAGCCGGGACAAGGGGTGAGCAGCAGGGCGGACGGGGGAGGAGGCCGGCGTCAGCGAGCCCGTGGCAGCCGGGTGGCCAGCATTCAGAAGGAACGGCATGGGAGACGGTGAGTCAGAGTTGAAGGCATTGTGGGGGCCATATGTGTACGCACGATAAAGTTGGCAAAGCCGAAGCCCGTTGGAAGGCTTTTTTCAGACGGATGCGCGCGCCCCCGCACCGCAGTAGTGCTTGCAAGCATCGGGCCAGCCGGGGGACATCCAGGCGGCCGCCCACGAAAAAGGCGCCCCCTGTTACAGGGAGCGCCTTGGATTGTGCGGGCCGCCCTTATCGGCTGCCGGTATGTGCTTATGCGCTTATTGCTTGCGCGCGGCAATCGCCTTTTCGGCCTGGGTCACCAGGTCGGCGCCGATCTGGCCTTTCCACTTCTCGAACACGGGGCGGGTGGCCTTCACGAAGGCGTCGCGTTCGGCGGGACTCAGTTGGGTCACGGTCACGCCATTGGCGGCGATGTCCTTGAGCAGGGGCTTGTCGGCCTCGACCATGCCCTTGCGGGCGATGGCGATCTCTTCCTTGCCGGCGTCGATGGCGGCCTGCTTGACGATCTCGCGATCGGCCGGCGTCCAGGAGTTCCAGATGTCCTTGTTCACCACGAAGACCAGCGGGTCGTTGATGTAGCCCCACATGGTCACGTGCTTCTGGGCCACGGTGTGCAGCTTGGCAGCCATGTACACGGCAATCGGGTTCTCCTGGCCGTCCACGGCGCCACTGGCCATGGCGGGCTGGGCATCGGCCCAGCTCATCTGCGTGGGGTTGGCGCCCAGCGCGGTGAAGGTGTCCAGGAACAGGGGCGAGCCGACCACGCGGATCTTCAGGCCCTTCAAGTCCTCAGGGGTCTTGATGGCCTTCTTGGAGTTGGAGATCTCGCGGTAGCCGTTTTCGCCCCAGGCCAGGGGCACCACGCCGGCCTTGTCCAGCGTCGCGAATATGTTCTTGCCGACTTCGCCCTGTGTGAGCGCGTCCACGGCCGCGTAGTCGGGCATCAGGAAGGGCAGCGAGAACAGGTTCAGCTGCTTGACCTGGGGCGACCAGTTGATGGTGGAGCCCACGGCCATGTCGATCACGCCCTGGCGCAGCGCCGAGAACTCGCGCGTCTGGTCGCCCTGGATGAGCGAGACGCCGGGGTACAGCTTGATGTTGATGCGGCCCTGCGTGCGCTCGCGCACCTTGTTGGCCCACAGCTCGCCGCCCTTGCCCCAGGGGAAGGCGGTGCCCAGCACCAGGGACATGCGGTATTCGCTCTTGTAGGCCGTCTGGGCGATGGCGGCCGGGGCGGTGAAGGCCAGTGCAGCGGCGGCGGCCACGGCGGAAGTCAAAAAGGTGCGCAGTTTCATGTTGTCAGTCTCCTGGGGTCAATTTTGTAGGGTGGAAGGCAAATCGGTCTCGGGGTTTACAACAGGTCAGTAACCCAGGCGCGCGGGCAGCCACAGCGCCAGTGGCGGGAAGGCGATCACCAGCACCATCACGAGGAACATGGCGAACAGCATCCAGCCGACCCAGCGCACGGTCGATTCCATGCGCACGCCGGCGATGCGGCACGAGACCATCAGGTTCACCGCCAGCGGCGGGGTGAACTGGCCCAGCGCCACCTTGAGCGTCAGGATCACGCCAAACCAGACGGGGTCCCATTGGTAGTGCTGCATGATGGGCAGCAAAAGCGGCACGAAGATCAGGAAGATGGAGATCCCATCGAGGAACATGCCCACGGTGATCAGCAGCACGATCAGCAGCGCCAGCACACCGTATTCGCCCAGGCCCGAATTCACGATGGCCTTGGCCACCGGGTCGATCACCCCGAGGGTGGACAGCGAGTAGGCAAAGATGCCCGCGAGCGACACCACCAGCAGGATCACGGCCGACAGTTCACCCGATTCGCGCAGGATGGGGAACAGGTCGCGCACCTTGATCGTGCGGTGGATCACCATGCCCACGAAGAGGCCGTAGAACACCGCCACCACGGCGGCCTCGGTGGGCGTGAACCAGCCGGCGCGCATGCCGCCCAGGATCAGCACCGGTGCGGCCAGACCCCACAGGGCTTCGCGCAGGCTCTTCCAGAACGGGGGGCGCGGCATGGTGGATTCGAGCGCGCCCATCTTGTGCTTGCGCGCCATCCACACGGCCGGAATGATCAATGCGATGCCCGCCAGGATGCCCGGGATCATGCCGGCGGCGAACAGCGCGGGCACCGAGGCGCCCGGCACCAGCACCGAGTAGATGATGAAGGCGACGGACGGCGGGATCAGGATGTCGGTGGCTGCTGCTGCCCCCACCACGCTGGCCGAGAACGAGGGCGGGTAGCCCGCGCGCGACATGGCGGCGATCATCACGCCGCCCACGGCAGCGGCGTTGGCCGGGCCCGAGCCCGAGATGCCACCCAGGAACATGGCCACGGCAATCGCCACCAGCGGCAGCATGCCCGGGCCGCGCCCGACGATGGCCACGGCGAAGTTCACCAGGCGCAGGGCCACGCCCGAGCGGTCGAAGATGGAGCCGACCAGCACGAACATCGGAATCGCCAGCAGCGGGTACTTGCCCAGGCCGGCATAAAAGTTCTGCGGCACGGCCAGCAAGCCGAACCACTGGCTGTCGGCATTCGCCAGCGCAATCGCGGCGGCGCCGGCCAGGCCCAGGGCAGCGCCTATGGGCACGCCCAGGAACATCAGGCCCAGGAAGGCCACGAACAGGAGCGTGGCGATCATGGCTGTGCGTCCTCGGCGGGGCTTTCGGGCCGCAGCGCTTCACGGCTGCGGCGCAGCAGCAGGCCCACGGCCCGCGCAGCGATCAGCGCCGAGATGACGGGCAGCCAGATGGAGTACCACCACTGCGGCACGCCGATGCCCGGCGAGGTCTCGCCAAAGCGGTAGTCGTCCCAGACCACGCGCACGCTGAGCACGGCGATCAGCGCGAACAGCACGGCCACGGCCACGGCGCCCAGCTGCGCCAGGCGCTTGCGGCGCGCGGCCGAGCCGCCTTCGGCAAAGTATTCGATGCGGATGTGCTGGTCGCGTGCTACGGCAGCGGAGCCCGCCACCAGGGCCAGCACGATCATCAGGAAGACGGAGATTTCTTCCGTCCAGGCAAAAGAGGAACTGGTGAAGTAGCGCACCAGCACGTTGGCAAATGTGATGAGCGCCAGCGCCGCCATGACGATGACGGTGAGCCAGTCCTCGATGCGCAGGGCGCGGGGTTCTTCGGAGGCAGGGGCGGCGACGGGCACGGAGGCGTCGGTCACCGGCCCTTGGGGAGGGGTGGAGGACATGGGAGCGGCGGTACAGGAGAACAAACAGGACGGGGCCGGTCGCTCTGCCCGCCGGTGTTGTGCACCTGGGGCCGTGACGCGGGAGCGCGCTTTGGACGCAGCTTTCCCTATTATGCGGTGCGTTGCTATGTGTGCACACCAATGGTGCGCTATGGATAAACCCTTGTACAGGCTTTCCATGACCGGCCGGCACGCAGCAGGGCTGGAAACGATAATGCAGCGATGGAAACCAAGTGGCTTGAAGATTTCGTCAGTCTTGCAGAAACCCGCAGCTTCAGCCGGTCCGCCCAGTTGCGGCATGTGACGCAGCCTGCCTTTTCACGGCGCATCCAGGCCCTGGAGGCCTGGGCCGGTACCGATCTGGTGGACCGCAGCTCTTACCCCACGCGCCTCACGCCGGCCGGCAAAACCCTGTACGACCAGGCGCTGGAGATGCTGCAGGCGCTGCAGAACACCCGGGCCATGCTGCGCGCGCACACCAGTGCAGGCAAGGACATGATCGAGTTCGCGGTGCCGCACACGCTTGCCTTCACCTTCTTCCCGGCCTGGGTGTCGAGCCTGCACGACAAGTTCGGCCCCTTCAAGAGCCGGCTGATCGCCCTGAACGTGCACGACGCCGTGATGCGCCTGGTGGAAGGGGGCTGCGACCTGCTGATCGCCTACCACCACCCCTCGCAGCCCTTCCAGCTCGATGCCGACCGCTACGAGATGGTGAGCCTGGGCCAGGAGGTGCTGTCCCCGTACTCCAAGGCCGACGCCGACGGGCAGCCCCTGTTCCGGCTGCCGGGCCGGGTGGGCCAGCCGCTGCCCTACCTGGGCTATGCGCCCGGCGCCTACCTGGGGCGGGTGACGGAGCTGATCCTCAAGGAGTCGGGCACGGCGATCCACCTGGACCGGGTCTACGAGACCGACATGGCCGAGGGCCTCAAGGCCATGGCGCTCGAAGGGCATGGCGTGGCCTTCCTGCCCCACAGCGCGGTCAAGAAAGAACTGCGCACGCGCAAGCTGGTCAGTGCCGCCCCGCCGGACACCGAGGGCCTGCAGATGACCATGGATGTGCGCGCCTACCGTGAAAAGCCCTCGGGCAAGGAAGCGCCCAAGGGCACGGCCCAGGCCCTGTGGACTTATCTACAGGCGCAGGCGGCATGAACAGCCGGGTTTTTCATGCCTAGGGTAAATACGGATATAAACAGTTTGCATAGTTGTCCGCGCAAACGGCATTGGAATTTCATGGTAACGACACGTACAGTCGCCCCCATTGCTGGATCAGCGATGGCGATGTAGTCTCTTTCAGGCCCCACGGTGGCACGAAGATTGCAGATCTGATTCCACTTCCTATTTACCGAGACATCCGCATGAAAGTTCAGCATTGGGGATTGGCGTGGGGCATTGCTGCCTTGTGCTGCGCATCCGCGGCGTCTGCGCAGGGGGTGCTCGAACGCGTCAGCGGTGGCGGCAAGATGGTGATCGCGTACCGCGAGTCGTCAGTGCCCTTCTCGTATATCGACACCAAGACCGGCAAGCCGGTGGGCTACGCCATGGACCTGTGCCTGCGCCTGGCCGACGTGGTGCGCAAGAAGACGGGCAAGAAGGACATGCAGGTCGAGTTCCTGGCGGTCACGCCAGCCAACCGGATTGCGATGATCGAGCAGGGCAAGGCCGACATGGAGTGCGGCTCCACCACCAACAATGCCGAGCGGCGCCAGAAGGTGGCCTTCACGGTGCCGCATTTCATCACCGGCGCGCGCCTGCTGGTGAAATCCGCCAGCACCATCGACCGCGTGGAAGATCTCAATGGCAAGAAGCTGGTGTCCACCAAGGGGACCACGCCGCTGAAGGCGGCCGACCAGGCCAACCGCGAGCGCCTGATGGGCATCACCATCCTGGAAGCGCCCGACCACGCCAAGGCCGTGGAGATGGTGGAAAAGGGCGAGGCCGATGCCTTCGTGATGGACGACGTGCTGCTGTACGGCCTAGCCGCCGGCCGGCCGAACCCGGGTGCCTTGAAGGTGGTGGGCCGGTTCATGACCACCGAGCCCCTGGCCATCATGCTGCCCAAGAATGACCCCGAATTCAAGAAGCTGGTGGATGAGGAGATGCGCCGCCTCATCACCAGCCGGGATATCTACCCCATATATGAGAAGTGGTTCGCCAAACCGATTCCCCCGAACAACACCACGCTGAACCTTCCGGTCAGTTATCTGTTGCGGGACTTCTGGAAATACCCTACCGACCAGGTCCCGTTCTGACTAATATCGCTGGTCGCGTGGTTCCCTTTTTGGTTTTTTGCCCGCCGGTGCTTCCGGGCTGGGTAAATCTCTAAAATCCCCCCCTTTTTTCGTTACACACAAGGAGATCCCAATGAAGAAGCATTTGCTCGCGGTTGCCGTGACCGCCCTGGCTGCAGGCAGCGCATTCGCCCAAGCCACCGACACCCTGGCCAAAATCAAGGCCTCGGGCAGCGTGACGCTGGGTGTGCGGGAGTCTTCGGGTCTTTCCTACACTCTGGGCAATGGCAAGTACGTGGGTTTCCACACCGAAATGGGTGAAATCATCCTGGCCGACATCCAGAAGCAACTGGGCCTGGCCAAGCTGGAAACCAAGTACCAGCCCGTGACCTCGCAAAACCGCATTCCCCTGGTAACCAATGGCACCGTGGACCTGGAATGTGGCTCCACCACGAACAACGCCGCACGCCAGAAGGACGTGGCCTTTGCCGTGACCACCTATGTGGAAGAAGTTCGCACCGTCGTGAAGGCCAATTCGGGCATCACCTCCATCAAGGACCTGAACGGCAAGACCGTGGCCACGACCACGGGCACCACCTCGGTGCAGACCCTGCGCAAGCACGAGCGCTCTGGCGGCATCGACTTCAAGGAAGTCTTCGGCAAGGACCACGCCGACAGCTTCCTGATGCTGGAAACCGGCCGTGCCGACGCCTTCGTGATGGATGGCTCGATCCTGGCTGCCAACATCTCCAAGTCCAAGAACCCTGCCGACTACAAGATCGTTGGCGAAGTGCTGTCGGTGGAGCCTATCGCCTGCATGCTGCGCAAGGATGACCCGGCCTTCAAGAAGGCCGTGGACGACAGCATCAAGCGCCAGATCGCCGACGGCTCGCTGGCCAAGCTGTACGACAAGTGGTTCATGCAACCCGTGCCTCCGACCAACACCAAGATCGGCCTGCCCATTTCCGACGCCACCAAGGCGGCTTGGGCCGCCCCTAACGACAAGCCCATGGAAGACTACGCCAAGAAGTAATCTTCGGGATGCTTGCGCCCCTTCGGCCACCGCGGTTTGAAGGGGCTTTTTTGTTGGGTGGGCAAAGGATTGCGCCCAATGCAATACCAAAAAATAAAGGGGTGATCCTATGAGTTGGGATTGGCAGGTGTTCTGCCAGGACACCATGGACAGGGAAGTCGTGCAAAGCTGCTTTGGCAAGGGCGGCGAAATCACTTACCTGGACTGGATGCTGTCGGCCTGGGGCTGGACGGTGTCTGTTTCGCTGCTGGCCCTGGTGCTGGCTCTCGTATTGGGCTCCGTCATTGGCACGCTGCGTACCTTGCAGGACCGGCCGATGGTCGTGCGCCTGGGCAATGCCTGGGTCGAGCTGTTTCGCAACATTCCACTGCTGGTGCAGATCTTCCTGTGGTACCACGTCCTGCCCAGCCTCTTTCCGGTCATGAAGGGCGTTCCCGGCTTCACGCTGGTGGTGCTGGCGCTGGGCTTCTTCACGTCGGCACGCATTGCCGAGCAGGTGCGCTCGGGTATCAACACCCTGCCGCGCGGCCAGCGCTATGCGGGTCTGGCGGTGGGCTTCACCACCTTCCAGACCTACCGCTACGTGCTGCTTCCCATGGCGTTTCGCATCATCATCCCGCCGCTGACCAGCGAGACGATGAACATCTTCAAGAACTCCTCCGTCGCGTTTGCCGTGTCGGTGGCTGAGCTCACGATGTTTGCCATGCAGGCGCAGGAGGAAACCTCGCGCGGCATCGAGGTCTATCTGGCCGTGACGGCGCTCTACGTCATCTCGGCGTTTGCCATCAACCGCATCATGGCGTTCATCGAGAAGCGTGCGCGCATTCCCGGCGTGGTTGTGCCCAGCGGCGCAGGTGGGGGGCACTGACCAATGAATCTCGATTTTTCCTTCTACAACTGGGACCTGATCTCCAACTTCGTGCTCAAGGGGCTGTATTTCAGCCTTTTCCTCACGGTGGTGGCCACCATCGGTGGTGTGCTCTTCGGGACCGTGCTGGCGCTCATGCGCTTGTCGGGCAAGAAGTGGCTGGACGTGCCTGCGACCATCTACGTCAATGGCATGCGCAGCATCCCGCTGGTGATGGTGATCCTGTGGTTCTTCCTGCTGGTGCCGGCCATCATTGGCCGGCCTATCGGAGCGGAAGTGTCTGCGGTGGTGACCTTCATCGCCTTCGAGGCCGCCTACTTCAGCGAAATCATGCGCGCCGGCATCCAGTCCATTGCGCGTGGCCAGGTCCATGCGGGCCAGGCGCTCGGGATGACCTACGGGCAGAACATGAAGCTCGTGGTGCTGCCCCAGGCGTTTCGCAACATGCTGCCGGTGCTGCTCACGCAGACCATCATCCTGTTCCAGGACACCTCGCTGGTCTACGCCATAGGTGCCTACGACATGCTCAAGGGCTTTGAAGTGGCCGGCAAGAACTTTGGCCGCCCCATCGAGGCTTACCTGGCCGCAGCGGTTCTGTACTTTGTGATGTGCTATGCGCTGTCCTGGATGGTCAAACGCCTGCACCAGAAGATCGCGATCATTCGCTGATGCAAAAGAGATTGGATTGAGGAACAAGAAATGATCGAACTCAAGAACGTATCCAAGTGGTATGGCCCCGTGCAGGTGCTCAACGAGTGCTCGGCCGTCATCAACAAGGGTGAAGTGGTGGTGGTGTGCGGGCCTTCGGGCTCGGGCAAGTCCACGCTGATCAAGACCATCAACGCGCTCGAGCCCTTCCAGAAGGGCGAGATCACGGTGGACGGCATCCAGCTGCACGACCCCAAGACCAACCTGCCCAAGCTGCGCAGCCGCGTGGGCATGGTGTTCCAGCACTTCGAACTGTTCCCCCACCTGTCGGTGACGGAGAACCTGACGATTGCGCAGGTCAAGGTGCTGGGCCGCAGCCCCGACGATGCCAAGAAGCGTGGCCTGAAGATGCTGGAGCGCGTGGGCCTGATGGCGCACAAGGACAAGTTCCCTGGCCAGCTCTCGGGCGGCCAGCAGCAGCGTGTGGCGATTGCCCGCGCCCTGAGCATGGACCCCATCGTGATGCTGTTCGACGAACCCACTTCGGCGCTCGACCCCGAAATGGTCGGCGAAGTGCTGGACGTGATGGTGGGCCTGGCCAACGAAGGCATGACCATGATGTGTGTGACCCACGAAATGGGCTTCGCCCGCAAGGTGAGCAACCGCGTGATCTTCATGGACGTGGGTGGCAAGATCCTGGAGGACTGCTCCAAGGACGACTTCTTCAACCACCCCGAAGCCCGCCAGCCGCGCACCAAGGACTTCCTCAACAAGATCCTGGCGCACTGAGTGGTGCATGCATGCCTGTGCCCTGCGGGGCACGGCGTGCAGGATTTCACACAAGGCGCCTTCGGGCGCCTTTTTTGTTCGTGGCGGCAGCGCAAAGCGTCGGGGGTCCCAAGCTGGGTTCGCGGCTTCCCGCGCCCGATGACCTCGGCGCGCTGAGTCGCAGGCTCCTGCCTATTTTCGGACGGGCTTGCGCGCTGGAACTCCCTCCACGATGAGCTGCTGCTCCTCCACATCCTTCCACAGCGTATCCCGGCGCTTGAGTGCTTCCGACACGGCTTCGTGCCGCAACTGCGCCACGGCCGACACCAGTGCATTGCACAGGAAGAAGGCGGCGGTGTACGAGTCGAACGGAGAGGCGTTGGAGGTGCGCACCAGGATGCGTTCATGGGCCAGCACGGCCAGCGGGGCCGAGGCGCTGTCGGTGATGGTCAGCACCTGGCCACCGGCCTCGCGAAAGCGCTGCGCCACCTTCACCGGGCCGCTCGCGTAGCGGCGGATGCTGAAGGCCAGCAGCACGTCATCGGGCTGCACCCATAGCAACTGGTCGGTGGCCGCCACGGCGCCAGCGCCCAGCTCGTGCACGCCGGGGCGGCACATGTTCAGATGCAGTGCCAGCCAGGCCGCCACGGGCGCGCTGTTGATCTGTGCCAGCACGAAGACGCGGCCCTTGCCCTGCGCCAGTCGCGTGGCGATGGCCTCGAAGGCCGCCATGTCCAGCCCGTCGCGCGTGGCGCCGATGTTGTGCTGGTCGTGCAGCAGGGCGTCGTCCACGCATTGTTGCAGGCTGCGCCGTGTGCCGATGGTCACGGGCGCGCGCTGCCCGGCCGTCTGCAGCAGGGCCGTGACCTCGGCGCGGGCCTCGCGCTGGGCCTCGGCGTAGCTGCCATAGCCCAGCTTGGCGAACAGCCGCACCACGGTGGAGGCGCTGGTGCCGGTGCGGGCGGCCAGGGCGGTGGCCGATTCGAGCAGCGCATGGGGGTAATCGCGCTCCAGCGACTCGGCCAGCGCGCGCTCGCTGGCCGTGAGGCCCGCGCCCTGGCGGGCCAGGCGCTCGGGCAGCAGTCCGTCTGAGTTCTGCAATGATAATTTCATTGATATCCATTTTATGAAAAATGTATTGCAAACAAGGCCGCTGCATGCAACACTTTCACTCCATCGCCCAGCCGTCCCCGGGCGTGGGAGCAAAGGAAAACATGCAGGATACCCTTGAAGAAAGCCGCGTGCAGGTACGCACGCGCATCCTCGATTGGCTGGCCGGCCAGCAACAGGCGATGCAAGACCTGTTGCAGAAGGTGGTGGACATCGACAGCGGCAGCCGCGACGAAGCGGGCGTGACGACGGTGGCCGCAACCCTGCGCGAGCGGCTCGTGGCCGCCGGCGTGGCGGTGGAGTTGGTGCCCGTACCCGGCTATGGCGTGCTGCTGCAGGCCCAGGTGCCCGGCCCCACCGAGGGCGCGCCCATCCTGCTCATGGGCCACATGGACACGGTGTACCCGGCCGGCACCGTGGCGCGCCGCCCCTTCCGCGTGGAGGATGGCCGTGCCTACGGCCCCGGCGTGGCCGACATGAAGTCGGGCCTGGTGATGAACGCCTTCGTGGCCGAGGCCTTTGCGCGCTGCGGCGGGCTCACGGCGCCGCTGCGGCTGTTCTTCTCTTGCGACGAGGAGATTGGCTCGCCCGCCACACGCGAGCACATCATGGCCGCGGCCCGCGGCGCCCGTGCCGTGTTCAATGCCGAGCCCGGCCGCGTGAGCGGCAACCTGGTCACCAGCCGCAAGGGCTCCATGGCCATCGAATTCGAGGTGCAGGGCGTGGCCGCCCATGCCGGCATCAACCATGCGGCCGGCGCCAGCGCCATCGGGGCGCTGGCCCACAAGATCCTGGCGCTGGATGCACTGACCGACGTGGCTGCGGGCATCACCACCAACGTCGGCGTGGTGCAGGGCGGCATCGTGCCGAACATGGTGGCGCCGCACGCCAAGGCCGAACTGGACGTGCGCTACACCGCCGAGACCGATCCCGACGAACTCTTCGAGCGCGTGCGCGCCATCGTCGAGGCCGAGAGCCTTCCCCGCACCCAGGGCCGCGTGACCGGCATGCGCCGCACCCTGCCCATGAAACCCACTCCCGAGACACTGCTGGCGCTGTACCAGCGCGGCGCGCAGTCGCTGGGCTTTTCGGTAGAGGGCGAGTTCACCGGCGGCGCGGCCGACAGCGGGCTGACCGCCTCGGTGGGCGCACCCACGCTGTGCGGCACCGGCCCCGTGGGTGGCCACCCCCACACCGAGCGCGAGTACTGCGAGCTGTCCACCCTGGTGCCGCGCGCGCAGGCCGTGGCGCTGGCTGTTCTCGACCATCCCTGATTTCCGATCCCTGCAAGACCTTGAGAGAAGACCCCGTGAACTCCTTCATGCAACCCAATCGCCGCCACATCCTCAACGCCGGCCTCGGGCTGGGCCTCGCGGGCCTGGCACCGCTGGCCGCACAGGCCCAGGACAGGTATCCCTCGCGTCCCATCACGCTCGTGGTGCCGTTTCCTCCCGGGGGATCGGTGGACATCATGGCGCGCCAGTATTCGGAGCCGCTGTCGCGCATCCTGGGCGTGCCCATCGTGGTCGAAAACCGCGCAGGTGCCGGTGGCTCGGTCGCATCACTGGGCGTGGCGCGCGCCAAGCCCGATGGCTACACGCTGGTGGTGTCCTCGCAGAGCAGCCACCTGGCCAACCCGCTGACCCAGCCCAAGGTGGGCTACGACCCGATCAAGGACTTCGAGAACATCGCCATCCTGGGCCGCCAGCCCAATGCACTGGTCGTGCACTCGAGCCTGCCCCTCAAGTCCGTCAAGGAGTTCGTGGACTACGCCAAGAAGAACCCCGGCAAGCTCAACTACGGCAGCGGCGGCGTGGGCAGCATGGGCCAGCTCAACGTGGAGATGTTCAAGGCGGTCACCGGTATCTACACCACGCACATCCCCTACCGCGGCGGCACGCCGCTGATCACGGCCGTGCTGGCCAACGAGGTGCAGTTCATCCTCGACAACCTGGTCATCATGCTGCCCCATGTGCAGGCCGGCAAGGTGCGCGCGCTGGCTGTGGCCTCCGAGCAGCGCCTGCCGCAACTGCCCGATGTGCCCACCATGGCCGAGGTCGGCTATCCCGAGCTCAACCTCAGCTCCTGGACCGGCCTGGCCGCCCCTGGGGGCACCCCCGACGCCATCGTGCAGACGCTGTACAAGGCGGTACGCCAGGCCGCCACGGCACCTGCCATGGTGGCCAACCTCAAGGAGCGCGGCGTGATCGTGCCCGAGGAGATGCCGCCTGCCGCCTTCGAGAAGATGATGGCCGAGCGCCTGGTGAAGTTCGGCGACGTGGTGCGCAAGGCCGGCATCACCGCCGAATGAGCGGTACCGGCAGGGGGGTGATGCGGGGAATGGGAGAATATCGCCCATGACTGCAGCCGCCCCCACCAACACCCTCACCATCACCCGCCCCGACGACTGGCACCTGCACGTGCGCGACGGAGAGCCCCTGTTCACCGTCGTGCCGCACACGGCCGCCCAGTTCGGCCGCGCGATCATCATGCCCAACCTGCGCCCGCCCGTGACCACGGCCGAGCAGGCCCTGGCGTACAAGGGGCGCATCCTCGCTGCCGTACCCGAGGGCGTGGCCTTCGAGCCGCTGATGACGCTGTACCTCACCGACAACCTGCCGCCCGAAGAGATCGTGCGTGCCCGCGAAGCCGGGGTGGTTGCAGCCAAGCTCTACCCCGCAGGCGCGACCACCAACAGCGACGCGGGCGTGACCGACCTGCGCAAGACCTACAAGACCCTCGAAGCCATGCAAAAAAGCGGCATGCTGCTGCTGGTGCACGGCGAGGTGACCAGCAGCGACATCGACCTGTTCGACCGCGAGGCGGTGTTCATCGAGCAGCAGCTGATCCCGCTGCGCCGCGACTTCCCCGAGCTCAAGATCGTCTTCGAGCACATCACCACCAAGGATGCGGCCGACTACGTGCAGGCGGCCGACCGCTTCACGGCGGCCACCATCACCGCGCACCACCTGCTGTACAACCGCAACGCCATCTTCATCGGCGGCGTGCGCCCACACTACTACTGCCTGCCCGTGCTCAAGCGCGAGACGCACCGCCTGGCCCTGGTGCAGGCCGCCACCAGCGGCAGCGCCAAGTTCTTCCTGGGCACCGACAGCGCGCCGCACCCTGCGCACCTAAAGGAGCACGCCAGCGGCTGCGCCGGCTGCTACACCGCCCACGCGGCGATGGAGATGTACGCCGAGGCCTTCGACAACGCGGGCGCACTCGACCAGCTCGAAGCCTTCGCCAGCTTCAACGGCCCGGACTTCTACAGCCTGCCGCGCAACACCGGCACCATCACCCTGCGCCGCGAGTCGTGGACGCCGCCCGACAGCTTTGCCTTTGGCGAAGCCGAACTCAAGCCTTTGCGCGCGGGTGAAGCGCTGCCGTGGCGGCTGGTCTAGAGGCGATTGACTGGGCTGCCGCCTGGCTAGCGCCGTGGCAGGCCACTGGCCAAGCCATGGCGCAGCAGGTGCTGCTGCACGGCGCGCCGGTGCACCGCGCGCTGCAGTGCGCCTGGGCAGCGCCCGTGCAGTTTGTCCCGCAGGGCGACCTGCCCGAAGGCGCGGCCTACGAGCAGCACATCTTCGACACGCGCCGCGTGCCCACGCGCGACAACCTGCACGACTTCTTCAACGGCCTGGTGTGGCTGCAGTTTCCGCAGGCCAAGCTGCGGCTCAACGAACTGCAGGCCGGTGCCATCGCGGCGCACGGCATTGGTGCGGTGCGCGGCCCGCTGCGCGATGCGCTCACGGTGTTCGATGAGAACGGTGCCCTGCTCGATGCGCCTGCGCCTTTGTGGGACGCGTTGAATGCGCGCCAGTGGCAGCGCCTGTTTGTGGATCTGCGCCCGCTGTGGCGAGAAGCCCGGCTGGTGCTGTTCGGCCATGCGCTGCTGGAGAAGCTCGTGACGCCGCGCAAGCCTATCGTTGCGCATGTGTACCGTGCGCCGGCACCCATGGCCTCCCTGGCACAGGCCGATGCCTGGCTGGCGCAGCAGATGCAGCCCGAATATTGGGCCACCAAGCCCTTCACGCCACTTCCGGTGCTGGGCGTGCCCGGCTGGTGGGCGGCCAATGAGGATCCCTGTTTCTACGCCGATCCGCAGGTGTTCCGGCCTTCCCGCGCCATGTCGGACAAGACGCCCTAATTCCCGTCAGCGACTGTGTGATAAGGCCCCTCCAGGCAATTCGCCCTACCATACCGCGAAGGGAAACTGCGGTTGCGGGCCACGGTGTGGCGGTGCTTGAATCGCGCCGGCCCACCCCCCATCTAGACCGCAGTGCCTTGTTTACCCCACGGAGAGAACATGAAGCGGATATTTTTGTTTGTACTGACCAACCTGGCCGTCGTCGTCGTGCTGGGGGTGGTGGCGAGCCTGCTCGGCGTGAACCGCTACCTCACGGCCAACGGCCTGAACCTCGGCGCGCTGCTGGGCTTTGCGCTCATCATGGGTTTTGGCGGCGCCATCATCTCGCTGTTGATCAGCAAGCCCATGGCCAAGTGGACCTCGGGTGTGCGCGTGATCGACGGCTCAGGTTCGGCCGATGAGCGCTGGATCGTCGAGACGGTGCGCAAGTTCGCCGACGAGGCCAAGATCGGCATGCCCGAAGTCGGCATCTTCGAAGGCGACCCGAACGCATTCGCCACGGGCGCGTTCAAGAACTCGGCGCTGGTGGCGGTGTCCACCGGCCTGCTGCAGGGCATGACGCGTGAAGAGGTCGAGGCCGTGATCGGCCACGAGGTGGCCCACATCGCCAACGGCGACATGGTGACCATGACCCTGATCCAGGGCGTGATGAACACCTTCGTGGTGTTCCTGTCGCGCGTGATCGGCTACGCGGTGGACAGCTTCCTGCGCAAGAGCGACGAGAACAGCTCGGGCCCCGGCATCGGCTACTACGTGACCACCATCGTGCTGGACATCGTGCTGGGCTTTGCCGCAGCCATGGTCGTGGCCTGGTTCAGCCGCCAGCGCGAGTTCCGCGCCGACGCAGGTGCCGCCCAGCTGATGGGCCGCCGCCAGCCCATGATCAATGCCCTGGCGCGCCTGGGCGGCATGCACCCGGGCGAGCTGCCCAAGAGCGTGGCCGCCATGGGCATCGCCGGTGGCATCGGCAAGCTGTTCAGCACCCACCCGCCCATCGAAGAGCGCATTGCTGCGCTGCAGAACAAGGCGTGATGCGTTGAACGGCCCCGGGGCCGTATCGCTCAGTTAAAAAAAGCCGCCGGGTGTGAACCCGGCGGCTTTTGTTTTTGGGGACCTGCCTCAGCCTGCGTAGGCCGGCGTGGCGCTGGACAGCGATTGCTTCACATGGCGCGTGGTGTCGTCGGCCAGCACCTCGGCGAGGCCGGCCTGCACGCCCTGCAGCGCCAGGCGTGCGACGTCGAGCGGGGCGGCCTTGGGGGCGTCCAGGCCGCGCGTCATGTCGGTGTCCATGTAGGCCACGTGCAGGCTGGTCACCTGCGTGCCCTGGGCGCGCAGTTCATTGCGCAGGCCATTGCTCAGCGACCAGGCCGCAGCCTTGGAGGCGCTGTAAGTGGCCACTGCGGGAATCGTGAGCCAGCTCAGTACCGACAGCACGTTGAGCACCGCGCCACCGCCGTTCGCCTGGAGCACCGGGGCAAAGGCCTGGGCCACGGCCCAGGGGCCGAAGAAATTGGTCTCGAACTCGGCGCGCGCAGCCGCCATGGCATCGGTGCCCAGGAAGCTCGACCCACGCGAGATGCCGCTGTTGTTCACCAGCAGCGTCACGTCGGGGCAAGCGGCCACGGCAGCGGCGATCTGGGCGGTGTTCGTGACATCGAGCTGCACGGGGATGACGCCGGGCAAGGTGACGGTGGCGGGGTCGCGTGCGGCCGCGTAGACCTTGCGGGCACCTGCGGCGAGGGCCGCCTGCGCAAAGGCCAGGCCCAGGCCCCGGTTGGCACCGGTGATGAAGACGACGGAGTTCTGGAGGTTCATGGAAGCAGTCCTTGGGGCAAGAGATACGAGGTGGGGTGGGGGAAATAGGTTGGCAGCGGTCACAGCGCCTGTAGCACCGTGGCGATGCCCTGGCCGCCGCCGATGCATTGCGTGGCCAGCGGATAGCGCCCGCCCTGGCGCTGCAGCAGCGCGGCCGCCTTGCCGGTGATGCGCGCGCCGGTGGCGCCCAGCGGGTGGCCGATGGCCAGGCCGCCACCGTCGAGGTTGATGGTCTCGGGCCGCAGGCCCAGTTCGCGGATGCAGGCCAGCGCCTGGGAGGCGAAGGCCTCGTTGATCTCGACCACGTCCATGTCGGCTGCGGCCAGGCCTGCGCGGGCCAGCGCCTTGCGCGATGCAGGGATGGGCCCCAGGCCCATGAAGGCGGGGTCCACGCCCGCAGTGGCCATGGCGACGATGCGCGCCAGCGGTTGCAGGCGATGGCGCGCGGCGTAGGCCTCGCTGGTCACCAGCACGGCGGCTGCGCCATCGGTCAGTGGCGACGAAGTGCCCGCCGTGACCGAGCCGGTCTCGCGGAACGCGGGCTTGAGGCCGGCCAGCGCTTCGAGCGAAGTGGCGGGGCGGATGCAGCCGTCCTCGGCCACCACCTGCCCGTCGGGCAGGGCGATGGGCACGATCTCGTTGCGCAGCAGGCCGGCTTCGCGCGCTGCGGCGGCCTTGCGGTGGGATTGCAACGCCAGTTGCTCCTGGTCGGTGCGCGACACCGCGTAGCGCTCGGCCACGTTCTCGGCCGTCTCGCCCATGGCCATGTAGGCATCGGTCTGCTCGAACAGCACAGGGTGGGGCGAGAAGGTGAGGCCGCCCTGCGGCACCATGGTCATGGACTCCACCCCCAGGCACAGGTAGGCATCGCCCAGTCCGGCCTCGATCTGCGCGGCCGCAATGTGCACGGCCGACATCGACGAGCCGCAAAAGCGGTTCACCGTCATCCCGCTGACCCCGTGCGGCAGCCCCGCCAGCAGCGATGCGATGCGCGCGATGTTGTTGCCCTGGGCGCCTTCGGGGTAGGCGCAGCCGGCGATCACTTCTTCCAGCGTCGCCGGGTCGATGCCGGTGCGCTGCACCAGGCTCCTGATGAGTTCGGCGGCCAGCGTGTCGGGCCGCACCTGGGCCAGAGCGCCTTTGCGTGCGAAGTGGAACGGAGTGCGCGCATAGGCGGTGATCAATGCTTTCATGGGGACACCTTTTAAATGTTGTTTGACATGAATAAATATAAATGTCGATCAACATGTAAAATAAGTCAAGCACAAGGAGAAGCCATGAAAGTGACGAGGGCGCAGGCCGAGGCCAACCGCGAACGCATCGTGGATGTGGCAGGCGAGCTGTTCCGTGAAAAAGGGTTCGACGGCATCGGCCTGAACGAGCTGATGCAGGCCGCCGGGCTGACCCGGGGCGGCTTCTATGGCCATTTCGAGTCCAAGGATGAACTGGCCGGCCTGGCATGTGAGCGCGCACTCATGGCCAACCAGCACTACTGGGAGGAGATGTCCGCCAAGCCGCCGGCCGAGGCGCTGCAGGCGCTGGTGGGGTTCTACCTCTCGGACCTGCATTGCCAGCACACCGCCAAAGGCTGTGCGATGGCTGCGCTGGCCGGTGACGTGGCCCGCGCTGGTGCGGCGCTGAAGGGCACGTTCGAAACCGGGATCGACAATTTCCTGCGGCTGCTGGAACCCCTGATGCAGGGTGACGAACCTGCCGAGCGCCGCGAACAGGCTTTGGCTGCGCTGTCGCAACTGGTGGGGGCACTGGTGCTGTCACGCGCCGTCCGCAGCCCGGAGCTCTCCGGCGAACTGCGTGCCGCAGCGGGGGCGAGCGTGTTGAGGGGTGCGGCGGCGGGGTGACCTTGAGAAAAGCCCTTTCCTGCTGTATGGCTCGAAAGGCTGGCATGGGGAACGCCTGGTTCAAGTAATCGTCCCATTTTGACGATATAAGGGAAAACCCGGATTTGTTGCAATCTGCTACAGATCCAGTATTCACTGACCCCACCAACAGGCCTGCACCATGTCCCTCACCCAAACGCGTGTCGCGTTCCGCCTGGCCCTCGCCTTTGGCGTCGTATGCCTTGTGATGTTCCTGTCGGCAGCCGTGGGGATCTGGCGGCTGGCGGAGCTGCAGGACATCGCCGATGACCTGGGCGGCGCCTCCTCCGAGCGGGCCCTGCTGGCCCGCGAGCTGCACGCCATCGTGGTGCTCAGTTCGGTGCGGGCCGAGACCCTGCTGGAGATCGACAACCCGGCTTACACAGCGCGCATCGACGCCGACCGCAAGGTCACTTCGGCGCGCTCCAGCGAGGTGCGCAAACGGCTCGACGAGCTGACCGAAGACCCCGCATCGCAACGCATCTTCGACACCATCGACAAGGCGGGCAACCAGTTTCGCAGCGTGCGCGACGATCTGGTCAAGCGCCGCAAGGCCGGCGAGGCCCTGCCTGCAGATGCCATTGCCGGCACCCTGCGCCCAGCGGCGGATGCCTATGCCAAGGCGGTCGACGAGCTGGCCGAATACCAGCGCCAGCGCGTGGCCGATGCGCGCGCTGCGGCCACCCGCAGCGAGAAGATGGGCACCTTGCTGCTGGCTGCGGGCTCCGCGCTGGGGCTGCTGCTGAGCCTGGTGTGTGCCTGGTTGCTGTCGCGCTCCATCCTGCGGCCCCTGGCACGGGCATCGGACGTGACCGACCGCATCGCCGAGGGCGACCTGACCTCGCACGTGCCCGCCGCAGACACCGGCAACCGCGATGAACTGCAGGCCCTGGTGGCCCGCCTGGGCGACATGCAGGCACGCCTGGCGGAGCTGGTCGTGGGCATGCGCGGGGCCAGCGCCTCGGTGGCCGATGCCAGCGGCGAGATCGCGGCGGGCAACAGCGATCTGTCGGCCCGAACCGAGCAGACGGCCTCGAACCTCGAAGAAATCGCCGCCAGCATGGAAGAGCTGCTGGCCACCGTGCGCCACAGCGCCGACGCGGCCGCGCAGGCCAGCAGCCTGGCGACTGGTGCCAGCGGCGTGGCCCAGCGCGGGCGCGATGCGGTGGACCGGGTGGTGGGCACCATGGAGGGTATCGCCCAGTCGTCCCGGCGCATTGCCGACATCACCAGCGTGATCGACGGCATCGCCTTCCAGACCAACATCCTGGCGCTCAATGCGGCGGTGGAAGCCGCCCGGGCGGGCGAACAGGGCCGGGGCTTCGCCGTGGTGGCCAGCGAGGTGCGCAGCCTGGCCCAGCGCTCGGCCACGGCCGCCAAGGAGATCGGTGGCCTGATCAGCGACAGCGTGCGCCAGGTGGACGAAGGCTCGGCGCTGGTGCATGCGGCTGGCAGCACCATGGGCGAGATCGTCGACTCGGTGAAACAGGTGGCGACCATCATCGGCGAGATCAGCACGGCCGCGCGCGAGCAGACCACGGGCCTGAGCCAGGTGGGCGAGGCCGTGTCCCAGTTGGACCAGATGACGCAGCAGAACGCCGCCCTGGTGGAGGAGTCGTCGGCCGCCGCGCAGGGCCTGCGCGTGCAGGCGCAGCAACTGGCCGAACTGGTGGAGGCGTTTCGCCTGCCCGCGAACACGGCCGCGCTGCGGTAGGGTCCGGCCAGACCGGCCAGACCGGCCAGACCGGCCAGACCGGCCAGCCGCACGGCCTTAACCCACTTCCACACGCCAGCGCCGGCGCGGGGCGCGCAAGGCGTGGCGCTTGCGGTACTCGGCCGGCGCCATGCCGGTGTGCCTCACGAAGATGCGGCGAAAAGCCGCCGGGTCCGCATAGCCGCAGGCTACGGCGATGCTGGGTACGCTCTCCAGCGTCACTTCGAGCATCACCTTGGCGCGCGCGCAGCGCAGGGCATGCAGGTAGTCGAGCGGCGACTGCGCCAGCTCGGCCTGGAAATGCCGCAGCAGGGTGCGCGAGCTCACCGATGCGGCCCGCGCCAGGCGTTCCAGTGAATACGGTTCTTCCAGGTGGGCCTCCATCGATGCGATGGCGCGCGCCAGGGTGCTGTCGCGCGTGGGCGGGATGTGCTGCTGGGCATTGGCCTGCAGGGCCGCTTGCGCGCGCTGGTGGTCGGGCGCCATCACCGTGGCGCAAGCCCGGGCCATTTCTTCGCCAAAGGCATGGCGCACGAGGGCGATGGCCAGGTCCACCAGGTTGTGGGGCAGGGCGCCGCTCAGCCAGGGGCCATCGTCGGTCCAGTCCCGCCCCGGCACCAGCGTGATGCCCGGGAAGTCCCGCGCAAAGCCGGCCATGTAGAACCAGGGCAGGCTGGCCGTGCGCCCCTGCAGGCGGCCGCTGGCGGCGGCCAGCCAGGCGCCGTCGCCCATGGTCAGCAGCTTTTGCCCGGCATCCACTGCGATGCCGACCTGCCGTACCAGCGCGGGGTGGCGCGCCACCACCTGGCGTATGGCCGGGATGTCGGCCGCGAGGAACGAGGCAATGAACACCGCCTGTGCCGGGCCGCTGTGCACGTCGGTGGACGGTCCGGCTGCGGTGTAGTGCGCCCATGGTCCGGTCAGGGCGGGCAGGGGCTGGCCGTCGGCATCGAGAAGCCGCCAGTCCATGCGCGGCGCCTGGTTCCCTGACCGCAGGCGGGCCAGCAGGTTGGCGCTGCGCAGCAGGTCGATGAAGTGCAGGGCCGTGCCCAAGGAGGATTCAGGCACCAGCGGAATGTCGATGCGGAAGGTGGGTGCATGCATGGCGGTATCGGCTCTGTAGATGGCGATTTTCGCTTGTCATGAAACATCTGTGCACCCGTAGCATGAACGCTCGTTCTTTTTTATCCCTCTGCACGGACCCCGCCTCATGCACAAAACCCTCTCGTCGATCGCCATTGCCGCCGGCCTCGTGGCCGGCAACCTGGCCCTGGTTTCTTCCGCCCATGCCCAGGCCCTGGATGCCGCTGGCCTTCAGGCCATCGATACCGCCGTGAACGGCGTGGCCGGCAAGATGGTCGGCTGGCGCCGCGACATCCATGCCCACCCCGAGCTGTCGGGCCAGGAAGTGCGCACCGCCAAGCTGGTGGCCGAGCACCTCAAGCGCCTGGGGATGGAGGTGCAGACCGGCGTGGGCGGCACCGGCGTGGTGGGCACGCTGCGCGGCGGGCTGCCGGGCAAGGTGGTGGCCCTGCGCGCCGACATGGATGCGCTGCCCGTGCCCGAGAACACCAACCTGCCCTTTGCCTCCAAGGTGAAGGCCAATTACCTGGGCAAGGAAGTGCCGGTGATGCATGCCTGCGGGCACGATGCCCACGTGGCCATGCTCATGGGCGCGGCCGAGGCCCTGGCCGGCATGCGGGCCACGCTGCCGGGCACCATCAAGTTCATCTTCCAGCCCGCCGAGGAAGGCGCGCCGGTGGAGGCCGACGCCAGCGGCAAGGTGCCCAGCTTCGGCGCCAAGGCCATGGTGGAAGAGGGCGCGCTGAAAGACGTGCAGGCCATCTACGGCCTGCACATCACGGCCAACCTGCCATCCGGTGTGGTGGGCTACCGCAGCGGCCCGCTGATGGCGGGCTCGGACAACATCAGCATTCAGGTCGAAGGCCGCGGCGGCCATGGCTCGTCGCCCTGGAACGCGGTGGACCCGGTAGTGGCTGCCAGCCAGGTGGTACTGGGCCTGCAGACGGTGGTGAGCCGCCAGCTCAACATCAGCCAGGAGCCGGCCGTGATCACCATCGGCTCCATCCATGGCGGCACGCGCTACAACATCATTCCCGACAACGTGGAGCTGCTGGGCACGCTGCGCACCTTCGATGAAGGCATGCGCCAGGAGGCACTCAAGCGCATCACCACCACGGCCGAGTCCATCGCGGCATCGAGCGGTGCCAAGGCCAAGGTGCGCTTCGGCCCCGTGGCCTACCCCGTGACCTCCAACCCTGCGGCGCTGACCGAAGCCTCGCTGCCTGCGCTCAAGCTGGCCACCGGCGGCAAGGCCATGATCATCCCCAAGGTCAGCGGCTCGGAAGACTTCTCCGAGTTCCAGAAGGTGGCCCCGGGCTTCTTCTACTTCCTGGGCGCGCCACCCAAGGGTGCGGACTTCACCAAGGCACCGTCCAACCACTCGCCGTTGTTCGACATCGATGAAGACCAGTTGCCTGTGGGTGCCCGTACCCTGGCTGCGCTGGCCGTCGACTTCCTGCAGCGCAAGTAAGCGTCAGTAGAGCTGCGCTGCCCGGCTGCCGATGAGCAGGCGAAAGGGCAGCAGCAGCGCCACACCCAGCACCAGCTTCACGGTCAGGTCGCCCAGGGCCCAGGTGACCCACGGGTCGCTGGTGCCTGCAAAGGCGATGCTCCAGAAGATGGCCGTGTCCAGCACGGCCGCCAGCAGCGTGGCCACGAGCGGCGCGCGCCACCACGAGCCGTGCCGAAGGCGGTCGAAAATACCGATGTCCAGCCACTGCGACAGCAAGAAGGCCGTGCCCGAAGCCACCGCAATGCGGGCCGGTGCCAGCACCAGCGAGGCCGCCACGGCCACCGCGAACCCGACCCAGGCCACGCGCCGCGCCTGCACGGGGCCATGGCGGCGGTTGACCAGCTCACTCACCAGGAAGGCCACCGGGTAGGTGATGGCACCCCAGGTGAGCCAGTCGTTGATGGGGAACTGCACCAGGATGTTGGAGGCCAGCACCACGGCGGCCATGGCCAGTGCCGCGGTGGCGAACTGCGCACGCGAGGGTGTGGTGAACAGCACGGCGTCTTCCTCAGGCGATGCCCAGCATGCTGCGCGCCACGGCCTCGCCGACCTTGATGCCATCGACTCCGGCCGAGAGGATGCCCCCTGCATAGCTTGCGCCTTCCCCGGCCGGGTAGAGCCCGCCGGTGTTCAGGCTCTGCAGGTTCTCGCCGCGCCCGATCTTGAGGGGGGACGAGGTGCGCGTCTCCACCCCGGTGAGCACCGCGTCGTGCATGTCGAAGCCCTTGATCTTGCGGCCAAAGGCCGGCAGTGCCTCGCGCAGTGCCTCGATGGCGTAGCCGGGCAGGGCTGCATGCAGGTCGCCCAAGGCCACGCCGGGCTTGTACGAAGGCTCCACGTCGCCCAGCTGCTTCGAATCGCGCCCGGCGATGAAGTCGCCCACCAACTGGCCGGGCGCACTGTAGTCGCTACCGCCCAGCACATAGGCATTGGATTCGAGCTGGCGCTGCATCACGATGCCCGCCAGAGGGTGGTGGTGCCCGGCCGGCTGCGCTTCGGCGCCATAGGTCGCGCCCAGGTGCAGCGCGAAGGCCTCGGCATCGGTCGGGTAGTCGGTGGGGTCGATGCCCACCACCATGCCGGCATTGGCATTGCGCTCGTTGCGCGAATACTGGCTCATGCCGTTGGTGACCACGCGGCCCGGCTCGCTGGTGGCGGCCACCACCGTTCCGCCGGGGCACATGCAGAAGCTGTAGACCGCGCGCCCGTTGGCCGCGTGGTGCACCAGCTTGTAGTCGGCCGCGCCCAGCAGCGGGTGGCCGGCATGGCGGCCCCAGCGGGCGCGGTCGATCACGCCCTGCGGGTGCTCTACCCGAAAGCCGATGGAAAAAGGCTTGGCCTCCATGGCCACGCCGCGCTGGTACAGCATGGCGAAGGTGTCGCGCGAGCTGTGGCCCAGCGCCATCACCACATGGTCGGCACGCAGTTCGGTGGTTTCGCCCGTGGCCTGGTTGAGCACCGTGAGGCCGCGCAGGTGGCGGCTCTCGCCCGTGCCTTCGACGACAACGTCGGTCACGCGCTGCTCGAAGCGGATCTCGCCGCCCAGTGCGATGATCTGCTCGCGCAGGTTCTCCACCACCTTCACCAGCTTGAAGGTGCCGATGTGCGGGTGCGCCACGTAGAGGATTTCCTCGGGCGCGCCGGCCTTGACGAACTCGCCCATGACCTTGCGGCCCAGGTGGCGCGGGTCCTTGATCTGGCTGTAGAGCTTGCCGTCGCTGAAGGTGCCGGCCCCGCCTTCGCCGAACTGCACGTTGCTCTCGGCATGCAGCTCGCGCTTGCGCCACAGGCCCCAGGTGTCCTTGGTGCGCTCGCGCACCGGCTTGCCGCGTTCCAGCACGATGGGCTTGAAGCCCATCTGCGCCAGCACCAGCGCGGCAAAGATGCCGCAGGGCCCGAAGCCCACCACCACTGGCCGCAGCGCCAGGTCGGCGGGCGCCTGGCCCACCGGCTGCCACACCATGTCGGGCGTGGGCTGGATGTGCGGGCGGCCGGCATGCTGGGCGAGCAGGGCGGTTTCGCGCACTGGGTCGGCCAGCGTGATGTCGATGATGTACACCGCCAGCAGGTCGGCCTTGCGCGCGTCGAAGCTGCGCTTGTGCACGTGCACGGCGGCAATGTCGGCCGGGGCGATGCCCAGGACCTGGACGGCCTGGGCGCGCAATGCGTCCAGCGGGTGCTCGGCGGCATCGGCCGGCACGGCGGCCAACGGCAGCTTGATTTCGGAAAGGCGGATCATGGTCTTGCAGGCCCGTGTCGATCGGGCGGTGGCAATGTCGTGGGGCTGGTATTTTAAAGGAGGCGGTGCTGCCATGCCCGCCAGGGTGCTCAGTCCGGGTCCAGCATGTCGGCGGCCTGTGCCTTGAGCCATTGCTTGAGGTAGTCGTTGTCGGCTACCGCCTGCACCTCCCGCTGCAGCAGCGGAATGTCGTGCTCCAGTGCCTGGATCTGGCTGCGCAACTGGGCCATCAGCTGGCCGGGCTGCAGCTTGCGCTTGGATGCAAGGCCCAACTGCAGCCGCATCGTGTTCTCCAGCGTCACCACCTCCTGGCGCAACTCTGCCAGTTGGTCGGTGAGGACCTGGTTGTAGCGCTGCAGGTGCGTGTCGCCTACCCCCGCCATGTGCTGCGCGTCGATCTGCTCCACCTCCAGCTGCAGTTGCAGCAGGTCGAGCAGGCTGTTGGCGGCATAGGCCAGGTTCACGCGCTGCATGAGGGCGGTTTTGCGCAGGCGCTCGGCTTCGTCGGGCTCGCGGTCGGGGTGCAGGGCACTGGCCAGCTTGCGGTACACCGCGCGCACCGACTGGCTGGCCTCCTGGGCGGCTTCCTGCTGCGCACGCTCCTGCGCACTGGGCTTGCGGGCACGGCCGGCACGGTGGCGCTCGCGCTCCTGTTGCGCGCGTGCCTGACGGGCCTGCATTTCCTCCTCCACCCGGCGCACGATGTCTTCGGGGGATTCCGGCTCGGTTGCGGATGGCAGCCGCAGCGCGTCGGTGCTGTCGGGTGTTTCCTCGGTGTCGAGCGGCTCCTCGGTGTACTGGGCGTGCAGCGCCTGCATCGTTGCGCGCGTGGCGGCATCGCGCACGTTGTGGGCCAGGTCGCCAGCGAGCCGGGCGATCACTGCATGCAGGTCCCGCAGCAGCGTGCGGCCCAGGCCTTTGCGCGCCGAGGCCTCCACCAGGGCGTTCACCAGGCCGGCGTGCGCAGCGTAGTACCTGTCGAGCAGGGGGGCGACGTCTTTGGCGTAGCGCTGGTGGTAGGCGTCGATGGCCTGGTTCCATGCAGCCAGGATCTCGCGCTGTTCTGCGATCTGCGCGAGCAAGCCGTTGAACGACTGTTGTGCCAGCGAGAGCGGCGCCTGGCCTTGCTGCGCGGTGATGCGCAGCGGGGTGGCGGGGAGGGAAGAGGACATGAAGGCGCGTGGCAGGGGCAAAAGGCCCCCGATTTTGCCCGCACGGGGGCTGCTCACTTCGAGGATGTCCCCGAGGTTGGTGCCGGTGTGCTTGTCCCACCGTTGCGCCAACGCAGTTCCACCACCCCGAAGGCCAACGCGGCGACGGCCAGCGGCGCAAAGAAGTAGAGCGTGCGGTAGGCGAGGATGGCGGCCAGCGCCTGGGGCGCCGGCATATAGGCTGACAGCACGGCCGTACCCACGGCCTCCAGCACGCCCAGGCCGGCGGGGATGCGCGAGATCAGGCCGGCCACGGCACCCAGCAACACCGTGGCCAGGGCCGCCACATAGGGCGCCTGCTGCTGGGTGAGCAGCCAGATCGCTGCGCCCATCACCATCCAGTTCACTGCAGACACTGCCACCTGCAGCAATCCCACCGACCAGTGCGGCATGGGGAAGCTGTGGCCCCGCAGCGTGAGCGGCTGGCCCCGGCGCCACACGCAGGCCACCAGGTAGGCTGCGGTGACGGTCGCCATGGCGCCGCCAATCCAGCGCAGCTGGCCGGAGGCCATGTCCCAGCCCTCGGGCAGGTGCGGCGTCCAGAGCCAGAACACCGCGCCCGCCAGTACGAAGTAGCCGAGCCAGTTGGTGATGATGCTGATGGCCACCACCTGGCCGATGTCGCCCACCGACAGGCCCTGGCGCGAGTACAGCCGGTAGCGCACCGTGACCCCGCCGATGAGGGATCCCAGGTTCAGCGTGAACGGGTAGGCGATCAGCGTGGTGCCCACGGTGCGTGCCACCGGCAGGCCATGCCGGGTGTAGTAGCGCCCGAACAGGTCGAAGCTGCTGTAGATGCCGTGGCTGGCGAACGCCAGCGCAGCGCCACCCAGCAGCGCGGCCATGGGCAGGTCGATCAGCGCATTCCACACGGCGCCCCAGTCCACGCTGCGTGCCTGCCGGAACAGCAGCGCGCCGATCAGCAGCACGAACGCGCCGGTGACCAGCGTGATGGCCCACGGCCACCAGCGGCTGTTGCGCACGGTGCTCCAGCGGCCAGTGCCCTTGTGCGGGGCTGCGGTGGAGGGTGGCGTGGCAGTCCCGCGCAAAGGGTGGGTGGCGGGAGCGCTCATGGGCTGTATCCTAGGTGGCCGAAGCCGCCTGGGGATTGTCGGCTGCCAGCGCATTGGCCTTGACCAGCGAGATGGTGGGCTCGTGGCGCGGCAGCCAACCGGCCCAGGCCGGGAACCAGCGCATCAGGTGGAACACGCAGTAGCTGCGCACCAGGCGCAGGCCTTCCCAGCGGCTTTTGGGCGTGGGCTCCACCTGCTTGCAGGAGTTCTCCATCAGGTGTGCAAGGCGCGCGTAGAGGTTGGCATTGAAAGCCCGGTCCCGGATGATGACATTGGCTTCGAGGTTGAGCGACAGGCTCAGCGGATCCAGGTTGCTCGATCCCACGGTGGACCATTCGTCGTCCACCAGTGCCACCTTGCCGTGCAGCGGCCGGTCGCAGTATTCGTAGATGCGCACCCCGGCGCGCAGCAGGTGGTCGTAGAGCAGGCCTGCTGCCGTCTTCACGATGGGCATGTCGGGCTGGCCCTGCAGGATCAGGCGCACGTCCACCCCACGGCGCGCCGCGCGCCGCATCTCGCGGATGAAGCGGTAGCCGGGGAAGAAATAGGCGTTGGCGATGACCACCCGCTTGCGCGCCGAGCGCAGCGCAATGCGGTAGTGGCGCTCGATGTCGTTGGTATGGCCGTGGTTGTCGCGCGTGACAAAGATGGCATGCGCCGTGCCCTCGTAAGGCAACCCGCGCGTGTTGGACGCCTTGTTGCGGCGGCGGTCATCGGGGTCGAGCACCGCTTCACGGGTGAAATGGTGCATCTGGGCGACGATGGGGCCACGCACCTGCACGGCGTAGTCCTGCTTGGCCTCCGGCCCGAAATCGGCCACATGGTCGGCCGAGTAGTTGATGCCCCCGATGAAGCCGAGTTCGCCATCCACCACCACGATCTTGCGGTGCATGCGGCGCAAGACGTTCAGGCGCTGGCCCATCACGCGCTTGCCGGGGTCGAAAACGCGAAAATGAACGCCGGCTTCCACCAATGCACCCAGGTACTGGTCCGACAGGTCGGGTGAGCCGAAGCCATCCACCAGCACATGCACCTGCACCCCGCGCTGTGCCGCAGCGAGCAGAACGGCATGCAGTTCCTGGCCGATCTTGTCGTCGAACAGGATGAAGGTCTCCAGCATGACCTCGCGGCGTGCCTTGCGAATGGCATCGAACACGCGGGGAAAGAAGTCCTCCCCGTTCTCGAGCAGTTCGAAATGGTTGCCAGGTACCCATCGAGAGGACTGTGATGCGCGGGTCATAGAGAAATCTCCGCAGCCAAAGGCGCGTGGTCCGAGAGCTTGTCCCAGGGCTTCTTCGGCAGGTTCAAGGGGGTGTGCACAGAGGCATTGCGCACGTAGATGCGGTCCAGCGCCAGCAAGGGCATCGATGCGGGAAAGGTGCGTACCGCACGGCCGGTGGACTGCACGAACACTTCATGCAGGTTGGCACGCTCGCGCAAGACTTCGTGGGCGCGGCCACGCCAGTCGTTGAAGTCGCCGGCCACCACCACGGCCTCGTCGGGATCGAAGCTGTTGACCAGATCGCACACGCTGCGCAACTGGCGCTGGCGGTGGGCCTCCTGCAGGCCCAGGTGCACGCAGATGGCATGCACCGGGCTGTGGTGGTTGGGCGGCTGCAAAACACAGTGCAGCATGCCGCGCCGCTCGGGTCCGCTCACCGAGATGTCGTGGTTCTCGTAGTGCGTGATCGGGAATTTGGAGAGCAGCGCATTGCCATGGTGGCCGTTGTCGTACACCGCATTGCGGCCATAGGCGAACTGGGTCCAGATGGTGTCTGCCAGGAACTCGTAATGGGGCTCCTGGGGGAAGTTTTCCACCCGCCCTGCATGGCGGTGGTGCGTGCCCAGCACCTCTTGCAGGAACACGAGGTCCGCCGCCACGTTGCGCACGGCATCGCGCAACTCGTGCAGCATGAAGCGCCGGTTGAAGGTGGTAAAGCCCTTGTGCACATTCACGGTCAATACCTTGAAGGCAATGGGCTGGGTGGTGGAAGCGTGGGCCATGCAAGCAATCGGAAAGAGGTGTCGCACCCTGGTGGTGCGGTGCACCACCCCGGATGCGCTGGGCACTGGGGTGGTGGCGTGTCACCTTGATTGTTCCGGCCGCAGGCCGGGCATGCTGTAGGACGGTTGGCCGTCAGCGCGTGCAGCGCTTACCCGCCGTGCGGGGTGCGTTCAGGCAGGCAGGAAGCCTTCAACCGACAGGTAGCGCTCGCCCGTGTCGTAGTTGAAGCCCAGCACGCGCGCGCCCACCGGCAGCTCGGGCAGCTTCTGGGCAATGGCGGCCAGCGTGGCGCCCGAGGAGATGCCCACCAGCATGCCTTCGTCGCGTGCGCAGCGGCGTGCGTACTCGCGGGCCGGTTCGGCATCGACCTGGATCACGCCGTCGAGCAGGGTGGTGTCGAGGTTCTTGGGCACGAAGCCTGCACCGATGCCCTGGATGGGGTGCGGCGAGGGCGCGCCGCCCGAGATCACGGGCGAGGCCGAGGGCTCCACGGCAAACACCTTGAGAGCGGGGAACTTCGCCTTGAGCACGCGCGCCACACCCGTGAGGTGGCCGCCGGTGCCCACGCCGGTGATGATGGCATCGAGCCCATCGGGAAAGTCCGCCAGGATCTCCTGCGCCGTGGTGCGCACATGCACGTCGATGTTGGCGGGGTTCTCGAACTGCTGGGGAACCCAGGCGCCGGGTGTCTGGGCCAGCAGTTCCTGCGCGCGGGCGATGGCGCCCTTCATGCCCTTTTCCTTGGGGGTCAGGTCGAACGTCGCGCCGTAGGCCAGCATCAGGCGGCGGCGCTCGATGCTCATGCTGTCGGGCATCACCAGCACCAGTTTGTAGCCCTTGACGGCCGCCACCAGGGCCAGCCCGATGCCGGTGTTGCCCGAGGTGGGCTCGATGATGGTGCCGCCCGGCTGCAGCGCGCCCGAGCGCTCGGCGTCCTCCACCATCGACAGGGCGATGCGGTCCTTGATCGAACCACCGGGGTTGGCGCGCTCGGCCTTGACCCAGACGTTGGCGGCACTGCCGAACAGGCGGTTGATGCGCACGTGCGGCGTGTTGCCGATGGTCTGCAGAATGGTGTCGACTTTCATGGCGTCTCCTGGTCAGGCGAAGGATGGAAGGGGAAATGCAAAAGGGGCATTTTGGCCCAGTCGGGAGCCCATGGGCAGTGCCGGGCCTTCAAGGGGTGGGCAGGGGCTCGATGCGCACCAGGCTGGCGCCCCCCATGTCCTCGGTCGCCACCCGCACCGGCAGGCAGGCGTTGATCACCGCCGCATTCGTGCGCGTGTGCTCCGTGAGTTCGCTGGCCGTGTAGCTGGCGGCCTGGCCGGTGCGCCACACGGCCAGCGCCAGCGGCAGCATCCATTGGTCGGCCAGGTGCGGGCCCGTGGCCGCCGTGCTGCGCTGAAAGGCCTGCACCTCTTCGGCCAGCCGGCGTGCCACGAGTTCGGACGACACCCCGCGCTCGCCGAACTGGCAGAACACCTCGGTCACCTGCGCATATTCCAGCGTGGCCATCAGCACGTTGCCAGGCCCTTCGTGCTGGCGCACGCCGGGCGCGCGCAATTGGTCGGCCTCATGCGTCCAGCCCAGGCGCCGGCCCAGTTCCTCCAGTTCGCGTGCAGCCACGCTGCGCGCCAGCCCGGGGGCCAGCGCCTCGGCCCAGGCAGCCAGGGCCGCCCCGCGCTCGGTCAGGTCAAACGGCGTGAGCGCCTGCGTCGCAGGGGTGATCACGGCCTGCAGCAGGCCGCCGCCCGCAGGGTAGAAACCGCGCCGCTCCAGCGTGAGCGCCAGCCCCACGCCCAGGCGCGCCAGCAGCGGTACATAGGCGCGCTGCAGAAAGTCGAATGGCGGCGCCATCGGGTTGTGCGTGCCGCCCGCCAGCTGGATGCGGCTGGGCGCATCGGCCAGCATCAGCGCGGGCAGCACGGTCTGTAGCACCAGCAGGCAGCTGCCGGCCCCGGCGATGCGAAAGGTGTAGTCGCCCGCGCGCACCGCGCCGGGCGTGAACTGCAGCGACTGCGAGCCCAGCTCCGCACCCTCGGCCTGCCCGCCGCTGACCTCCACGGCGGCTTGGACGCAGGCCAAGTGCTGGCGCATCAGGCCGGGCTTGGCGCGGCCGGCACGGATGCGCTCGATGCGCAGCGGCCGGCCGGTGACCATGGACAGGGCCAGGCCGGTGCGCAGAATCTGGCCGCCGCCTTCGCCCTGGGAGCCGTCGAGAAGGATGGCCGGCAGGCCGTTGTGTTGTGAAAGAGTCGGGTTCATCAGGTCATGTAGAAAATGTCGCCCCGCGGCACGAACGGCAGCCGCCGTCCCGCAGGCAGCAAGTAGGCATGCGAGCGGCGCACGTCCAGGCGGTCGCAATCGGCATCGGTGATGATCAGCAGCGGCCCATCCTTGGGGAAGTCCGCGCTGCCCTCCAGCAGGGTGATGGCGGGCTGCAGCACGGTGCCCCCGCGCCCTTTGATTTCCACGCGGTGGGCAATGTCCTGTGCCTCCATGTAGCCCATGTCATAGGGGGCTGCATCGCAGCACACCACCCGCACGGCGGGCACCTCCTTGGCCTGCGCATAGCTGGCAATGCTGCCCAGGGCCTTGGCCAGGGTGTGCCTGTCCATGGAACCCGAGGTGTCCAGCACGACGCCGAACGTGCGGCCCTCCAGCCAACGGGGGTCCGGCCCCACGTGCGGACGGGGGATATCGGGTGTGGCGGACTGGCGCCGGCTCAGGCGTGCGTAGGTACGCCGGGTATCGATGGGCGGAAAATGGTGATCAAACCACCGTGCGAGTTCCACCTCCCAGGGGATGGGCGGCTGCAGCAAGGCGCGAATCTCCTCCAGCAGGCCTGCGGGCAGCAGGCCCCGACCTTGGGATTCGTGCAGCATCAGGCCCTTGCCCAATTGTTCCTTGTAGAAGGCGTCGAGATCGGTGAAGGGTGGCTGCCCAATGGACAGCCTGCGGTCGAGCATGTCGCCCTGTCGGCCCGCCAGCGTGAGCAGTTTGCGCATGCGGCGCAGGTCGACCACGATGCGGTCGTAGACTTCTTCCGCCGACAGGCCACGCAGCTCCAGGTCGTGCAGCAGTCCCAGCGCGGGCGGGCTGCCCACCTGCATCTGGATGAGCCAGTCGTTGATAACGTAGTCGCACGCCACGTTCCAGAGGTATGCGTCACGACCCTGCCGGCGCCCCATGTGCCGCAGTGCCACGTGCAGGATTTCGTGGGCGAGCACGAAGCGGGTTTCCTGCTCGGTCAATCCCGCGGCTGGGTTGAGGTAGATGGTGCGCAGGGTTTCGTCCACGGCCCCCACCATGATCTCCTCGCGCCGGCACAGCTCGGCATCCTCCAAGATGTCGAATGCGGCCACCATGGCCCCCAGCAGCGGAAAGCTGCCGATGAACCAGCTGCGCGCACGCTCGGTTGTGCTTCGGGGGGCGCTGCGGTTTTCGCCCCCCAGCGCGGTGCGGGTACCGGCGGCGATCTCTACCGCCTGGGTGACCGAGTTGGCGATCCCCGCCGCAAATACTTCACGCCAGGTCTGGCTGGCCTGGGTGTGGCCATGGCGTACGAATGCGGTGGGACGCTCGGTCCATGCCTCTGGTGATTGCAGGCTGGTCGCCTTGGGCCCCGCCAGCCCCAGGGCCTGCACCCAGGCCGGCGTGCCGCTTTCGGCGAACTGGCGGTACCAGCGGTCTTCATCCCATGATGGGGCGTCTGCTGCCATCTGCATGTCCGCAGGGCATTGGCCGAACTTGACGGATGCCAGGAACCGTGTGGTCACGACATCGCATGCAGCAGTCCATTGGGACCAATCGCCCCGGTCGGACTGGAACAGTTCCATGGCATAGCTGAGTACGCCACGAGCGAGGATGAACGCCCACTCGTCAGCCGGTGCATGGCGCTTGGGGTGCACGTGGATGCAGCTATCGCGCCGCACCACCAGCCAACCCGCAGCAGGGCACTGCGAGGAGGCGGCGGAGCGCACCCAGTTAACCCGTCGTGCAAGCGGGCCGAAGATCGGGTGTGCGAGCACCATGGCCATGCCTGCGTCATAGGCCTCAGTGGCCGGGCTGGGCTTGTGGGTCGTCTTTGCCATGGTCGTCTGGGCTCAGGCCGCCTTGGCCTGGCGTTCAACCAGGCGCGGCAGGTCCCGCACGACCTCGATCATGTACCAGGCAGGAAGGGTCTGCCCGGCCTCCTCGGCGACGGCGATCTGCGCCATTTCCAGGCTGATCTGGGCAAGTTCCTTCAGCATGGACTTGGACCGGTGCACCAGTGCCTGCAGGTCTCCCACGCTGGCGCCCTTGTCCTGCGGCAGGGTCTTGAGCAGCCGCGCACGAAACGCCTGGGCCAGAAAGTACAGGACATCGCGGTCCTCGGGCGCATGGGGCCAGCGTGCATCGCCTTTGAATATGGCGTCCAGGCGGTGCCGGTCGGCCGCCAGCTTGCCGAACGCCTTGAACTGGGCAGCGTGCTGGGGCGTGAGGCAACCATAGGCTAGAGCCTCCACCATGGACGGGGAAGGTGCGTCTCCGAAGGAGCGCAGTGCGTCGCTCAGCATGTGCCAGGCTCGCGGCGTGGAAAACGGCTCCTCGTGCTTGGGAGGGGCGCTCCACAGGTGGTCGGGCCGTTGCTGCAGGTATTCGATCACCAGGGGATGGATGGCATTGGCCGATGCCCACTCCATCCATTCGGATGCGGATACCTTCATGTGCACGTGCACCATGCGGTTCATCAGCGCTGACGACATGGGTTTGACGATGGCCGAGTCCTGCGCGCGATTGCCCGCGCCGATCACGATGGAGCCTTTGGGGAGTGCGTACTCGCCGACGCGGCGATCGTGGATCAGGCTGTAGAACGCCTTCTGCACGTCCTGCGAGCACGCATTGAGCTCGTCCAGAAAAATGCAGTACGGCTCCTTGCGCGCGATCATCGCGGGCGGGCAGAAGCGGCTCACTCCGTCGATGATCTGGGGTACCCCCATCAGGTCCTCTGGCGCCAACTGGCTGCCCAGCAGCGAAACGCACTCCAGCCCCACGCTGTGCGCGAATTTTTCGACCAATGCCGACTTGCCAACCCCCGGAGGCCCCCAGATGAAGACCGGGCGGGTGATGGCGACGTTCAGCAAAAATTCGTTAAGCTGGGATGGGGACAGAGCGTGTGTGGCTTGCATGGGTGGCTTGTAGGGTCAATCAGGGCGTGTGACGCAGCACCGTGTCGTGCAGCAATGCATCGAGCGCGGCATGGCCCGGCACGGGCAACGGCTGCACCGGCTCGGCCGCGTTGCGTGCCAGCTCGGCTTCGATGAAGGCGTGGATGCCGGGCCAGCGCGGGCTGGTCGCGGCCTCGCCCGCGCGCATCTTCACCTCCAGCAGCGCGTTGATCTCGGCGATCAGCGTGGCGTCGCCCGCCGGGTCCAGCGTGTGCTGGGCCAGTTCGGCAAAGCGCATGGGCGGCACGCCCGGGCGCGTGCGTATCCAGCGCGCGGCCAGCAGCGGGCGCAGCACGTACAGGTATTTCTTGTAGCGCACTTCGTCGGTCTGCAGGTGCTCGCGGAAGTTCTTCTTGGCCATGGATGCGTAGTGGTGCCAGCCCTTGGCGTTGGAGAACACGGTCTCGGCCAGCGCGCGAAAGCGATCCATGGTGGGCCCGTCCTCGCGGTAGACCACAGGCGAGCGCAGCCATTCGAGCAGCGTGGGGTTGGACTCGCGCATCAGGCCCAGCGCCTTGCGCAGGTCCCAGCCGTTGATGTCCAGGTCGCCGCTGATGGGCACTTCGATCACGTCGCGCCCTGGCGTGACCGTGAGGTACCAGGGCAGGCGGTTCACGTAGATGAATCGCACGTCGTAGTCGCTGTCGGGCGAGGCAAAGCCCCAGCCCCGGCTGCCCGACTCGCAGGCAAAGAGGATGGTGACCTGGTGCTGCGCCTCGATGGCGCCCAGGTTCTCCATGATCTGCGCGCGCATGGCGGGATCGATAGGGTGGGCCGATTGCAGAAATTCTTCTTGTTGCTGTTCTTGGTGCATGTGCTGATGCGGGCGCTGGTCTGGCCAGCGCCGGTTCCGTTCAATGGTTGCCGTGGAGGTGCAAAGGGGCCTATCCCTTCACGCACACCACCTGCTTCAAGGTGTAGACCACCTCCACCAGGTCCTGCTGCGCGGCCATCACGGCGTCGATGTCCTTGTAGGCCATCGGGATCTCGTCGATCACGTCGGCGTCCTTGCGGCATTCCACGCCCTCGGTGGCGGCGATCTGGTCGGCGATGGTGTACATCTTCTTGGCCTTGGTGCGGCTCATCTTGCGGCCCGCGCCATGGCTGCAGCTCATGAAGCTCTCGGGGTTGCCCTTGCCGCGCACGATGAAGCTCTTGGCGCCCATGCTGCCCGGGATGATGCCCAGTTCGCCGGCCTTGGCGCTCACGGCACCCTTGCGGGTGATGAGCACGTCCTCGCCGAAGTGCGTCTCGCGGCTCACGTAGTTGTGGTGGCAGTTCACCGCCTCCACATGCGCCTCGAACGGCTTGGTGATCACCTTGCGGGCGGCCGCGATCACGCGCTGCATCATCACCTCGCGGTTGGCGCGCGCGAACTTCTGGGCCCAGCCCACGGCGCGCACGTAGTCGCCAAAATACTTGGCCCCCTCTTCGAAGTAGGCCAGGTCCTGGTCGGGCAGGTTGCGCTGGTGCAGCTCGGCGTCCTTCTTGGCCAGCTCGATGAAGTGGGTGCCGATGGCATTGCCCACTCCGCGCGAGCCCGAGTGCAGCATGAACCACACGCTGCCGTTCTCGTCCAGGCACACCTCGATGAAGTGGTTGCCGGTACCGAGCGTACCCAGGTGCTTGTGGTTGTTGGTGTTGCGAAAGCGCGGGTAGTCCTCGCAGATCGCGTCGAACTCGCCCTTGAGCGCGGCCCAGGCCACATCGGTCTCGTCGGGCGGCGTTTCCCACGCGCCCTTGTCGCGGCCCATGCGGCGCGGGTTGCTGCCGTGCGGCACGGCCTTCTCGATCGCCGAGCGCAGGGGCGCCAGGTTGTCGGGCAGGTCGTTGGCATGCAGCGAGGTCTTGCAGGCCATCATGCCGCAGCCGATGTCCACGCCCACTGCGGCCGGGATGATGGCCTTGAAGGTGGGGATCACCGAGCCCACCGTGGCGCCGATGCCGTAGTGCACGTCGGGCATGGCCGCCACATGCTTGAACACGATGGGCAGGCGCGCCGCGTTTTCCAGCTGCTTCTGGGCCTCTTCTTCCACAGGGACGCCCTGGGTCCACATCTTGATGGGGACGCCGTTTTCCACGTTGCGTTGCAGGTAGCTCATTTTTCTTTCCTTGTTCTTGGTTCTGTTTCAGTGGTTCTTCTATTCGCTGGCCAGGTCGAACACCGCTTCGAGGATTTGCCTGTCGCCCATGCAGCCGCCACAGGTGCAGTGCGCGGGCGGGCCCATGGCGCTGGTGTCCACGGCCAGGATCCCTTGCACGAAACGCGCGCGGTTGGCGGGGTCAAGCAGCCAGGCTTTCATCGCCTCCCGGAACTCCGGGTGGTCCTCTGCGAAGGCATTCTCGATCTCGCGGCTGGACCAGAAATCCCAGTAGCTGGCATTCGCATAGTGCAGCACGGCGCTATCCCGCTCGTCCTCCAGCCAATGGGCCAGCAACGGGGTGATGGGCACGCCGCCCTTGTGGAACATCAGCAGGATATCGAACGCGTTCGCGCCATCGAACGGGCTGGCCTCGCGCCCGGCAGAGCCCAGGCCCTCGCGGAAGAAGGCCAGTGCGAAGGCGTCCAAAGCAGCTCTCTCCCCGGCCGACAGGTCGCCAGCCGGGCATTTTCCCAACCGGTCCAGGTACAGCTCGGTCGAGTGGTGCAACTCCTTGCCCTGGGCCAGCAGCTCCAGCATGCGGGGCAGGAAGTACAGCAGTTCATCCGCAGGCTGCTCGCTGCCCTTGGCCGAACCGTTGTACTCGTAGAGGTGGCGTGCCGTGAGCTGGCGCAGCGGCAGGCGGCGCAGTTCGCGCTCCGTGGCTTCGTCCACGCAGCAAGGCATGCAAACGTCCAGCGTCTGCGTGGGGGCGCTGCGGTGCTGGAAGGCGGCGTACGCAGCATCCACCGCCGCACGCAGCGCGGGTGGCAGGGCGGTGGCTTCCTCTTCAGCGGTTTGATGGGCTTTCATCGTCGTACTCTCCGTGGCGTCTTGTGCGCCGTTCTGTCATCCATCGCATCTACTGCACCATTCCCTGGGCGGCAGCGCGTGCATAGTTCTTCAGTTCCTCGTCGTGCGCCGGCACGCTGCGGATGAATAGCTCCACCCGTTCCTGCAATTCCCTCGGGCGCTGCAGGTGGCGGCCCTCGTGACCGATGCCATGCAGGGCAGAGACCTGCACCTCGCGACAGGGCACCTCCAGCATGTGGCAGAACACCGCCCACATCGCATCGCGCCATTCAGGAATATCTTTGACATTCCAGAACGTGGGCCACACGTCGAACCACATGTAGCAGGCAAAGTGCAGCCGGTCGCTGCCGCTGCCGATGGTCTCGTGCACGTGGGCCATGCGCGGTGCGAAGCAGTCGCTCCACAGGCGCGGGAAGGCCTGCATCATGCGCATCGCATCGGCCAGCGGGACCGAGGGGTCGAGCGCCATGGACGGTATGTCGCCGGCGTTGTTGCTCATCACATGCGTGAGGCCCATGCCCACCTGCTCATCGCTGTAGGGCGCCAGGTCGGTGCCCGCGTTGGCGAACAGCACGGTCTGGATGTGCGTCCATTGCAAAGGCGTGGCGGTGAAATCCGGCTCGTCGTTGTCCCAGTACCACTCCTGCTCCTTCTTGCCCGGCACAGGCCGGTCGAAGAGGTAGCGAACGGCGTCGGCATACAGCGTGGCATCGAGTCCCAGGGACTCGGGTGTCAGCGGCAACGGCGTCTGCGTGGCCAGGCGTTTCTCACGTGCGGTCTGCTTCATGGTGTTCTTCGTTCTTTCCCTTGCTCAGCGCATCTTCACCAGGCCGTTGAGCACCTGGTCCAGGCCACCGAACACCGAGATCTTGTCGATGCGCTCGGCCACGCGTTCCAGCGTTTCCAGCTCCTTCATGCGCAGTGCGACGGGGTTGTCCTCCATCACCTTGGCGGTGTTGAGCAGCGAGCGCGTCGCGGCCGTCTCTTCGCGGCGGCGGATCACATTGGCCTGGGCCTGCTTTTCCGCCTGCACCACCTGGGTCAGGATGGCCTTCATGTCGCCGGGCAGCACGATGTCCTTCACGCCGGCGCTCTCCAGCGCAATGCCGTAGGGTGCGAGCTTGGCGGCCATGTGGGCGCCCACCACGTCGTCGATCACTGTCTTGTTCTCCAGCAGCTCATCGAGCGTGCGGGTGCCCACGGCGGCGCGCAGTGCGAACTGCAGCTCGCGGTACAGGTGCTCCGCGGGCTTTTGCAGCTGGCTCCAGGCGCGCAGCACATCGGTGTAGCGGAAGGTGGCGCTCAGGTTGATGCGCAGACCCACCTTGTCGCGGGTCATGATGTCCTGGCCCGAGACTTCCACCGATTGCAGGCGCAGGTCCACCTGCTCCACCGCCACCGTGCGGCCGTACTTCCAGAAGGCGTACGAGCCTGCGGCCAGCAGCCGCTCCACCTTGCCGTCCACCGTCAGCAGGCCGCAGGACGACTCGGGCACCTGCACCTGCAGCAAGCCGGCCAGGCCGGTCACCGTGCGATGGCGCAGCTGGGGCTGCGTCAGGCGCGCCACCAGTGCAGCAGGCAGTTCGGCACCCGCGTTCAGGTCGACCACCTGCACGGACACGTCCACCAGGCCCTTCCAGTACAGGCGGCGCGTGCCAGGGGGCAGGATCTCGACCAGCACGCCGTTCTCGCTGCGCAGGCCGACCTCGTTCTCGGCCAGCTCCACACGCACGAACTCGGTGGCCACCACCTCGGGCTCACGGGCCATCAGGTAGTCGGCCAGGCCGTGGGTGAAGGCGGCTTGCTCCAGCGCGAAAGTTTCCACGCGCAATTGGTCCAGGCCGGCGAACAGCCAGTGCGTCCCGCTGTGCAGCATGCGGTCGAAATCGCCATTGCGCAGCAACAGTGCGCGTTCGTTCTTCTTGACGGTGGTGCGTTGGATCTTCAGCATGTGTCTACCCTCGTTCTTTCTTTTTTCAATGTCGTTGGTCGCCGCATCAAACTTCTTGCAGAGGGGCCGTTACAGCGGGGCAGTGGTTCCAGGGGGCGCGGCTCGGGCCCTGCAGTGCGCCGTGGCGGTTGCCCCGAGGGGCTTTCGCTTGGGCTGGCTGCGGGCGCGGGCGGTGCCGGGTACTGGCACAAACCGCCACCGCTGACGGGGCAATGGCTTGCAGGCTGCGGCGCAACCTTTGGTCCTTCACCCCGCGTCCGGCGGGTGGTCTTTCGACCGTCTTCGATAGCCGGCCCGAAGGCCGGAAGAATGGGCAGGAGTCGAACCTGCGACAGTCCCTTTTCAGGGGTGCTCTACCAGACTGAGCTACCAGTGGTGCAGGCCGGGAGTCGAACCCGGCAACCCCTTTCGGAGCTGGCTTCCACAGCCCTGCAGTCACCCGGCGCTCGCAGCGTGCGGCATGCAGGGAATCCGACGGACCCCAAGGCCCTGGATCCCCGGCACCGGCAGGGCGGGCGTTGGCCCCAACCCTGGCCTGTGAGCGTTCGCTGTCTGCGCCGAGTGCCTTGGTATTTGCGAATTGCGTGCCAGCCGTGCGATTTGGCGGTTGAAATATCCCAACCCATTGATTCGAAAGGAATTAATGCAAATGAAGAAAATTCCGCAACATGATGGATTCTGTACTAAATAGAATGTAGGCTAGTTTTATAGATCATTGGCGATGCGCAAGAACAGGGTAGTGATTGGTTTTATCGGTACCCAGCTCGACTCGGGCAAGGGCGCGGGGCGCTGGGAGAAGTGGCGACCCACCGTGTCGCTGGTGCAGCACGAGGACATGGTGGTGCACCGCATGGAGCTGCTGTACACGCCGGCCCACCAGGAGCTGGCGCACCAGGTGCGCAACGACATCGCCATCGCCTCGCCCGAAACCACGGTGCGCCTGGTGCCCATGGAGATCGCCGACCCCTGGGACTTCGGCGAGGTCTACGCCAAGTTGTTCGACTGGACGCAGGCCTACCGCTTCGACACCGAGCGCGAGGAGTACTGGACCCACATCACCACCGGCACGCACGTGGCGCAGATCTGCCTGTTTCTGCTGGTGGAGTCGCGGCGCATCCCGGGCGTGCTGGCGCAGACCTCGCCGCCCAGGCGCCAGCAGATGGGCGATGCGGGCAGCTATGCGTTGATCGACCTGGACCTGTCGCGCTACGACGTGATTGCCCAGCGCTTCGGCGCCGAGCAGCGCGATGCGGTGGACTTCCTCAAGAGCGGCATTGCCACGCGCAATGCGCGCTTCAATGCGCTGATCGACGAGGTGGAGCGCGTGGCGGTGCGCTCGCGCGCGCCCATTTTGTTCACTGGGCCCACCGGAGCGGGCAAATCGCATCTGGCGCGGCGCATGTACGAGCTCAAGAAGGCGCGCCACCAGGTCGAGGGCGAATTCGTCGAAGTGAACTGCGCCACCCTGCATGGCGATGGGGCCGCATCCACGCTGTTCGGGCACAAGAAGGGCGCTTTCACGGGCGCTGCGGCCGACCGCGCGGGCCTGCTGCGCACGGCGCACAAGGGCGTGCTGTTCCTTGACGAGATCGGCGAGCTGGGCCTGGACGAGCAGGCCATGCTGCTCAAGGCCGTGGAGGAAAAGCGCTTTTACCCCATGGGCAGCGACCGCGAGGTGGCCAGTGATTTCGAGCTGATCGCCGGCACCAACCGCGACCTGCGCACCGAGGTGGCGGCCGGGCGCTTTCGCGAAGACCTGTACGCGCGCATCAACCTCTGGAGCTACCAGCTGCCGGGCCTGGCCCAGCGCCCCGAGGACATCGAGCCCAACCTCGATCACCTGCTCGCGCGCACCGGCTCGGAGCTGGGCCGCACGGTGCGCCTCTCGGCCGAGGCGCGCACCGCCTACCTGCGCTACGCCCAGTCGCCCGACGCGCTGTGGAGCGGCAACTTCCGCGACCTGTCGGCCAGCGCTACGCGCCTGGCCACGCTCGCCGACAGCGGCCGCATCGGCCTGCCTCTGGTGGAGGCCGAGATCGCGCGCCTGCAGTGGCTGTGGCAGCCGGCCAAGGATGCACGCGATGGGCTCTCAGGCGCGCGGGCTGCCGATGCGACCGATCTGCGTGCCCTGTTGGGCGATGAAGCCCTGGATGCCATGGACCTGTTCGACCAGCTTCAACTGGCCGCCGTGCTGCGCGTGTGCCGCCAGGCGCGCACCCTGTCCGATGCGGGGCGCCAGCTGTTCCAGGCCTCGCGCGCGCAGCGCACGGTGGTCAACGATGCGGACCGATTGCGCAAATACCTGGGCCGTTTTGGCCTGGATTGGGGCTCGGCTATCCGCGCTGAACGATAATCCACCCCGTGAAGCGCGCCAGACCGCCGCTGGTGCAATCTGGGAAACCAGGCACTGGAGGAACGTCCGGACTGCACAGGACAGCGTAGCAGCTAACGGCTGCCCACCGCGAGGTGAGGATCAGAGCAACAGAGACGAGTCTAGACAGGTGCCTGTACGAGGTGTTCTGTGAGGCGCCAGCGCAAGCTGGCGAGAGGACAGCGAGAGCTGTCCGAACCTGGCGAAAGCCAGGTCCGAACAGCCACCCCAAACAGGCAGCGGGCATGCCCGCAGCCTGTTTGGGGTGAAACGGGCAATCTCTACGCGCAGCAATACCAAGTAGGCCAACGTTGATGTGGTTCCGCAGAGTTGGCGGGTAGGTAGCATCGAGCCGTGGTGGCGACACCCGGCCCAGAGTAATGGCGGTCACGCCGCGGGCAACTGCGGTGCACAGAATCCGGCTTATCGGCGCGCTTCACACTTTTCATGCGGATTTGCCTTCAACCGGCTAGCGTCGTTGGGGAGCCTTGCCGTGCTACAGCACTGTCTGCGGCTCCCCGCCTAGCCATCCGATTGAATTCAAATCCGCGGCGACGGTGGTTGTCAATGCTGCACAGGCCTGCCCTGTGCGGGCGACACGCTGATCAACCCCGCTTGGGGCAGTGCAAGGCATGCCCTTGTTCCAGTTCGGTGGCGCGCTCCACGGTATCGGGGTGGCTGCTGAGCAAGGACCACACGGGGCCCAGTGCCTCCGGCGCCTTGGGTTCTGCGGTGGTGGATGCAGAGCCTTCGGTCGGTGCGCTGGCGCCTTCCTTGGCTGCGGTGGCGGCCTTCTTCCTGGCCGCCTTTTCCTCATCGTCCTCGTCCTGCGCAATGGCCAGCAGCAGCTTGCCCATGGGCGCCGTGGGCAGCTTCGCATGGGACATGACGGCGATGGCAAAGCAGTCGGCCTCGCGCTCGTGGTTGCGGCTGTAGGCCAGGCCGGTGAGCACCGATGCGCCGGTGGAGACGATGCCCGACACGTCGCCCAGCGCCAGCCCCATGCCCATCTGCAGCACGCCCTGCTGCACCACCATGCGCGTGGTGTGGCGGTTGGCCACGTGGCCGATCTCGTGGGCCAGCACGCCGATGAGGGCGTCGTCGCTGAGTCCCTTCTTCTCTGCCGCCTTGGCCAGGCCATCGGTCATCACCACCGTGCCGCCAGGCAGGGCGAAGGCATTCGCCCCCATGCCGGAGCGGAACGACAGCGTGTAGGTGGGGGCGTAGCCAGGGTAGCGCTGCAACTGGGTGGGCAACGCTTGCACCAGCGTGTCGAAGCGTGCCTTCAGTGCGGCCTGGCGCTCCTGGGGCAGCTTGCTCGGCTTGAGCGTGCCCTTGTCCATCTGCGTGAGCACATTGCTGGCCACGCTGGTTTCCCAGGACAGGGGGACGAAGCGCGTGAGTTCCGTGGCCGCCCAGGGCGTGCCGTAGCGGTAGAACAGGGTCAGTCCGATGACGGCGACCGCTGTGACGCCGAGTAGCACGGGCCAGCGCGTCTGCATGCGCTCGGCCAGGCTGGGGCGGGCACCCGCTTCGGCCAGCGCAGCATGCCATTGGGCCACGGCGTCGATCTCCAGGCTGCCCTGGTCGCGCAGGTCCACCACCACCCGCTGCTGCGGGCGGCGCTCGCTCCAGGCCTCGGGCCAGCCCACCTCGCCCCAGGGGAATACGGTGGGGGCCGCACCAGGCTGGGACAGCGGGTGCAGCGCCAGCGACGGGCCCTTGGGCGTGCGCTGCAGGCCCACGAGCACCTGCCTGGCCTGGCTGCTCAGCCCATCGAACCAGCGCCCTGGCACCAGGGTGCCGGGGGGCGCAGCAGCAGAGGAGGGGGGTGCGTTCATCAGCCGATCAGGTCCAGCCCGGCCGCGTCGGCCAGTGCATCGCCAATGCCGCCTTGCTGCTGCTGGCGCACCATGGCACCGGCCACCTGGTCCACGCCACCCTTGACGTGCAGCGTCACGGATTCGACCTTCATGCGGTACTCGCTGACCCGTGCGAACGGGCGGTACAGGCCCAGCGTGAGCAGGGTCAGAAACAGGTTCTTGATACGCAGCAGCACGTAGCGGCCCGTGCGCAGCTGGCACTTGAAGCGCGCCACCTGGCTCAGGCCGATGTTGTCCCACATGAGCTGGAACATGCGGGCCTCGCGGTAGGCGCGCGCCGGTGCCGAGGCCAGGAACATCAGGAAGATGCCTGCGATGAACGCCACCGCGAAGACCACGAAAATCAGGGCGCCCCATTTGTCCTTCAAGCCGGCGATGAGCGCGAACGAGCCCCCTGCCAGTACCGCCAGCCCTGCCGAGATGCCCACCACGAACAGCAGGAAAACGGCCACCGTGGCCGCCCAGACCTTGATGAAATCCATGTACACGGGTTTCCAGCGACCGGATTCGGCCCCCACCTGGGCGCGCAGCACCAGCAGGCTCTTGTAGTTGTATTCGAGGCGGATGAAGCACAGCACCGACAGCAGCAGGCCCAGCACCACCAGGCCCCAGATGGCGGCGGTCATGGTCGGCAGGTCGGCCTCGCCGCTTTCGTCGGCAGCCAGCTCCTGCAGCGCCCCGGCCGATTCGGGCGCGAGGTACTGGATGCCGAAGAACACGCCGATCCACACGAGGGCGATGGCGAACACGGGCCAGCTGGCCACGTACACCTCGCGCCAGGAGGCCGTGAACTGCAGGCGCAGGCCGCGCCAGCGCGTGGAGCCCAGGCGAAAACGCATGGCACTGCCCCAGATGAACGGGGCCAGCAGGGCGCCGGCAAGCAGGAAGAGGGACACCGCCGTGTCCTGCCCGGTGTTGACGGCAATGTTGTAGGCGATGGTGATCATCACCAGCATGACGAAGCCCATCACCATCCGACGCTGCTGCGCCGTGAATTCGAGCGGGCTGCCGGCCACCAGGGTGTGGCCATAGAAATACTGGGCGGTGCGCCGCCGTGCCCAGGGGGTGTAGAAGCCCAGGGTGAGGATGGTCAGCAGCACGTTGACGATCCATACCCGGAAGTACTCGCCGCCGCTGCCGGTGAATTCAAGCGGATGCGCATCGATCTCCTGCGCGAAGTTCGATGCGGGCGCCGCTCCTGCCCCTGATTGCTGATGGTCCATGGACTCCCTCCTGTTATGGAGGGCAGTGTATCAGCGGCCTGTGGCGGATCGCCTTCCCTCAAAACGCCTATTGCTCACCTTTTGATAGCTAGCGAGTGCCGTTCAGAATCGCTCCCAGGGCTGCAGGTAGCGCCACTGTCCCTCGGGCACCTTGGACAGTGGCACGCGGCCGATGCGGATGCGCTTGATGGCCACCACGCGCAGGCCCACGGCCTCGCACATGGCCGGAATCTGCCCCGGACGAATGCCTTTGAGCGCAAAGCGCAGCCGCGTCTCGTTCTGCCAGCTCACCTTGATGGGGGGCAGCGCGCGGCCATTGAATGACAGGCCGTGGCACAGGCGCTGCAGGCCGTTGGGTGCGATTTCGCCGGCCACCTCCACGATGCATTCCTGCTCCAGCGATTCGATGTCCTCGGCCAGCTTGCGTGCAATTCGCTTGTCCTGCGTATAGACCACCAGGCCGCTGGCCTCTGTGGGCAGGGGGGTGAAGCATTCGAGCTGGCGGAAATGGCGTTGCAGCACGCGGATGCCCGAGGCATCCTCGGGCAGGTGCGAGGCGAGGGCCAGCAGCGTGACGGCGGGCGTTGCACCCTGGCTACGGCTCGCATGGGCGGCGCCAGCCTGCCCCGGCGCACCCAGGCCGGCCTCGAAACCGGCGGGCTTGTGCAGCAGCAGGGTGACGGGGGTCAGCTCCAGCAGGCTCGCATCGGGGTCCACCGCCACGCTCTGGTGCGGTGCCACGCGTGCACCAGGCACCTCGACCACGGCGCCCTCCACGCTCACGAAGCCGCCCTCGATGAATTGTTCGGCCGTGCTGCGCGAGCAGTTGAGTTGCTCGGCCACGCGCTTGGCCAGCCGGACATGGCCGGCTTCAGGGTTTTTTTCAGTCATTACCGGGTTCCATAGCGCGGATGCGCTCTACATGTGCAAGCAGCGAACGCTGGGCGACGGGCCACATGCGCGGGGGCACGTCGTCGTAGGCGTGGCGCACCCAGTCGTCCATGCTGCCCTGGGGCAGTGCCTGCATGGCGGCCAGTACCTTGGCCTCGCGCGCCAGGCGGTGGGCCTTCAGGCGGGCAATGGCGCTGCGCGCCTCGCCCAATACGTAGCCGTGCGCGGGCAGGATGAAGTTCACGCCCTGCTTCTCGCAGGCCGCGTCCAGCGCGTCCAGCGAATCGAGGTAGTCGGCCATGTTGCCGTCCGGCGGGTCGACCACCGTGGTGCTGCCGTTGAGGATGTGGTCGCCGCTGAACAGCAGGCCATCCTCCTCCAGCAGCAGGCACAGGTGGTTGGCCGCATGGCCGGGGGTGTGGACCACCTGCAGGGTGTGGCTGGTGGCGGCATCGGCCACCTGGGCGGACAGCACCAGGCGCTCGCCATGGGCCAGCTCGCGCTCGGGCGTGAAGGCGCTGGCCACGCGGGCTGTGGGGGCCGAGCGCAGGCCCAGGATGGGGGGCGCCGGCTGCCCGGCCTGCACGCACAGTGCCTGCAGCGGTGCCGCGCCGGGAGAGTGGTCGGGGTGCGAGTGCGTGCAGACGATGGAGCGGATGTCGCCACCGGCGGCGCGCCAGAGCTTCTCCAGGTGCTCGGGGTCGGCCGGGCCGGGATCGATGGCGATATAGCCCGTGGCCGGGTCGCCCACCAGGTAGCTGTTGGTGCCCGGGCCGGTCATCACGCCCGAATTGGGGGCCGTGAGGCGCTGCACGTTCTTGAGCAGGGGCACGGGGTGGTCGGTCTGCCAGTCGAGCGGGTGCACGATCTGCCCGTCGGGGCAGACCAGCGCCAGCTCGCCGAAGGGCATCTCGTCTTCCATGTAGCGCGCTTCCTTGCCACCCAGCAGGCCGGCGCGCGGGCAGCTCACCCACAGGGGCTGTTCATTGGCCAGGGCGCCGAGCACGGCGTCGGAGTTCTTGAATTTCGCCAGCCGCTGCAGCGTTCGGATGGTCGGGAAGATCATGAAGAACTGGCCTGCCTCGTGCCGCGCCAGCGCATCGGCAGGGCGCACCCACACGGGCTCGAACTGCTCGGCCTCGTCGGCCACCGGGGTCTGGCCTTCGGGCATGCGTGCGGCCAGGAAGGGCACCTCGAAACGGCGCGGCAGGTCGCGGTCGGCTGTCCAGTAGGCCAGCAGGTACACGCTGTCGGCCGCCAGGCGCAGGCCCCGGGCTTCGCATTGCGTGGCAAACGGCGCGCTGCGGTCCAGCGCGGCAATGTCGGCGGCATCGGCCATGCGGCCGTCGGCGTGGCGCGCCAGCAGCACGCCCAGTTCCTCGAAGCTCTCGCGGATGGCGGCGATCGCCTGGGTCAGGTGCAGGTCGCTCTGGGCCGGGCGGCGGTCCGCCACCTGGTGCGACTGGGCATCGAGCGCATCGATGCCGCCGCCCGGAAAGACGTAGGCCCCTGGGGCAAAGCTCGCGTTGGGCGAGCGCCGCGTCATCAGCACCTCCAGCGCCCCGTCGCCTTCGGCGTCGCGCAGCAGCAGCACGGTGGCGGCCAGGCGGGTGGGAACGGGTTCGCGGTGGGGATGGAGTTGCTGGCTGATGCGGGGCATGGGCCCATTATCCGGCTTTGACCGCAGCCTGCCGGGCGCGTCATGCGGGAAAGCGCGGGGCTTTCCCGCGGATCAGTACTTGCCCGAGAGCAGGGCGCCGGCATGGGGCACCCGGGTCTCCAGCCCCAGGCGCCTGAGCATGGCCCAGGTGGTGCAAGCCGCAGCCGACACGACGGGGATGCCCAGCCGGTCCTGCGCCACCTGCACCGACGCCAGCGAGGGCATCTGCACGCATGCCGAGATCACCACCACGTCCACGCCGCGCGTGTCCAGGCGCTGCACGATCTGCGCCGGTGCCGCAGGGTCCTGTGCGCCCACCTCCAGGTTGTCGGCGATCTCCAGCGACAGGCTGTCGTGCACGGCGATGCCTTCGTGTTCGATGTAATCCACCACCAGTTGGGTGAGCGGCTTCATGTAAGGGGTGAGCACAGAGACCTTCTTCGCGCCCATGGCCTTCAGGCCTTCGACCAGCGCGCCGGCACTCGATACCACGGGCGCTGGCTTGCCGTTGGCGACCGTGACCTCGTGCAGCCGCTTTTCGGACGTGCGGTGGTAGCCCAGGCCCATGCTCATGATGGCCACCAGGCAGGCATAGCCCATCACGTCCATCTTTCCATCCGAAAGTTCCAGTGCGCAGCGGTCGGAGTCGCGGTCCATGGCGGCCAGCTCTTCCTGGGTGACCTTCTGCATGCGCATGCGGCTGGCATGGAAGCTGAAGCGCTCGGGCAGGATCTGCTCGCGGGCGCGCAGCATGGCGGGGATCTCGGTCTCCATGGTGGTGTTGGAGCTGGGCACGATCTGCCCAATGCGGTAGGTGCGTTGCATGGCGGTCTTTCGGGAAAAAATGGGCAAAGCGCTGCCCTGCCCGGCGCACGGGGCGCCGGGAATGGGATCACGCAGGGGAGGGGGCTGTCGGGTCAGTCGGCCTTGATGCCGGCGCCCTTGATGGTCTTGGCCCAGTAGGCGGTCTCGGTCTTCACGAGGTCGCCGAGCGCATCGGGCGGCAGGTAACGCAGCTCGATGCCGGCGGCGTCGGCGCGCTGGCGCGTCTCCGGCATCTCCAGCGCCTTCTTCACGTCGGCCGTGAGCTTGCTGATCACCGCCGGTGGCGTGGCCGCCGGGGCGAACAGGCCCACCCAGGCTTCGAGTTTGAAGTCGGGCATCCCGGCCTCGGCCACGGTGGGCACGTTGGGCAGGCCGGGGTGGCGCTTGGTGCCGGTCACGGCAAAGGCCTTGAGCTTGCCGCTGACCACATGCTGCATGACCGACGGCGGCGTGGTGATGAACACCTGCACCTGGCCGGCCAGCACGTCGGCCACGGCCGGGCCCGAGCCGCGGTAGGGGATGTGGGTCATGAAGGTGCCGCTCTGCTGCTTGAAGATCTCGGTGCCGATGTGCGAGAGCGAGCCATTGCCTTGCGATGCGTAGTTGACCTTGCCGGGGTTCGCCTTGAGGTAGGCGATGAACTCCTTGAGGTTGTTGCCCGGTACCGAAGGGTGGGCCGCAATCACGTTGGTGGCCACGGTGAGCAGGGCCACGGGCGCGAAATCCTTGGCCTCCCAGGGCAGGCTGGGCGAGAGCGCCGGGTTGCCCACATGGTAGGCCGAATACGAGATCAGCAGGTTGTAGCCGTCGGCCTTGCTGCGGGCCACCGCACCGTAGGCCACGTTGCCGCTGCCGCCGGCCTTGTTGTCGATCACCACCGGCTGGCCGAGCACGCGCGCCAGGGGTTCGTTGAGCAACCGGGCCGAGGTGTCCACCACACCGCCGGGCGGGTTGGGCACCGTGAGCGTGATGGCCTTGCTGGGGAAGTTGTCCTGCGCAGTGGCCAGGCCCGAAAGGGCCAGCGTGGCAGCCAGCAGGCTGTGCTTGATCGTCATGTTTGTCTCCGCCTGGATGTTGTAGTCAGGGTATTGTGGAAACAAGCGAACCAACAGTCCAATATATTGTTGGTCTTGATCAAGACTTGAAAAGTATCAATGGAACTGCGGCACCTGCGTTACTTCATCGCCCTGGCCGAAGAGCTGAGCTTCACGCGCGCCGCGCAGCGCCTGCATGTGTCGCAGCCGCCGCTGAGCCTGCAGATCGCGCAACTCGAGGCGGAGCTGGGCGCCCAGCTGTTCGTGCGCACCAGCCGGCGTGTGGAACTGACGCTGGCAGGCCAGGCCTACCTGGTGGATGCGCGTGCGGTGCTGGAGCGGCTGGACACGGCGCGCCAGCGCGTGGCGGCCATCGGCCAGGGGCAGGCGGGGCGCATCGAGGTGGGGCTGTCGGGCTCGCATTTCCTCGGGCCGTTTCCGGCAGCGCTGGCGCGCTACCGGCACAGCCACCCGGGCGTGGACGTGGTGCTGCACGAGATGCAGCCCTCGCTGCAGCAGGCGGCCCTGCGCGACAAGCGCATCGACGTGGGCATTTCGCGCACGGCGGTCAACGACGACCAGCTCGCGAGCACCCTGCTGTGGCCCGACCCCGTGGTGGCGGCCCTGCCGCCCGGCCACCCGCTGGCGGCGCGCAAGGCGCTGGCCCTGAAGGACCTGCGCAGCGAGGCCTTCGTGATGCTGCGCCGCGATTCATCGGCCCACGCCGAGCACATGGTGCAGTGCTGCGTGCAGGCCGGCTTTGCGCCCCGGGTTGCGCAGACCACGGTGGAGCTGGCGGCCTTGCTGAGCCTGGTGGCCGCAGGGCTGGGCGTGGCGCTGGTGCCGTCGTCGCTCGGCAGCCTGTTCGGCGCCCGCGTGGTGCTCAAGACCCTGGGGGCCAGGGCACCGCGTGCCGACGTGCATGCGCTGCAGCGGCGCGACGATGCCTTGGGGGTGGTGCCGGCCTTCGTGCGCGTGGTGACCGGCTGAGAGGATCGGTCAATCCCAGGCAGGGGCAAGGCCGTCGGGGTCGACCAGGCGGCCGCCACGGTCCAGGCTGGCGATCTGCGCCATATCGGCATCGGTAAGGCGCAGCTGCTGCGCCTTGAGGTTGCTGGCCAGGTTCTCGCGCCGGGTGGACGAGGGGATCACCGCGTAGCCGAGCTGTAGCGCCCAGGCCAATGCCACCTGGGCCGTGGTGCCCCCATGCGCGCGGGCAATGGCTTCGATCACCGGGTCGTTCAGCACCTTGCCGTAGGCCAGCGTCATGTACGAGGTGATGGGGATGCCCTGGCTTCTCGCGAAGTCGGCCACGCTGCGGTTCTGCAGGTAGGGGTGCAGCTCAACCTGGTTGGTGGCGATGGCGCCCGCGCCCACGGCGGCAATGGCCTCCTGCATCAGCGCCACGGTGAAGTTGGAGACACCGATCTGCCGCGCCAGGCCCTGGGCCCTGGCTTCGGCCAGTGCACCCATGAACTCGGCCACGGGCACGGCACCGCTGGGCGAAGGCCAGTGGATCAACGCCAGGTCCACCTGCTCGCTGCGCAGCTTGGCGAGGCTGTCCTTCAGGCTGGGGATGAGCTTGTCCGCCGCCAGGTTCTCCGTCCAGACCTTGGTGGTGAGGAACAGCGCGCTGCGTGGCACACCGCTTTCTGCGATGGCCTGGCCGACCTCGGCCTCGTTGCCGTAGATCTGCGCGGTGTCGATGGCGCGGTAACCCAGGTCGAGCGCGTTGCGCACCGAGTCGATGACGACTTGGTCCTTGAGGCGAAAGGTACCGAGGCCGAAGGCGGGGATGGTAGAAGAATGCATGAAGAAAGACTCCGTGTGGATGTGCAGGAAAAAAGGGTGATCAGTGGCCGACGGGGACCGGGCCACTGGAGCGCACGGGGATGCCGGCTCGGCGGTCCAGCACGCCGCTGTAGTGCGTCAGGGCCAGGGAGCCCAGCACCACCACGGCACCGATCCAGGGCGTGTGCATCAGGCCCAGGTGCGTCACGATCAGGCCACCGGCCCAGGCGGCACCGGCAATGCCCAGGTTGAAGGCGGCGATGTTCAGGCCCGAGGCCACGTCCACCGCCTGCGGCGTGAAGCGCTCGGCCTGCTTGACCACGTAGACCTGCAGCCCCGGCACATTGCCGAAGGCCACGGCGCCCCAGAGCAGCACGGTCACCAGCGCCAGCCAGGGGTGCGGCGCGGTGAACTGCAGCAGCAAAAGCACGGCGGCCAGCAGGGCGAACACGATGCGCAGCGCCGGGATGGGGCCCAGCCGGTCGGCCAGCCGGCCACCCCAGATGTTGCCCACGGCCACCGACACGCCGTAGACCAGCATCACCCAGCCCACCGCACCGGCGCTGAACCCCGAGATGTCGGTCAGGATGGGTGCAAGAAAGGTGAAGGGAATGAAGGTGCCACCGTAGCCGATGGCCGTCTTGGCATAGACCAGCAGCAGGCGTGGCTCGGCCAGCACCTTGGCCTGCTGCAGCAGCGAGGCGGGTGGGGTATGGGCGATATTGCGCGGCACGAAGAGTGCGCTGCCGATGAAGGCGACCACGCCCAGGGCCGAGACGGCCAAAAAGGTCTCGCGCCAGCCGAAGTGCTGGCCGATGAAGGTGCCCAGCGGCACGCCGGTGACCAGCGCCACGGTGAGCCCGGTGAACATGATGGCAATGGCGCTGGCCGCCTTCTCGCGCGGCACCAAACCGGTGGCGATGGTTGAGCCGATGGAGAAGAACACCCCGTGCGCCAGGCCGGTGAGGATGCGCGCGGCCACCAGCGATTCATAGCTCGGTGCCTGCCAGGCCAGCAGGTTGCCGGCGGTGAACAGCGCCATCAGCGACAGCAGCAGCGCCTTGCGCGGCAGCTTGCCGGTCAGCGCGGTGAGCACCGGGGCGCCGACGGCGACACCCAGGGCATACAGGCTCACCAGCAGGCCCGCCGAAGGGATGCTGATGGACAGATCGGCCGCCACGGTGGGCAGCAGGCCAACGATCACGAACTCCGTCGTGCCGATGGCGAATGCGCTGAGCGTCAGCGCGAGCAAGGCAATGGGCATGGAAACACTCCTGTGTAGATGCAGGGAAGTGTCGGGTTTGCAGCCTTGCAGAAAAAGAGGGTTCTACGCCATAGATAGTTGATTTGGAATCAACAATCGGCGAGCATTGCGCCCATGAAATCCACCCTGGAAGAGTTGCAGGCCTTCGTGGCCGTGGTCGACGGCGGCTCCATCACGGCGGCGGCGGACCAGTTGGGGCAGACGGTTTCGGGCATCAGCCGGGCCCTTGGGCGCCTGGAAAAGAAGCTGGAGACCACGCTGCTGCGCCGCACCACGCGCCGCACCGAGCTGACCGAGGAGGGCCAGGCCTTCCTGCTGCGCACGCGCGCCATCCTGGCCTCCATCGACGATGCCGAGGAAAGCATGGCGGCACGCCGCCAGCAGCCCGCCGGCCGGCTGCGCGTGAATGCGGCCACGCCTTTCATGCTGCACGCCGTGGTGCCGCTGGTGCCGGCGTTCCGAGCCGCCTATCCGCAGATCACGCTGGAGCTCAATACGGACGAGATGTACATCGACCTGCTGGAGCAGCGCACGGACGTGGCCATCCGCATAGGCCGGCTGCAGGACTCGACCCTGCACGCGCGCCCCCTGTGCACCAGCCGCCTGCGCGTGCTGGCCAGCCCGGAGTACCTGGCGCGCGCCGGCAAGCCCAAGGGCGTGGCCGAACTCTCCGGGCACACGCTGCTGGGCTTCAACGAGCCAGAGTCGCTCAACCGCTGGCCGCTGCGCGGCACGCACGGAGACGAATGGCGGATCGTGCCCAGCCTCACCGCGTCGAGCGGCGAAACATTGCGCCAGCTGGCGCTGGAACATGTGGGGCTGGTTTGCCTGTCGGATTTCATGACCGCAGGCGACCGCGAGGCCGGCCGCCTGGTGCAGGTGCTGGCGCGCGACACGGTGGACGTGCGCCAGCCCATCAATGCGGTGTACTACCGCAACACGCAGCTGGCCGCGCGCATTGCGTGCTTCCTGGACTTTCTCCAGGAGAGAATGGGCTGAGCTCGATCGCTCAGCCGCGCGCGGGAATGTTCAACCCCTTGGCCACGGCCGGGCGTGCCACGAAGGCGTCCAGCACGCGTTTGATTTCCTTGAACTGGTCGAACTCCACCAGCTCGCCCGCGCCATAGAAGCCCACCAGGTTGCGCACCCAGGGCAGGATGGCGATGTCCGCAATGGTGTAGGTGTCGCCCATCACCCACTGGCGTCCGGCCAGGCGCTGGTCCAGCACGCCCAGCAGGCGCTTGGACTCGGCCACATAGCGGTCGCGCGGGCGCTTGTCTTCATAGTCCTTGCCGGCAAACTTGTGGAAGAAGCCGAGCTGGCCGAACATCGGGCCCACGCCGCCCATCTGCCACATCACCCACTGCAGGGTTTCATAGCGGGCGGCCGCGTCCTGGGGCACCAGCTTGCCGGTCTTGTCAGCCAGGTAGATGAGGATGGCACCGGACTCGAACAGCGCCAGTGGCTTGCCGCCGGGGCCGTCGGGGTCGAGGATGGCGGGGATCTTGTTGTTGGGATTGAGCGACAGGAACTCGGGCGAGGTCTGGTCGTTGGTCTCGAAACTCACCAGGTGCGGCTCGTAGGGCAGGCCCAGTTCTTCGAGCGCGATCGAGGCCTTCACGCCATTGGGCGTGGGCAGCGAGTACAGCTGGATGCGGTCGGGGTGCTGGGCGGGCCACTTGCGGGTGATGGGGAAAGCGGAAATGTCTGCCATGGGCTCCTCGTTCGTTGTTTTCAAAGACGCGTTAGCCTAAACCGCTTGGCCGCCCTGTGCCGGATGGGGGTATTGCCATTGCCACGGTGTCTGACAAGGCCGGCCCTGCACCGACGATAATCCGGGCATGAAGATCCACTTCACCAAAATGCAGGGCGCGGGCAACGACTTCGTCGTGCTCGACGAGACCCGCGCGCGGCTGAATCTCACGGCCGGCCAGTACCGCTACCTGGCGGACCGCCATTTCGGCGTGGGCGCCGACCAGATCCTCACCGTGCGGCCCTCGCCCGCCCAGGGCATCGACTTCGAATACGTGATCCACAACGCCGACGGCGGCGAGGTGGGCCAGTGCGGCAATGGCTCGCGCTGCTTTGCACGCTACGTGCGCGACAAAGGCCTGACGGACAAGGACACCATCCGCGTGCAGACCCTGAGCGGCGTGCTCTCGCCAAAGCTCAATGCCGATGGCCGGGTCACGGTGGACATGGGCGTGCCCGTGCTCGACGAGCCCCGCGTGCCTTTCGATACCGCGGCCCTGGCCCCTACGGTGCAGGGCAACGGCCGCACCTGGCCCCTGGCGTTCGACGTGCAGGGCATCTCCGTCACCGTGCCGGTGGCCGTGGTCTCCATGGGCAACCCGCATGCCGTGCAACTGGTGGACAGCGTGGACACGGCCCCTGTGGGCCTGTGGGGCCCGCTGATCGAGAGCCACTCGCGCTTTCCTGAGCGCGTGAACGCGGGCTTCATGCAGATCGTGGACCGCGGCCATGTGCGCCTGCGGGTGTTCGAGCGCGGTACGGGCGAGACCCTGGCCTGCGGCTCGGGCGCCTGTGCGGCCGTGGCCGCCGGAATTCGCCTTGGGCTGCTCGACAGCGAGGTGCATGTGGACATGCATGGCGGGCGCTTGACCATCGCCTGGAGCGGGCAGGATACCGATTCCCTTTTCATGACCGGCCCGGCCACCACCGTATTCGAAGGCCAGATCGACATTCCGGACGCAGCATGACCAATCCCAGCACCCATATCCCGCCCATCACCGAAGACGACATCGCCCAGTTCCTGGAGAACACCCCCGGCTTTTTCGAGCGCCACGCCGAGGTCCTGGCCAGCGTGCAGATCACCAGCCCCCACGGCGCGCGCGCCGTGAGCCTGCAGGAGCGCCAGGCCGAGATGCTGCGCGAGAAGATCAAGGGGCTGGAGCACCGCGTGATGGACATGGTGCGCAACAGCGGCGAGAACACCGCCATTGCGGCCAAGGTGCACCAGTGGACCAGCGCACTGCTGCAGGTCAAGGACCCGTTCGACCTGCCCGAAGCAGTGGTGGAGGGCATCCGCTCCCTGTTCGACGTGCCCCAGGCCACCGTGCGTGTGTGGGAAGTGGCCGGCCCCTACGTGGATGCCGACTTCGCCCAGGGCGCCAGTGAAGACGCGCGGGCGTTCGCTTCGTCGCTGACCATGCCCTTTTGCGGCCCCAACCTGGGTTTCGAGCCCGCCGGCTGGCTCAGCGCAATCGATGGCGTGCAGGCCCAGTCGCTGGCCCTGCTGCCGCTGCGCCAGGGCGCCATCGACAGCGCCACTCCGGCCTTCGGGCTGCTGGTGCTGGGCTCGCACGATCCCCAGCGCTTCGATGCCACCATGGGCACCGAATTCCTTTCGCGCATTGCCGAGCTGGCCAGCTCGGCGCTGGTGCGCCTGCGCTGACCTGCTGGCGGACGGCTGCACGTGACCACCACCGCACCCGTCGCCCCTGAGCCCGGCACCTTGGCGCCAGATCCGCTGGTGCTGCGCTACCTGGAGCATGTGCGCGTGGAAAAGCGCCTGGCGGCGCGCACGCTCACGCTCTACACGCTGGACCTCGAGAAGCTCGCGCAGTTCGCAGCCGGCGTGGGCCTGCCCCTGCTGCAGCTGCAGACGGCGCACATCCGCCGCTTCGTCGCGCAGATGCACAGCGGCGGGCGCAGCGGGCGTGGCATTGCGCTCATCCTTTCGGGCTGGCGCGGCTTTTTCATCTGGGCCGGGCGCCAGGGCCTGGTGCCGCACAACCCGGTGCAGGACGTGCGCGCCCCCAAGGCGCCCAAACCCCTGCCCAAGGCCCTGGGGGTGGACGACGCCGTGCGCCTGGCCGAGTTCGACAACACCGGCGCCGACCCCTGGTTGGAAACGCGCGACGCCGCCATGGTGGAGCTGCTGTACGGTTGCGGCCTGCGCGTGGGCGAGCTCGCGGGGCTTGATGCCGTGCCCAGTGCCGAAACCCAGCGCCAGGGCCGCGGCTGGATCGACCTGCAGGCGGGCGAGGCGCATGTGTTCGGCAAGGGCAGCAAGCGGCGCAGCGTGCCGGTGGGCCGCTCGGCCCTGGAGGCTCTGCAGGCCTGGCTGGCGCTGCGCGCCGGGCCGTTCGGCGGCGACGGATCGGCGCGCCTGGATGCCGCGTTGTTCCTGGGCCAGCGCGGCGCGCGGCTCACGGCACAGTCCATCTGGCTGCGGCTGCGCCAGCGCAGCCAGCAGGCCGGGCTGACCACCCCTGTGCACCCGCACATGCTGCGTCATTCGTTCGCCAGCCACCTGCTGCAGTCCAGCGGTGACCTGCGAGCGGTGCAGGAGTTGCTCGGCCACGCCAACATCACTACCACTCAGGTCTACACGCGCCTGGATTTCCAGCATTTGGCCAAGGTGTACGACGCGGCGCACCCGAGGGCCAGGCGCAAGCCAGGCGCTGAATAAATCGGTCCGGGGGTCGTCAGGCGGCGATGGCCGGCTGCGCAGCGATGAAGGCGGTGACCGCCGCCAGGTCCAGCGGCCGCGCAAAGTAGAAGCCCTGGCCGGTCACGCAGCCCAGGCCCTGCAGCAGATGGGCCTGTTCAGCGGTCTCGATGCCCTCGGCCGTGGTCTCCATGTGCAGCGCCTGCGCCAGTTCGATCACGGAGTGCACGATGGCCTTCGACTCAGAGCTGCCCTCTATGGGCGCGATGAAGGAGCGGTCGATCTTGAGCCGGTCGAACGGAAAGCTGCGCAGATAGGCCAGCGAGGAGTAGCCCGTGCCGAAGTCGTCCAGCGCAATGCGCACCCCGGCATGGCGCAGCCGGTGCAGCGTGGCCATCACATCGTCCGTGTCCTGCAGGAAGACGGATTCGGTGATCTCCAGCTCCAGCCGCTCGGGCGGCAGGCCGCAGCGCTCCACCACCGCCAGGATCTTGTCGGCCAGCAGGGCATCGTCGAACTGGCACACCGAGAGGTTGACCGACATCACCAGCTCGCCCGGCAACTGGAGCGCCGCCAGGCAGGCGTGTTCCAGCACCCACAGCCCGATGTCGCGGATCAGGCCTGCCTCTTCGGCCACGGGGATGAATTCCACGGGCGACACGCTGCCAAAGCGGGTGCTGTTCCAGCGCAGCAGGGCCTCCAGCCCCGCGATGCGGCCCGAGGCCAGGTGCCATTGGGGCTGGAAGGCCAGGTGCAGTTCGCCCTGCGCCAGGGCGGTGCGCAGGCCGTCCTCGAGCGCAATGCGCCGGTGGGCGCGCTGGTCCATCTCGATGGAAAAGAACTGCACCTGCCTGCGGCCGCGCTGTTTGGCTTCGTACAGGGCCAGGTCGGCATGGTGCAGCAGGGCGTCCACGTGGGTGCCATCGCGCGGCAGGAAGGCCACGCCGATGCTCAGGTGCGGGGTGGTGGCCAGGCCCGAGAGGTCGCAGGGCTGCTCTACGGCGCGCATCAGCCGGTCGCAGAACACCTGCACCTCGGCCCGTGTGCTGGCACCGTCGAGCAGGATGGCGAACTCGTCCCCACCCAGTCGGGCCACCAGGTCGCGGCTGCGGATCTCCTGGTCCATGCGCTGCGCCACGGTCCTGAGCAGCAGGTCTCCGTTGCCGTGGCCATAGGCGTCGTTGATGCGCTTGAAATTGTCCATGTCCAGGCACAGCAGGGCTGCAGCGCTGGTGCCGGCACTGTCCAGCGCACACTGCTGCTGCAGCCGATGCTGGAAGTGGCGCCGGTTGGCAAGACCGGTCAGCGAGTCGAAGTGCGCCAGGCGGTGCATCTCGTCCTCTGCGTGTTTCTTGTGGGTGATGTCCACCCCCACGCCGCGCCAGTCCTGCAGGCTCTGGTCCAGCCGCCAGATGGGTTTGGCGGTAAGCGCCCACCAGCGCAACTGGCCCTCGATCACGATGGGTACGGGCAGGTCGCGAAACGGCTGCGGGCCCCTGAGCGCGGCCTGCAGTGCCTGCAGGTGGCCGGCCGGGTCCACACCATGGGTGGCGCCCTGGTGGGTGCGGGCGATCAGTTCCACAAGGCCCAGGTCGGGGTCGTCCTGGCGGCTGTAGCGCAGGGCCTGGTCCAGGCGGTTGGAGGAGTGGCGCAGCGTGCCTTCGCTGGAAACCTCCCATAGGAAGTCGCTGGTGTTCTCCTCGAAATCGCGCAGCAGCAGGCCCACGATCTGCTGCTGGTGGGCGGCATCGGCCTCGGCCGCCAGGCGCGATCCGTAGGAGCGGGCCATCACGCGCACCGAGGCGATCACCACCAGCCCATAGGTCATCAGCAGCACCAGCAGTGTCACCGTGCCCGGCTGGTCTGAAGCCCGCGCCAGCCCCACGGCCGAGCCTCCCGCGAGCAGCAGCACGTAGCTCAGGGCCGCCTCGGGCACCGTCACCAGCGCAAAGCCCCCCGCGCAGATCATTCCGCAGCTGATCGCCAGGATCATCATCTGGTCCGGCGCCGTGGCCGAGGCGAAGAGCGCAGCCGGTATGGCGCCCCACAGCAGGCCCAGCGCGCCGGCGTGGCGGGCGGCGCGCCGGATGGCCTTCTTCGACGCCAGCAGTCGAGGAGGGTGGTTGCGTGCGCGCTGCCAGGCACGCAGTCCCTGTGCCGCCACAAACAGCAGCGCCAGCATCCAGGCCCAGAGCCAGGGCGGCACCGTGGCCAGCCGCCAGGCGATGAAACACCCGTTGAAGACATTGACCGCCATGGCCAGCGGGGTCAGGCGCAGCATGGCCTGCAACTGCTGGGCGCGAAAGCTCGCGGCCAGCGGTTCGTCTGCCTCGTAGGGGGCTAGCCATTGCTGCACGCGCGCGGGCAGGAGTGTCAAAAGGCGGGGTTCTGCCATGCAGGCGGGTCCGTTGGGGCAGCCTCCGGCCTCTGCGCTCGGGCGGCTGCGTCATCACACAGGTTTCGGCAAAACACACTTTGCAACCATTGTGCACCCTCGGCTGTGTGCCTGCCCAGGGGTCAACCCAGGGGGCGCGCGGTCCGTTGCGCCGACCGCACGGCGTTCGGGCTGCATGCGCATGGTGGCCGGGAACCTTTGGCGCGGTGGCGGGCTCCGAGCGCTGTGGCCGTGCAGCGCAGGGCCACACGATAAGCCGTTCAAGGGACAACCCGAGGAGAAGAATCGATGGGACGCTGGATCAAGGCCAACAAGGGATTTCTGGTGCTGCTGATGTGCTTCGGCCTGTTCCGCACGGCCGTGGCGGACTGGAACCCCATTCCCTCGGGCTCAATGCGGCCCAACCTGGTCGAGGGCGATGTGGTGTTCGTCAACCGCCTGGCCTACAACGTGAAGATTCCGCTGACCGACGTGGTGCTGGCCCCGATGGGCGAGCCGCGGCGCGGTGACGTGGTGACCTTCTCTTCGCCGCTGGACGGCACGCGCCTCATCAAGCGCCTGGTGGCAGTGCCGGGCGATACGGTGGAGATGCGCGACGAAGTGCTCATCATCAATGGCGAAGCCGCCCGCTACGAGGCACCGCAGGCGCTGCAGGAAGCCATGGGCCTGGGCCGCACGGTCGACGCCACGCGCCTGACGGAGCAGGTGCAGGGCCACGAGCGCCGCGTGCAATGGCTGCATGGCGTGACGGCGCGCAGCAGCTTTGACCCCGTGACCGTGCCCGAGGGTGAGTACCTGGTGCTGGGCGACAACCGCGACAACAGCGCCGATTCACGCTACATCGGCCTGGTGCCGCGCCATCTGCTGATCGGCCGGGCCCTGGGCGTGCTGGTGTCGGCCGATACCGACCGGTATTTCATGCCGCGCTTCGAGCGCTTCGGCCAGAAGCTGTAATCCAGCCGCCCGTCTGGCGGGGGAGCGCTCCAACGGCGCGACAATCGGGGCATGAAAACCCTTCGCCTTCGCCCTGGCAAGGAGCGCTCGCTCCTGCGCCGCCATCCCTGGATCTTCGAGTCAGCCATCGCCAAGGGCGGTGGCGACAGCGGCGAGACGGTGCGTGTCGAGTCGCACGAGGGCCAGTTCCTGGCCTGGGCCGCGTTCAGCCCCAGCTCGCGCATCCGGGCCCGGGTGTGGAGCTTCGACGAGGCGCAGCGCATCGATGAGCCCTTCTTCATCGCCGCCTGCGCGCGCGCCATCATCGCCCGCGCGCGCTTCGATGTGCAGAGCGACGGCATCCGCCTGGTGCATGGCGAGTCCGACGGCCTGCCCGGCCTGATCGTGGACCGTTATGGCGACACGCTGGTGGCGCAGTTCACCAGTGCCGGCACCGAGCGCTGGAAAGATGTGCTGGCCGATGCCCTGCTGCGCGAGACCGGCCTCACCCGGCTGTACGAGCGCTCGGATGCGAGCGTGCGCGCTCTGGAGGGGCTGGAGCCCGCCACGGGCTGGCTGCGCGGCGGCCCGGTGGCCGGTGGCGAGGTGCCGCCGGTGGAGCTGACCATCCACGAGCACCAGTGGCAGCTCACGCTCAACATTGCCGAAGGCCACAAGACCGGCTTCTACCTGGACCAGCGCGACAGCCGCAAGCGTTTTGCCGACTATGCGCGCCGGCTGGGCTTCCAGCATGTGCTCAACTGCTTTTGCTACACCGGCGGCTTCAGCGTGGCAGCGTTGGCCGGCATGCGTGCGGCCGAGGCGGCGGGCGGCCCGGGAGGCGGCCACGTGACTTCCATTGACTCCTCCGGCCCCGCGCTGGAGCGGGCGCGCGCCCACGTGGCGCTCAACGGCTTCGACGTGAACCGCGCGAGCTTCCTGGATGCCGATGTGAACGCCTCGCTGCGCCAGTTCCTCAAGGAAGGCCAGCGCTTCGACGCCATCGTGCTCGATCCGCCCAAGTTCGCGCCCACCGCGGCGCATGCCGAACGCGCCGCGCGCGCCTACAAGGACATCAACCGTCTGGCGCTGCAACTGCTCACGCCCGGCGGCGTGCTGTTCACCTTCTCGTGTTCGGGCGGCATCAGCGCCGACCTGTTCCACAAGATCGTGGCCTCGGCAGGGGCCGATGCGGGGGTGGACGGCTACATCGTCGAACGCCTGGCAGGGGCTCCCGACCACCCGATGACGCTGGAGTTTCCCGAAGGCGAATACCTCAAGGGGTTGGTGGTGATGCGCAAATCCTGAAGTCCACAGCTTCCTGTCCGGGCACTAACGCAACTTCCTTTCGTCAAGAGATGCTTTTTTGCTCCTTGATCCATAGCTTCAAGTCAAAGACTGGTATGCGACTGAGCTCAAAAATGCGGGATCCTCATTGGTGCAGGTGTTCGGTGGGGTCTTGATTTCGTGGCTAAACTGCCGCAAGTCGTCCCCCTGGCACCCGCATCCTTTTCTAGGCTTTTCTCCATGTCCCTCATACCTGCCACCATCCTCACCGGCTTCCTGGGCTCGGGCAAGACCACCCTGCTCAAGCGCCTGCTCAGCGAAGCCCACGGCCAGAAGATCGCCGTGATCGAAAACGAGTTCGGCGAAGAGAACATCGACAACGACATCCTGGTGACCGAGTCCAAGGAGCAGATCGTGCAGATGAGCAATGGCTGCATCTGCTGCACCATCCGCGAGGACCTGCGCGAGACGCTGCAACTGCTGGCCGCCAAGAAGCGCAAGGGCCTGCTCGACTTCGACCGCATCGTGATCGAGACCACGGGCCTGGCCGACCCCGGCCCGGTGGCGCAGACCTTCTTCATGGACGAGGAGATTGCCGAGACCTACCTGATCGACTCCATCATCACGCTGGTGGATGCCAGGCACGCGCCCCAGCAGCTCAACGACCGCCAGGAGGCACGCCGCCAGGTGGGCTTTGCCGACCAGATCTTCCTGTCCAAGACCGACCTGGTGAGCGCCGAGGAGACCGATGCCCTGATCCATCGCTTGAAGCACATGAACCCGCGCGCGCCCATCAAGGCCGTGCACTTCGGCGAAGTGCCGCTCAAGGAAGTGCTGGACCTGCGTGGCTTCAACCTCAATGCCAAGCTCGACATCGACCCCGACTTCCTCAAGGAAGAGGGCGATCACGACCACCATGACCATGGCCATGACCACCATGACCATGAACATGGTGAGCACTGCGACCACCCTTCGCACCAGCATGGCCACGAAGGCGGTGGGCACCACCACCACCACGATGACGACGTCAAGAGCTTCGTTTTCCGCTCGGTGCGTCCTTTCGATCCGGCCAAGCTCGAGGACTTCCTGGGCGCCATCGTCAACATCTACGGTCCGCGCATGCTGCGCTACAAGGGCGTGCTGTACATGAAGGGCACCGAGCGCAAGGTGATCTTCCAGGGCGTGCACCAGCTCATGGGCAGCGACCTGGGGCCGCAGTGGGCCGAGGGCGAGGAGCGCCTGAGCAAGATGGTCTTCATCGGCATCGACCTGCCCAAGGACATCCTCCTGCAAGGGCTGGAACAAAGCCTTGTGGCTTGACGGGCGCTGAGCTGGTTGGGGATTGTCAACAAGCGTCCCCTTCGCGATTTGCCTCGGAAAACCGCGATATGGCTGGCAAGATGTGTCGTATCTGCAACGTTTTCGTTTGCGTCAGCCCAGGTCGATACAATCGCGCCCCGGTAAAACCCCGGAAGGCTTGCCATCCGCCCTTGGCTGCCAGCGCAGCCTGGGCCCGCCCGTATAGCGAGGAGACCAGGAAGTGAAAGCCGAAACCAGCAAATCCAAGGCGGCTGCGAAAGCAGCCCCGAGCGCGGGTAAAAGCGCTGCCGCACCAGCGGCAGCCAAAGCTGCTGCAAAGGCCCCTGCCAAGGCTGCTCCCAAGGCGACAGCCGCCCCGGTGCCCGTCGCCCCCGAACCTGTTCTGCAGGCGGGATCCCATGTACCCGTGCGCACGACCCGGCCTTCTTCCCGATTGGCCCAATTGACCGTACCATCCATGGCACAGGCAACGGCTTCCACCGCTGCCAAAGCCAGCTACCAACAGACCATGCCCACGACCGCGCAAGTGCATCCCACTTTCACTGCTGCCAAAAAAGACCCCAAGCTGGCCAACAACTGGAAAGCCAAGACGGCCCAGGAGCTGACCGACGCTGAAGTCCTGGCCATGCCTGACAGCGAATACATGAACGAAAAGCAGATGGCGTTCTTTCGCCTGAAGCTGGTCCAGCTCAAGCAGGACATCCACAACAGTGCCGGTGAAACCACCGAGCACCTGCGTGAAGACACCGTGGTGGTGCCGGACCCTGCCGACCGTGCCACCATCGAGGAAGAGCACGCCCTGGAGTTGCGCACGCGCGATCGCGAGCGCAAGCTGCTCAAGAAGATCGAGCAGTCCATCGCCCGCATCGACGCTGGCGACTATGGCTACTGTGACGAGACGGGCGAGCCCATCGGTGTCGGCCGCCTGATCGCCCGCCCCACAGCCACGCTGTCGCTCGAAGCGCAACAGCGCCGTGAACTCAAGCAGAAAATGTTCGGTGACTGAAGTCCGCCCGGCCTGAATGCACCCATGCGCACGCACCCTCTCTCGCCTACCCCATGAGCAAGGAAGAAACCACGCCCGGCGGCCTGCTGTCCAAGATGGTGCGGTTTGTGCGCAACCCGACGACAAACTGGACCGAGCTCGACTCGCTTCAGGACGACCGGGAGAGCCAGTACAGCAAGCAGATGCTCAAGGAGATGATCGAGCGCAAGCGCCGCAACGATTTCGTGCGCCGCCGCGAGTTCGATCAGCTGCGCAAGCTGCGCCAGCGCGAAGTGCTGCAAGGCCAGCGCACCGAAGACCCCACCGCACGCCCCTCGTTCTTCCAGAGCAGCATGGCCTCGCCCGACGAGCGCGCCGTGACGCTCAAGAAGATCGACGAGATCGAGGCGCAGATGTCGCAGCAGTGGTGGAAGAGCAAGGCCAACGCCGACGCCCCCACCCAGCCTGCGGATTTTCGCGGGGAGGACGAGGCCGCTGCACGCGCCTTCGCGCCCACCGCGCCCGTCAGCCTGGCCGCGCCCATTGCCGCCGCCCCTGCGGCGGTCAAGCCCCTTTTTGATGACGACAGCATGGCGATCGGCCAGTTTGGCGGCATCGATGCGACCATGCGGGGGGAGCCGCCGCGGCAGGACGTACTGGCATCGTTTGACCCGAGTCCGGCACCAACGCCCGAAACCGCATCCGCACCGGAGGAATTCGTGCACGAACCCGACCTTGAAGAGGCCGCCATCCGCTTCGCCAACGGCGATCACGCAGGGGCGGAGTCCGGCTTGCTCGACGTGTTGGCACAGCACCAGCAGGACGAGCCGGCGCAGCAGCTGGAAATCTGGATGACGCTGTTCGATCTGTACCGCGCGACGGGCCAGCACGACCGCTTCGACACCCTGGCCATCGATTTTGCCGCCGGCTTCAGCCGCTCGGCGCCCTTGTGGTTCTCCATGCCCGAGCAGCTCGGTCTGGTGCAGGAGCAGGCGCCCGCAGCGGGTGCGGCCCGCCGGGATTTCAGCTGGAATGCGCCTCCGCGGCTCACGGTATCGTCGGTAGCGGCGCTGCAGGCCTCCATCGAGCGCTCTGCCGCGCCCTGGACCCTGGCCTGGACGCGCATCGCCGGCATCGACGATGCCGCCGTGCCCCTGCTGGCGGACCAGTTCACCAAGTGGGCGGACCGTGCGGGCCAGTTCGTGTTCTCGGGCGTGGACCGGCTCACGACGCTGATGGAGATCATGACCCAGTCGGGCGACCGTGCCTCGGGCCCCGAGTGGTGGCGCCTGCGCATGGCAGCGCTGCGCCTGATGGGCCGGCCTGACGAGTTCGAATTGGTGGCGCTCGACTACTGCGTGACCTATGAGGTGTCGCCGCCCTCCTGGGTGGCCCCCAAGATGGGCTATTCGGACGATGCTACAGCGACCAGCAGCCAGGCTGCGGCGCCCGCGGAGCGGGACATGCTGGCGTCGGACTTCGGTTTTGATGCCTCGGTTCCTGCGACGCTGGACAACACGCCTGTGGCCTCGCTCAGCGGCCACATCGATGGCGATGCGACCCCGCTGCTTGAGCCCTTCCAGGCTCTGATGCGCCCCGGGGTGCCGCTCACGGTGTCCTGCGACAAGCTGATCCGCGTCGACTTCGCTGCGGCCGGTTCGGTGCTCAACTGGGCCGCAGAGCAGCAGGGCCAAGGCCATGAGGTGCATTTCCACAACCTGCAGCGCCTGGTGGCCATCTTCTTCAACGTGATCGGTATCAACGAGCACGCCTGGGTGATCCCCCGCAAGAACTGACGGGCTGCGTGCCTGTGCCGGGCGGCGGGCACTGCCCCGGCTTGAAAGCAGTGGCGGTGCCCCCATCTGCGGCAGCTATGGATTCCTCAAACAACCACCCGGTGTTTCACGGCACCACCATCCTGAGCGTGCGCCGCCAGACCCCTGCCGGCGTGCAGGTGGCCATTGGCGGTGACGGCCAGGTCACCCTGGGCAACATCGTCGTCAAGGGCACCGCCCGCAAGGTGCGCAAGCTGCACCACGGCAAGGTGCTCGCCGGCTTCGCGGGCGCCACGGCCGATGCGTTCACGCTGTTCGAGCGCTTCGAGGCCAAGCTCGACAAGCACCAGGGCCACCTGGTGCGCGCCGCCATCGAACTGACCAAGGACTGGCGCACCGACCGCGTGTTGCGCCGCCTGGAGGCCATGCTGGCCGTGGCCGACCTGGAGGCTTCGCTCATCATCACCGGCAACGGCGACGTGCTGGAGCCCGAACAGGGCATCGTGGCCATCGGTTCGGGCGGGGCCTATGCCCACTCGGCCGCCAAGGCGCTGCTCAACCACACCGACCTGCCGGCGCAGGAGATCGTCAAGAAGTCCCTCGAGATCGCGGGTGAACTGTGCATCTACACCAACATGCACCACACCATCGAAACGCTTTGATGGCTTTGCCCGGTGCGCGACTGCGCGACCCGAGCCCTCCCTTTCATGGTGCCGGCCGCAGTGTGATGCGGCGGCCGGTTCCCCCACCGAACCCAGGCGGATCCCCATGTCGTCCATGACCCCCCAAGAAATCGTCTCCGAACTCGACCACCACATCGTTGGCCAGGCCAGCGCCAAGCGTGCGGTGGCCATTGCGCTGCGCAACCGCTGGCGCCGCCAGCAGGTGGAGGGCGCATTGCGCCACGAGATCACCCCCAAGAACATCCTCATGATCGGCCCCACGGGCGTGGGCAAGACCGAGATCGCCCGGCGCCTGGCACGCCTGGCCGATGCGCCCTTCATCAAGGTCGAGGCCACCAAGTTCACCGAGGTGGGCTATGTGGGCAAGGACGTGGACTCCATCATCCGCGATCTGGCCGAGATCGCCGTCAAACAGACGCGCGATGCCGAGACCCGCAAGGTGCGCGCGCGTGCCGAGGATGCAGCCGAAGAGCGCATCCTGGACGTGCTGATCCCCGCGGCCCGCTCGGGCGCCGGCGGTGAAGCACCCCCTGCCACCGACAGCACGGCGCGCCAGGTGTTCCGCAAGAAACTGCGCGAGGGCTCGCTCGACGACAAGGAGATCGAGATCGACGTGGCCGAAAGCCGGCCAGCGCTGGAGATCATGGGTCCCTCGGGCATGGAGGAGATGACCGAGCAGCTGCGCGGCATGTTCAGCCAGATGGGCCAGGACAAGCGGCGCACGCGCAAGCTCAAGATCGCCGAGGCACTCAAGCTGCTCATCGAGGAAGAAGCCGCCAAGCTCGTCAACGAGGAGGAGATCAAGGCCCGCGCCATCGCCAACGCCGAGCAGAACGGCATTGTCTTCATCGACGAGATCGACAAGGTGGCGTCGCGCCAGGAAAGCAGTGGCGCTGATGTTTCGCGCCAGGGCGTGCAGCGAGACCTGCTGCCGCTGGTGGAGGGCACCACCGTGTCCACCAAGTACGGCATGGTCAAGACCGACCACATCCTGTTCATCGCCTCGGGCGCCTTTCATCTGGCCAAGCCCAGCGACCTGATTCCCGAACTGCAGGGGCGCTTTCCGATCCGGGTGGAATTGGGCTCGCTCTCGGTGCAGGATTTCGAGGCCATCCTCGTGCAGACCCATGCCTCCCTGGTCAAGCAGTACCAGGCGTTGCTGGCCACCGAGGGGGTCACCCTGGAATTCGCCTCCGAGGGCATCACGCGCCTGGCGCACATCGCGTTCGAGGTCAACGAGCGCACCGAGAACATCGGCGCGCGCCGGCTTTCCACCGTGATGGAGCGGCTGCTCGATGAGGTGAGTTTCGACGCCACGCGGCTGTCGGGTCAGACGGTCACCATCGATGCGGCCTATGTCGATGCCCGGCTGCAAACCCTGAGCCAGAACGAGGACCTCTCGCGCTACATCCTGTGACCTTGGGCGCTGCCTTGAGGTAACACTTGCATAGGCTGCTCTAAGTGGTTCTTTTTCAACGACTTTTGCTTGTTTGGCTTCTTCGGAGTTGCGCCTAAGTCCTTGATTTCATTACAAAAGTTTGTTGTGCACCCCCTTGCTCGGTGTGCTTTTCCTGCTACAGTGCAAAAAAGTGCAATTAAGTGGTGAAAAGTGCCCTCGAAGACCCTTTGCACGGGTTGAGTGGATCCATACCGAGTGGGGATTTTTTTCGTGTTCCAAGGTGCCTCGTCGCTGAGTCTCGATGCGAAGGGTCGGCTGTCCGTGCCGACCCGGCATCGTGACGTCCTCGCCGCGACGGCCGCCGGGCAACTCACGATCACCAAGCACCCCCACGGCTGCCTGATGGTCTTCCCCCGTCCCGAGTGGGAAAAATTCCGCGAGCGCATCGCCGAGCTGCCCATGTCCGCCCAGTGGTGGAAGCGCATCTTCCTGGGCAATGCCCAGGACGTGGAGATGGACGGCACGGGGCGCGTCCTCGTTTCCCCCGAACTGCGCGAGGCCGCCGGCATTTCGCGCGAGACCATGCTGCTGGGCATGGGCAACCATTTCGAACTCTGGGACAAGGCCACCTATGACGAGCAGGAGGCCAAGGCCATGCAGGGTGAGATGCCCGACGTCTTCAAGGACTTCTCTTTCTAAAGGCGCGCGGTGACCGAGGCTTTGCAACATACGACCGTCCTGCTCGAAGAAGCGGTGGACGCGCTGCTCGGCGGCGCGGGCCCCGAGCCGTCCGGCACCTTTGTGGACGCCACCTTCGGGCGCGGGGGGCACTCGCGCCGGATCCTGCTGCGGCTGGGGCCAGAGGGGCGTCTTGTGGCATTCGACAAGGACCCCGAAGCCATCGCCGAAGCAACGCGCATCAACGATGCGCGTTTTTCCATTCGGCACGAAGGATTTCGCCACCTCGGTGAACTGCCTGCGGGCAGTGCCGCAGGCGTGCTGATGGACCTGGGCGTGAGCTCGCCCCAGATCGACAGCCCCGAGCGGGGTTTCAGTTTCCGTTTCGATGGCCCGCTGGACATGCGCATGGATACCACGCGTGGCGAAAGCGTGGCCCAGTGGTTGGCAACTGCCGAGGTTCAACAGATTGCGGAGGTGATACGTGACTACGGTGAAGAACGGTTTGCTGGCCCCATTGCAAAGGCGATTGTTGCGCGGCGCGAAGAGCGGGGGCCTGTTGCAACCACCGGTGAACTGGCCAGTCTCGTGGCTGGCACGGTCAAAACCCGCGAGCAGGGCCAGAACCCTGCAACGCGCACATTTCAGGCTCTTCGGATTTTCATCAACGCCGAGCTTGAGGAGCTGCAACAGGCGCTAGAGGCCAGCCTGTCGGTGCTGCAGCCGGGCGGGCGCCTGGCGGTGATCAGCTTCCATTCGCTGGAAGACCGCATCGTCAAGCAGTTCATCGCCAAGCACTCCAAGGAGGTCTACGACCGCCGCGCACCCTTTGCCGTGCCCCAGGCCATGAGGCTGGTGGCGCTGGACCGCATCAAGCCCAGCGCGGCCGAAGTGGCCGGCAACCCCCGTTCGCGCAGCGCGATCATGCGCGTGGCCGAGCGCACCGAGGTGCCTGCATGACCCGGTTGAACCTGGTGCTGCTGCTGGCGGTGCTGGCCAGCGCGCTGTTCCTGGTGCACACCCAGTACCAGTCGCGCCGCCTGTTCACCGAGCTCGACCGCGCCACGGCCGAGGCCCGGCGCCTGGAAACCGAACACCAGCGCCTGCAGGTGGAAAAGCGCGCCCAGGCCACGCCGCTGCGCGTGGAAAAGCTCGCGCGCGCGCAGCTGCAGATGCGCACGGCCACGCCGGCCATCACCCAGTACGTGTCCGACCCGGCCGGTGTCACGGCCGCCGCCTCGCCCTCGCAGGCCGCGGCACCCGCCACAGGGGTGCAGCCATGAGCCGCAGCGTTCTGTACACCTCCAGCCCGCTGCTGGCCAGCAAGACGCCCGTCTGGCGCAGCAAGTTCATCGTGGCAATGATCGCGCTGGGCTTTCTGGGCCTGGGCGCGCGGGCGGCCTATGTGCAGGTGTTCGGCAACGCGTTCTTCCAGCGCCAGGGCGAGGTGCGCTTTGCCCGCACCCTGGAGATGCCGGCCAACCGCGGCAAGATCCTCGACCGCAACGGCCTGATCCTGGCCTCCAGCGTGCCGGCTGCCAGCATCTGGGCCATCCCCGAGGACGTGGAGCAGGACCAGCCCGAGGTCAAGGCCAAGATGAAGCAACTGGCCAAGCTGCTGGAGATGCCGCTGTCCGAACTCAACGCCAAACTGGCCGATGAGGACAAGACCTTCGTCTGGATCAAGCGCCAGCTCGACTGGGAAGTGGGCCAGCAGATTGCCGCCCTGGGCATCAAGGGCATCTACCAGCGCAAGGAATACAAGCGCCAGTACCCCGAGGGCGAGGCTGCTGCGCACGTGGTCGGCTTCACCAACGTCGAGGACCATGGCCAGGAGGGCATGGAGCTGGCCTTCAACAAGGAGCTGGCCGGCAAGGCCGGATCGCGCCGCGTGATCAAGGACCGCCTGGGCCGCGTGGTCGAGGGCGTGGGCGAGACCGTGCCACCCGTGGACGGGCGCGACATGCAACTGTCCATCGACAGCAAGGTGCAGTTCTTCGCCTACCAGAAGCTGCGCGACCAGGTCGCCCTGCACAAGGCCAAGGCCGGCAGCGTGGTGGTGCTCGATGCCCACACGGGCGAATTGCTGGCCCTGGCCAACTACCCGAGCTATGTGCCCGACAAGCGCCAGCACCTCACTGGCGAGCAACTGCGCAACCGCGCGCTGACCGATGTGTTCGAGCCGGGCTCGACCATGAAGCCATTCACCATCGGTCTGGCGCTGGAGTCGGGGCGGGTCAAGCCCGACACGATCGTGGATACCAATCCCGGCCGCATCACCATCACGGGCTCCACCATATCCGACACGAGCAACCATGGGGTGCTCACCGTCGAAGGCGTGATCCAGAAGTCGAGCAACGTGGGCACCACCAAGATCGCCATGCAGATGCCGGCGCGTGAAATGTGGGAGACCTTCTCGGCTGCGGGCTTTGGCCAGAAGCCGCAAATCACCTTTCCTGGCGTCGTCACCGGCAAGTTGCGTCCCTACAAGACCTGGCGCCCTGTGGAGCAGGCCACCATGTCCTACGGCTACGGCCTGTCGGCCAGCCTGTTCCAGATGGCGCGTTCGTACACCGTGTTCGCCAACGGCGGCAAGGTGATCCCGGCCACCATGTTCAAGACCGATGAGCCCGCCATCGGCGTGCCCGTGTTCTCCGAGCGCACGGCCGACCAGGTGCGCAAGATGCTGCAGATGGCCGCCGGCCCCGGCGGTACCGGCCAAAAGGCGCAGACCTTGGGCTACTCGGTGGGTGGCAAGTCCGGTACGGCGCGCAAGCAGGTGGGCAAGAGCTATGCCTCCGGCAAGTACCGCGCCTGGTTCACCGGCATGGCGCCCATCGACAAGCCGCGCATCATCGTTGCCGTGATGATCGACGAGCCCAACAACGGTGTGTACTACGGCGGCGCCGTGGCCGCCCCGGTGTTCAGCGAGGTGGTGCAGCAGACGCTGCGCATGATGGGCGTGCAGCCCGACATGGCTGTCAAGCCCCAGATCGTGGCCAACCCCGTGGAGGAATCCCTGTGACCCAGGTGCTGAACTCCCCCCGCGACGCAGTGCAGTGGCTGCGCGGCCGCGTCACCGGCACGCTGCAGACCGACAGCCGTCTGATCGGCCCGGGCGACGGCTTCATTGCCTGGCCCGGTGCGGCCACCGACGGGCGTGCCCATGTGTCCGATGCCTTGGTGCGCGGTGCCACGGCATGCCTGGTGGAGCAGGCGGGCGTGGAGGTGTTTGCGCTGGAGGGTGAGCATATCGCCGCACTGCCGGGCCTCAAGGCCGCCACCGGCCCGATGGCGGCCGAGTGGTTCGACCATCCCACCCAGCGGCTCGATGTGCTTGCCGTGACGGGCACCAACGGCAAGACCAGCACCGCATCGTGGCTGGCCGATGCGCTCAACCTGCTGGCGGGCCCGCAGTACGGCAAGGGCTGCGCCATCGTCGGCACCCTGGGGCTCGGGCGGCCACCGGCACTCACCTACACCGGCATGACCACGCCCGACCCCGTGCGCCTGCAGCGCGCCTTCGCGCAGTTCGCGGAGGAGGGAATGGGCGCTTGCGCCATCGAGGCTTCGTCCATCGGCATCGCCGAGCGGCGCCTGGACGGCACGCGCATCCGCGTGGCCGTGTTCACTAACTTCACGCAGGACCACCTGGATTACCACGGCAGCATGGCCGACTACTGGCTGGCCAAGCGCGAGCTGTTCGGCTGGGCCGGCCTGCAGGCCGCTGTGGTCAACGTGGACGACCCGGCCGGCGCGCAACTGCATGCCGAGCTGGCGGGCACGGCGCTGGACCTGTGGGGCATAGCCCTTGAAGCCGACGCCCGCCTGGTCGCCCGCGACGTGGCACTGGGCGAGCAGGGCCTGCGCTTCACCGTGGTGGAGGGCGCAGAGCGGCAGGTCCTGCAGACCCGCGTGATCGGCCAGTACAACATCCTGAACCTGCTGGGCGTGCTGGCCACGCTGCGCAGCCTGGGCGTGTCCCTGGCCGATGCCGTCGATGCCTGCAGCCGCCTGCAGCCGGTGCCCGGGCGCATGCAGCGCCTGGTGGCGCCAGGGCAACCCCTGGTGGCCGTGGACTACGCCCACACCCCCGATGCGCTGGACAAGGCGCTGCGCGCGCTGCGCCCCCTGGCGGAGGAACGCGGCGGCCAGTTGTGGTGCGTGTTCGGCTGTGGCGGCGACCGCGACGCCGGCAAGCGCCCGCTGATGGGCGCCGTGGCGCAGCAGCAGGCCGACCGCGTGCTGGTGACCAGCGACAACCCGCGCAGCGAAGACCCCGCCCTGATCATCCACCAGATCCTGCAAGGCACGATTGCCGGCGCCTCGGTGCTGCCCGAGCCCGACCGCGCCGCCGCCATCGCGGCCGCCATCGGTGAAGCCGATGCCCTGGACGTGGTACTGATCGCCGGCAAGGGACACGAAGACACCCAGGAGACGGCCGGCGTGCGCCTGCCGTTCTCCGACATGGCCCATGCGCAGGCTGCGCTGCAGGCCCGAGGAGCCCGCACATGGGCATGATGATGAACCTGCGCCAGGCGCACGCCCTCATCCATCCGCGCATCGCTTCGGCGCGCCTGGTGGGCGATGGCGATACGGCCCTGCAGCGCGTGCACACCGATACCCGCAGCCTGCAGGCGGGCGACCTGTTCGTGGCGCTCAAGGGCGAGCGCTTCGACGCCAACGCCTTCATGGACCAGGCCCGCGCGGGCGGTGCCGCAGCCGCCGTCGCGCATGGCCGCCTGGAGGCGGTCGGTCTGCCTGGTATCGAGGTGCCTGACAGCCTGGCCGCACTCGGTGCGCTCGCCACTGGCTGGCGCGCGCAACTGCGCCTGCCGCTGATCGGCGTGACCGGCAGCAACGGCAAGACCACGGTGACGCAGATGATCGCCTCCATCCTGCGCGCCTGGCAGGGCGATGCCGCCTTTGCTACCGAGGGCAATTTCAACAACGACATCGGCGTGCCGCTGATGCTGCTGCGCCTGCGCGAATCGCACCGCGCCGCCGTGATCGAGATGGGCATGAACCACCCCGGCGAGATCGCCGTGCTGGCCGCCATGGCCCAACCCACGGTGGCCCTGGTGAACAATGCGCAGCGCGAGCACATGGAGTTCATGCACACCGTGGAAGCCGTGGCGCGCGAGAACGGCTCGGTGTTCGCGGCGCTGCCCGCCGATGGCGTGGCGGTGTTTCCCGCCGCCGACCCCTTCACGCCGCTGTGGCGCGAGCTGGCCGGAGCACGCCGCTGCCTCGCGTTCGGCGAGGGGGGCGATGTGGCCTGCGCGTCTGCCGAATGGACACAGGGCGCCTGGGTTGTGCAGGTGCAGACACCCGCCGGGGCCCTCGATTGCCGCCTGCAGATCGCCGGCCGCCACAACGTGACCAATGCACTGGCGGCCACCGCCTGCGCCCTGGCCGCCGGTGTGCCGCTGGCCGCCATCGCCCGGGGGCTCGATGCCTTTGTGCCGGTCAAGGGCCGCTCGCGCGCCTTCAGCGTGCAGCACGCCGGGCGCGAGATCACCGTGGTGGACGACACCTACAACTCCAACCCCGATTCGCTGCAGGCCGCCATCCACGTGCTGGCGGCCTTGCCCGGCCCGCACCTGCTGGTGGTGGGCGATATCGGCGAGGTAGGCGAGCAAGGGCCGCAGTTCCACACCGAGGCAGGCGCCCAAGCCAAGGCGGCCGGCATCGCCACCCTGTATGCGCTGGGAACGCTGTCGGCACACACCGCGCGGGCCCATGGGGCTGCCACGCATTTCGCGGGCATGGAACAACTGCAGTCTGCGGTCTGCGCCGCCCTGCCCACGGTGGGCAGTGTGCTCGTCAAGGGTTCGCGGTTCATGAAGATGGAAAGGGTGGTGCAGGCCATTGCCGCTGCCACCGCCCCGCAAGCAACACAACAAGAACAACAAGGAAAGTCCGAGGGAACCCATGACGCAACGCACTGAATCGACACGCGCTCGCCGGGCGCGTTGCCTCTTGCAGGGAGGTTCTGCATGCTGCTGATCCTGTCGCAATGGCTGCAGGGGCTGTCGCCCGAGCTCGGCTTTTTCCGCGTGTTCCAGTACCTCACCTTCCGTGCGGTGATGGCGGCGCTCACGGCGCTGTTGATCGGCCTGGTGGCCGGCCCCAAGGTGATCCGCGTGCTCACCTCGCTGAAGATCGGCCAGCCCATACGGGGCTATGCCATGCAGTCGCACCTGTCCAAGAGCGGTACGCCCACCATGGGTGGGGTGCTGATCCTGCTGTCGATCGCGATTTCCACGATCCTGTGGTTCGACCTGTCCAATCGCTTTGTCTGGATCGTGCTCATCGTGACCCTGGGCTTTGGCGCCATCGGCTGGGTCGATGACTGGCGCAAGGTGGTCAACAAGGACCCCGAGGGCATGCGCTCGCGCGAGAAGTATTTCTGGCAGTCCGTCATCGGCCTGATCGCGGCCGTCTACCTGGTGTTCAGCATCTCCGAGAGTTCCAACGCCAAGGTCTTCGAGCTGTTCATGACCTGGGTGCAGTCGGGCTTCTCGCTGGACCTGCCGCCCAAGGCAGGCCTGCAACTGCCCTTCTTCAAAGAAGTGAGCTACCCCCTGGGCGTGCTCGGCTTCGTGATCCTGACCTACCTGGTCATCGTGGGCTCGAGCAATGCGGTGAACCTGACCGACGGGCTCGACGGCCTGGCCATCATGCCGGTGGTGATGGTGGGCTCGGCCCTCGGTGTGTTCGCCTACGTCACCGGCAGCTCGGTCTACTCCAAGTACCTGTTCTTCCCGAACATCCCGGGGGCTGGCGAACTGCTGATCTTCTGCGCCGCCATGGCGGGTGCGGGCCTGGCCTTCCTGTGGTTCAACGCCCACCCCGCACAGGTGTTCATGGGCGACGTGGGCGCGCTGGCGCTGGGCGCGGCCCTGGGCACCATCGCCGTCATCGTGCGCCAGGAAATCGTGCTGGCCATCATGGGCGGCATCTTCGTGGTCGAGGCCTTGTCGGTGATGCTGCAGGTGGTCTGGTTCAAGTACACCAAGAAGCGCTACGGCGAAGGCCGCCGCCTGCTCAAGATGGCGCCCCTGCACCACCACTTCGAGAAGAGTGGCTGGAAGGAGACCCAGGTGGTCGTGCGCTTCTGGATCATCACCATGCTGCTGTGCCTGATTGGCCTGTCCACGCTCAAGCTGCGCTGACCATGACGACCACGCCCCACGATCCCCACGCCAGCGGCACCGAGCCCGGCGATCACCTGCCCCCGTCGGCAGGCGATGGCCTGCCTGTGCCAGGCGGTGAGGAGGCTGCTGTGCCGCAAGAGCGCGTGGATGGGACTGGTGCCGAGTCGGTGGCCTTGCCCGGAGTAGCCCCGGTCGAAGCGGTTCACGGCGACGAACCCGCCGCAGAGCCCGAACCCACGCCGGACGCCGCAGCCGTCCCTGCGCCTTCTGCGGTGCCAGCTGCCGATGGCTATGTGGCCCCCGCCATTTCGGCCGCCAAGGCGGCCGCCGATTTCGTGGCACAGATCTTTGCCGAGGTGAATGCGCCCGACACGACAGAGCCATCGCCGCTGTTGGCCGTGCCCGTGGACGCGCCGGATGGCGAGGCCGAGCCAGCGCAACCCCTGGGCCGGCCGGGTGAGGGCATGCTGCCTTTTGAGGGCAAGCACTTCCTGGTGCTGGGCCTGGGTGCATCGGGCCTGGCCATGGCACGCTGGTGCGTGCGCTGCGGCGCCACCGTCACCGTGGCCGATACCCGCGCCGCACCGCCTCAACTGTCGGTGCTGCAGCAGGAACTGCCGGGCGTGCGTTTCGTGGCCGGTCCGTTCGATGCCAACCTCGTCGAGGGCGGCGCTGGCGTGCACGCCGTCTACCGCTCGCCCGGCCTGAGCCCGGCCACGGTGGCACCGGTCTGGGCGGCTGCGCAGGCCATCGGCCTGGCCACCGGCGGCGAGCTGGGCCTGTATGCCGCAGCGCTGCAGTACCTGCGCGCATCGCACGGCTACGCGCCGGCGGTGCTGGCCATCACCGGCACCAACGGCAAGACCACCGTCACCTCGCTCACCGGCCAACTGGTGGAGCGCGCCGGCAAGACCGTGGCCGTGGCCGGCAACATCGGCCCCACGCTGCTCGACACCCTGGCCGGGCACATCGACGCCGATACCCTGCCCGAAGTCTGGGTGCTCGAGCTTTCGAGCTTCCAGCTCGATGGCGCCACCGGCTTCGAACCCACGGCCGCCACCGTGCTCAACATCACGCAGGACCACCTGGACTGGCATGGCGACATTGCCGCCTATGCCGGCGCCAAGGCGCGCATCTTTGGCGACACGGCGCTGATGGTGCTCAACCGGGACGACCCCACCGTCATGGACATGCTGGGCTCGGCTTCTGATGCTGCGGCCCAGGCAGCGCAGGCTGCTGCACTGGCGGCATCCGGCAAGCCCGCCCCGACCTCGCGCAGCAAGCAGCCCGCGAAGGTGCCGCTGCGCGAGCACCTGAGCTTCGGCATCGACATGCCACGGCGTCCGGGCGACTTCGGCATGGAGATCGTGGGCGGCATGCCCTGGCTGGTACGTGCCCTGGAGGCCGACGAAACGCGCAAGCGCAGCACGCGCCGCCGTGCCGTGGTGCCGGCACAGGGCGATGCAGCGGCCGCCGCTGTTCCGATGGACGAGGAAGACCTGCACATCCAGCGCCTGATGCCCGCCGACGCCCTGCGCATCCGCGGGCGCCACAACGCATCCAACGCCCTGGCGGCGCTGGCGCTCGCATCGTCGGCAGGCTGCACGCTGTCGGCCATGCTGTTCGGCCTGCGCGAGTACCGGGGGGAGCCGCACCGCGTGGAGCCCGTGGCGCTGATCGATGGCGTGGAGTATTTCGACGACAGCAAGGGCACCAACGTGGGTGCCACCGTGGCTGCGCTCAACGGCCTGGGGGCCGACCGGCGCATCGTGCTGATCCTGGGCGGCGACGGCAAGGGCCAGGATTTCGCACCCTTGGCCACGCCCGTGTCGCGCTATGCCCGTGCCGTGGTGCTCATCGGGCGCGATGCGCCGCTGATCCGCACGGCCCTGCACGAGGCCGGCGTGACGCTGCTCGATGCGGCCACGCTGCCCGAGGCCGTGCACCAGGCTGCGCAGCGCGCCCGCTCAGGCGATGCGGTGCTGATGTCGCCTGCCTGCGCGAGCTTCGACATGTTCACCGGCTACGAACACCGCGCACGCGTGTTCTGCGACACGGTGCTGGCCATGGCGCAGGACGCCGGCCAATCCCTGGAGGGCATGTGATGGCTGCAAGCAGCGCCAGCGCCCCAATCAGCTTTCCGCAACGCCTGGCCGGCTGGCTCGGCCGCCTCAGCGGCAAGGCCGGCGAGGTGCTGCCCGTGCGCGTGGGCGGCACCGAATACCGCCAGTCGACCACCACACCCGCGAGCGTGCTGGGCTTTGACCAGGCCCTGTTGTGGGTGGTTGTGGCACTGCTCGCCTGGGGGTTGGTGATGGTGTATTCGGCATCGATTGCCATGCCGGACAACCCGCGCTTTGCCAACTACGCGCCCACGCATTTCCTTACCCGCCATGTGATGTACCTCGTGGTGGGTTTTGTCGCGGCGCTGCTGACCTTCCAGGTGCCCATGAAGCTCTGGGAGCGCGCGGCGCCCTGGCTCTTCGTGGCGGCGCTGCTGCTGCTGGTGGCCGTGCTGATTCCGGGCGTGGGCAAGGTGGTCAACGGGGCCCGGCGCTGGCTGTCCATCGGGCCGGTGGGCTTTCAGCCCTCCGAGGTGGCCAAGTTCGCCGTGCTCATCTATGCCGCCGACTACATGGTGCGCAAGATGGAGGTCAAGGAGCGGTTCTTTCGCGCCGTGCTGCCCATGGGGGCGGCCGTGGCCATCGTGGGCGTGCTGCTGCTGGCCGAGCCCGACATGGGGGCCTTCATGGTGGTGGCGGTGATCGCCATGGGCATCCTGTTCCTGGGCGGCGTCAACGCGCGCATGTTCTTCCTGATTGCGGGGGTGCTGGTAGGTGCCTTTGCCCTGATGATCGCCAGCTCGCCCTGGCGCCGCGAGCGGGTGTTCGCCTACCTCGACCCCTTCAGCGAACAGCATGCGCTGGGCAAGGGTTACCAGCTGTCGCATTCGCTGATCGCCATCGGGCGCGGCGAAATCTTCGGCGTGGGCCTGGGCGGCAGCGTCGAGAAGCTGCATTGGCTGCCCGAGGCACACACCGACTTCCTGCTGGCCGTGATCGGCGAGGAGTTCGGCCTGGTGGGTGTACTGGTGCTCATCGTGCTGTTCCTGTGGATGACGCGCCGCATCATGCACATCGGCCGCCAGGCGATCGCGCTGGACCGCGTTTTTGCCGGCCTGGTTGCCCAGGGCGTGGCGATCTGGATCGGCTTCCAGGCCTTCATCAACATGGGCGTGAACCTGGGGGCGCTGCCCACCAAGGGGCTGACCTTGCCGCTGATGAGCTTTGGGGGCTCGGCCATCCTGATGAATCTGGTGGCGATTGCGGTGGTGCTCCGCGTCGATTACGAGAACAAACACATGATGCGCGGAGGTCGCGTATGACGGCGCCCAAGACTGCCCTCATCATGGCCGGTGGCACCGGCGGCCATATCTTCCCCGGCCTGGCCGTGGCCGAGGAGCTGCGTGCGCGCGGCTGGCGCGTGCACTGGCTGGGTGCGCCCGGCAGCATGGAGTCGCGCATCGTGCCCGCGCAGGGCTTTGCGCTGGAAACCATCGATTTTTCGGGTGTGCGCGGCAAGGGCCTGGTCACCCTGGCCCTGCTGCCGCTGCGCCTGCTGCGCGCCTTCTGGCAGGCGCTGCAGGTGGTGCGCCGCGTGAAGCCCGACGTGGTGGTGGGCCTGGGGGGCTACATCACCTTTCCGGGCGGCATGATGGCCGTGCTGTGCGGCAAGCCGCTGGTGCTGCACGAGCAGAACTCCGTGGCCGGCATGGCCAACAAGGTGCTGGCCGGCGTGGCCGACCGGGTGTTCACCGCCTTCCCGAATGTCTTCAAGAAGGGCCGGTGGGTGGGCAACCCGCTGCGCGCCCCGTTCACCCGCCAGAGCGAGCCGGCCGAGCGGTTTGCCGGCCGCAGCGGCCCGCTGCGCCTGCTGGTGGTGGGTGGCAGCCTGGGCGCGCGTGCGCTCAACGAGATCGTGCCGCAGGCGCTGGCCCTTATCCCGGCCGAGAACCGGCCCGTGGTGACGCACCAGAGCGGCGCCACCCAGATCGACGCGCTGCGCGCCCACTATGCCGCCGCAGGCGTCGAGGCCGAACTGACCCCTTTCATCGACGACACCGCCAGCGCATTTGCGCAGGCCGACATCATCGTCTGCCGCGCGGGCGCCAGCACCGTGACCGAGATCGCCGCCGTGGGCGCGGCCGCCCTGTTCGTGCCTTTTCCCTCGGCGGTAGACGACCACCAGACCACCAATGCCCGGTTCCTCGTGGCCAATGAGGGCGGCTGGCTGGTGCCGCAGCGCGAGCTCACGGCCCAGGGCCTGGCGGCGGTGCTGCGCAACACAGAGCGCCCGGAGCTGCTGCACCGGGCCACAGAAGCCAAGAAGATGCAAAAAACCAACGCCACCCATGAGGTGGTGACTGCCTGCGAGGAGCTTGCAACACCATGAAGCATGCCATTCGCCACATCCATTTCGTAGGCCTGGGGGGCGCCGGCATGAGCGGCATCGCCGAGGTGCTGTTCAACCTGGGCTACCGCATCTCCGGCTCGGACCTGGCCGACAGCGCCACCTTGCGCCGGCTGCAGGGCCTGGGCATCAAGACCTGCCTGGGCCATGCGGCTGCGCACATCGACGGTGCCGACGCCGTGGTCACCTCCACGGCGGTCACGGCCGACAACCCCGAGGTGCTGGCGGCACGCGACAAGCGCATCCCGGTGGTGCCGCGCGCGCTCATGCTGGCCGAGCTGATGCGACTCAAGCAAGGCATCGCGATTGCCGGCACCCATGGCAAGACCACCACCACCAGCCTGGTCACCAGCGTGCTGGCCGAGGCGGGGCTGGACCCCACCTTCGTGATCGGCGGGCGCCTGAACAGCGCCGGTGCCAACGCCAAGCTGGGCAGCGGCGACTACATCGTGGTCGAGGCCGACGAGTCCGATGCCTCGTTCCTGAACCTGCTGCCGGTGATGGCGGTGGTGACCAACATCGATGCCGACCACATGGAGACCTACGGGCACGACTTCGGTCGGCTCAAGGGCGCCTTCGTCGACTTTCTGCACCGCATGCCGTTCTACGGCACGGCCATCCTGTGCGTGGACAGCCCGGCCGTGCGCGACATCCTGCAGAGCGTGACCTGCCCGATCACGAGCTACGGCTTTTCCGAAGACGCCCAGGTGCGTGCCATCGATGTGCGTGCCGAGGCCGGCCAGATGCGCTTCACCGTGCAGCGGCGCAACGGCGTCACCCTGCCCGACATGGAGATCGTGCTCAACCTCGCGGGCGAGCACAACGTGCTCAACGCGCTCTCGGCGATTGCCGTTGCGGTGGAACTCAACATCCCCGACGAGGCCGTGCAGCGTGCGCTCGCCGGCTTCAAGGGCGTGGGCCGGCGCTTCCAGAGCTATGGCGACCTGCCCGCGAAGGATGGAGGTCGCTTCACCGTGATCGACGACTACGGCCACCACCCGGTGGAGATGGCGGCCACGCTGGCCGCAGCGCGCGGTGCCTTCCCGGGGCGGCGCCTGGTGCTGGCCTTTCAGCCACACCGCTACAGCCGCACGCGCGACTGCTTCGAGGATTTCGTGAAGGTCATCGGCAACGCCGATGCCGTGCTGCTCACCGAGGTCTATGCCGCAGGCGAGGCCCCCGTGGTGGCGGCCGATGGCCGTTCGCTCGCACGCGCACTGCGCGTCGCCGGGCGCGTGGAGCCGGTCTTCGTGGACGACGTGGTCGAGCTGCCCCAGGCCATTGCCGACAACGCGCGCAACGGCGACGTGGTGATGTGCATGGGAGCAGGCTCCATCGGTGCCGTGCCGGCCAAGGTGGTCGACATGCTGCAGAACAACAACCAATCCAACCACAAGGCGCTGGCGGGGAGCGCGACATGACGATGACGACGAAACTGGGTTCCAACATCGACGTGAAGGCACTGGGCAAGGTCGCCGTGCTGATGGGCGGCGCGTCCGCCGAGCGCGAGGTGTCGCTGATGTCCGGCACCGGTGTGCTGCAGGCGCTGCGCTCGCGCGGCGTGGACGCGCATGCCTTCGATCCCTCGCAGAACGACCTGGGCGAGCTACGCCGAGACGGCTATGCGCGCTGCTTCATCGCGCTGCATGGCCGCCATGGCGAAGACGGCACCGTGCAGGGCGCGCTGGAGTTGCTGCGCATCCCTTACACCGGCCCGGGCGTGATGGCCTCGAGCATCGCGGTGGACAAGATCATGACCAAGCGCATCTGGCGCGCCGAAGGCCTGCCCACGCCGGACTGGCGCCTGGTGGGCAGCGTGGCCGAGACCACGGACGCTTTGGCGGCGCTGGGCGCCCCGATGATCGTCAAGCCCTCGCGCGAGGGCTCCACCATCGGGCTGACCAAGGTCACCTCGCCTGAGCAGTGTGCACAGGCCTATGCCCTGGCTTCGCGCTACGACCCTGAAGTGCTGTGCGAGCAGTTCATCGAGGGTGAGGAAACCACCTGCCCGATCCTGGGCGAGGGGGCCGGCGCCTATGCGCTGCCGGTGATCCGCATCGTGGCGCCCGAGGGCAACTACGACTACCAGAACAAGTATTTCACCGACGTCACGCAGTACCACTGCCCGAGCGGCCTGCCCGAGGCCGAAGAGCGCGAGATCCAGCGCCTGGTGGTGGCAGCGTTCCGCTCGCTGGGCTGCCGCGGCTGGGCGCGTGCGGACATCATGATCCGCGCCAGCGACCGCCAGCCCTTCCTGCTGGAGATCAACACCTCGCCCGGCATGACCGGGCACTCGCTCGTGCCCATGTCGGCACGCGCATCGGGCATCAGCTACGAAGACCTGTGCGTGGGGGTGCTGGCCACGGCCACCATGGACACGCCTGCCGGAAGCACCCTGGGGACCTGATGAACAACACGCTGCCCGCACCGCTGGACGTCAAGCTCATGAACATGACCGCATCGGTCCTGTTCGTGGGCTGCGCCATGCTCGTGCTGGCAGCGGGTGCCTGGTGGGTGCTGCGCTACCCGGGGTTTGCCATCGCGCGCATCGTCGTGCAGGGCGAGTTGGTGCACAACAACGCCGTCACCCTTCGGGCCAACGTGGCGCCGCACCTGGTGGGCAACTTCTTCACGGTGGACCTGCGCAAGGCGCGCGAGGCCTTCGAGCAGGTGCCCTGGGTGCGCAAGGCGTCGGTACGGCGCGAGTTCCCGGGCAGCCTGCACGTGGTGCTCGAAGAGCACGACGCCGTGGCGTACTGGGGGCCCGAGTCGGGCTCGGCCATGGTCAATACGCAGGGCGAGGTGTTCGAGGCCAATGTCGGCGACGTGGACCAGGACGGCCTGCCGCGCCTGCAGGGGCCGGGCGGCAGTTCGGGCGAGGTGCTGCAGATGTACGGCCTGCTGCAGCCGGTGTTTGAACCGCTGGGCATGGACCTGGAAGAGCTGGCATTGACCGGCCGGGGCGGCTGGCGCGCCACGCTGGACACTGGGGCGGTGGTGGAGCTGGGAGGCGGCACACCGCAAGAGGTGGTGGCCCGCGCCAAGCGCTTCGCGCGCACGCTGACCCAGGTGGCGGCCCAGTACAAGCGCCGGGTGGACGCGCTCGAATCGGCGGACCTGCGGCACGCGGGGGGGTATGCGCTGCGCCTCAAGGGCGTGACCACCACGGAGGCGGCCGCAGGTGCCGCCCCCCGGAGGTAGCCCCCATGCATGAACGAATCCGCAGCCGGCGCAACAGAACAACGAAGGGCAGTGACTGAATATGGCTAGAGAATACAAAGACGTGGTGGTCGGCCTGGACATCGGCACAGCCAAGATCATGGCGGTGGTGGCCGAAGTCCTGCCCAATGGCGAGCTCAAGCTCGCAGGCCTGGGCGTGGCCCCGAGCAATGGCTTGAAGCGTGGCGTGGTGGTCAACATCGACGCCACGGTGCAGAGCATCCAGCAGGCGCTCAAGGAGGCCGAGCTGATGGCCGACTGCAAGATCCAGCGCGTGTACACCGGCATCACCGGCAGCCACATCCGCGGCCTCAATTCCAGCGGCATGGTGGCCGTCAAGGACAAGGAAGTCACCTCGGCCGACGTGGCCCGCGTGGTGGAGACGGCCAAGGCCATCAACATCTCGTCCGACCAGCGCCTCTTGCTGGTGGAGCCGCAGGAGTTCGTGATCGATGGGCAGGACGTCAAGGAGCCCATCGGCATGAGCGGCATCCGCCTGGAGGCCAAGATCCACATCGTGACCGGTGCCCAGAGCGCGGCCGAGAACATCATCAAGTGCGTGCGCCGCTGCGGGCTGGAGGTCGAGCAACTGCTGCTCAACCCGCTCGCATCGAGCCAGGCCGTGCTGACCGACGACGAGCGCGAGCTCGGCGTGGTGGTGGTCGACATCGGTGCCGGCACGACCGACGTGGCCATCTTCACCGGGGGCGCCATCCGCCACACGGCGGTGATACCGATCGCGGGCGACCTGATCACCAGCGACATCGCCATGGCGCTGCGCACGCCAACGAAGGACGCCGAGGACATCAAGGTCGAGAGCGGCTACGCCAAGCAACTGCTGGCCGACCCCGAGAGCCAGGTGGAAGTGCCGGGCCTGGGTGACCGCAGCCCGCGCATGCTGAGCAAGCAGGCCCTAGCGGGCGTGATCGAGCCGCGGGTGGAGGAGATTTTCTCGCTGGTGCAGCAGGTGATCCGCGAGTCGGGCTATGAAGAGGTGCTGTCCTCGGGCATCGTGCTCACGGGCGGCAGTGCCGTCATGCCCGGCATGATCGAACTCGGCGAGGACATCTTCCTCAAGCCCGTGCGCCGCGGCATCCCCAAGTATTCGAGCGCCCTGTCGGACATGGTGGCCCAGCCCCGTGCGTCGACCGTGATGGGCCTGCTCGAAGAGGCGCGCCTGGCGCGCCTGCGCGGCTTCAAGGTGGCCCAGAAGAGCGGCTCCATGAAAACCGCGTTCGGCCGGTTCAAGGACTTCATCGTGGGGAACTTCTGATGACCATGAACCAGTGCCACCGATTTGCGCGCGCAGGCCCCCGAATGCCCGGCGGGCGATGGCGATGCACAGGACCGCCATGCCGCCCGCGCCACCAGACAACACCGAACCCCATTTTGCAATTGCGTACGAAGACAGAACCAGGAGCTCCAACATGTCCATCGAAATGATCGAAGCCGAAACTTTCAACCAGGGCACCCAGATCAAGGTGATCGGCGTGGGCGGCGGCGGCAGCAACGCCGTCGAGCACATGATTGCCCGCAGTGTGCAGGGCGTGGAATTCGTCTGTGCCAATACCGATGCGCAGGCCCTCACGCGCAGCTCCGCGCACAGCGTGATCCAGCTCGGCGCCAGCGGCCTGGGCGCCGGCAGCAAGCCCGACAAGGGCCGTGACGCAGCCGAAGCCGCAGCCGAGGACATCCGCGCGGCCATCGACGGCGCGCACATGCTGTTCATCACCGCCGGCATGGGCGGCGGCACGGGCACGGGCGCAGCGCCCGTGATCGCGCGCATCGCCAAGGAAATGGGTATCCTCACCGTGGGCGTGGTCACCAAGCCCTTCGACTGGGAGGGCGGGCGCCGCATGACCAACGCCGACAACGGCCTGGCCGAACTCGAAGCCAACGTCGATTCGCTGATCGTCGTGCTCAATGAGAAGCTGCTGGAAGTGCTGGGCGACGACATCACCCAGGACGAAGCCTTCGCGCACGCCAACGACGTGCTCAAGAACGCCGTGGGCGGCATTGCCGAAATCATCAACGAGTACGGCCAGGTGAACGTCGACTTCGAAGACGTGCGCACCGTGATGGGCGAGCCCGGCAAGGCCATGATGGGCACGGCCACGGCCAGCGGCCCCGACCGCGCCCGCATTGCGGCCGAGCAGGCCATCGCCTGCCCGCTGCTCGAAGGCATCGACCTGTCGGGCGCCAAGGGTGTGCTGGTGCTGGTCACGGCCAGCAAGGGCAGCCTCAAGCTGTCCGAGTCGCGCCTGGCGATGAACACCATCAACGCCTACGCGTCCAAGGATGCGCACGTGATCTTCGGCGCCGCCTACGACGACACCCTGGGCGACGAGATCCGTGTGACCGTGGTCGCCACCGGCCTGTCGCGCCAGAACGCGCGCCGCCAGCCCATCTCGGTGGTGCAGGGTGGCCTGCGCACCGGTACCGACAACATGGCCTACCAGATCCCCGTGGCAGGCGTTGCCGGTGCGATGGGCAATGCCATGGGCGTGCCCTCGGGCCAGACCGGCCATGGCGGCGGTAGCTCGCAGGCCGACTACGGCAGCATGTCGGTGCCCAGCGTGTGGCGCACCAACCGCACGCAGGCCGCCGCCCGCGTGGACGCGCTGTCCTCGGGCGGCATGGACGACCTGGAAATCCCGGCCTTCCTGCGCAAGCAGGCGGATTGATGGAGTAGGGGGCCGTCAGGTCCTGACTCTTCAGGGGGCCTTCGGGCCCCTTTTTCATGGCCGATGGCCGGGGATTGCCGAGGGTATCAGGCCTGTGCAGGTGCAGGCGCGCCCAGCGGCAAGGACAGGCAAACCGTGGTGCCCGCGTCGCCTTCCTGGCGCAGCTCCAGCACGGCACCGATCAGGGCGGCGCGTTCGTGCATGGTGCGCAGGCCATTGCCGCAGGCGCCGTCCTGCCTGCCCACGCCGTTGTCGCGCAGGTGGATGGTGATGGCCTGGCCGTCGGCGCGGGCGGTCAGTGCCAGCTGCCGCGCACGGGCGTGCTGCAGCACGTTGGAGATGGCCTCGAACACGATGTACTGCAGGTGGCGCATGGCCTCCTCGCTGCTGCCGGGCCACAGGGGCAGCAGCGCCACGTCCCACAGCAGCTCCAGACCCGAATCGCGGATGCGCTGCTCCAGGCGGAAACGCAGGCTGGCCAGCAGTGCGTTGACATCGCCGTTGGGCAAGGACATCGCGTCCACCGACAGGCGCAACTGGTCCAGCGACTCGCGCAGCGTCTGCATCACCTCGGCCTGCGATGCCACCCCGCCTTCGAGCTGGCGCATGGCCGTGATCAGGTGGGCGCCCGCGCCGTCGTGCATGTCGCGCAGGATGCGTGCGCGCTCCTCGGACTTGGCGCTGATGCGCTCGAGCTTGCGCAGCGCCTGGTGCTGCTCGGCCAGCTTCTCCTCGCGCTGCAGAACGCGCTGCTCCAGCGACGCCGTGAGGTCGATCAGCGCATTGCGCGCCTGCTGAAAGCGTTGCCCCACGATGGCCAGCACGGCCACGCCAGCGAAGGCGGCTGCCCATTGCGTCCAGCCGCCGTCCATGTACTGTGCAGGCGCCAGGCGTGCGGCCGCGATGTCGCGCACCAGGGCCGCCCAGCAGACACCGAGGGCCACCAGCATCCACAGCCGCGGGCTGTCGCGGGTGAGCCTGCACTCCCAGCCCAGCCGCAGGATCAGTGCGGCCCAGGCCACGACCAGCACGACGGTCCAGCCCAGCACCCAGTCGGCACCGCCGGCTACAGCAAAAGGGCACAGCACGAAGATCGCTGACGCGACATACAGCTCTGCCCGTGGCCGGGGCCCCCAGACGGTGCGCGTGAGCCAGTAGGTGGCAAGGCAGCCGGTCCAGAACAGGCCCTGAACGGCCTGGAACCAGGCGGGCCAGGCCAGAAAGATCTCCTCCAGCCAGGCTGCGGTGACGCGGCAGGCCCATGCCAGCTCGCACAGCGCCGCAAACGCATACAGCGCCTGGCGCTGCTGCCACCACAGCAGCAGGCAGAAGATGCCCACCACCAGGCTGAACAGCGAGACCGCGCGCGGCAGCGTCACGCGCTGCCACTCCAGCGCGTGCCAGTTGCCCTGCAGCGCCGCCTCGGGTCCGAACTGCACGGGGGAGATGCCGGCGCGCCGCAGATAGTCCGCGCGGATGCTGATCTCCAGCACGTTGTGCGCCTGCAGCAGCGTGCCCGGCAGCCGGATCCACAGCGGGCGCCGGCCGGTCCAGCCGTCGTTGGGCAGCAGCAGTTCTCCGCCGGTGGCCAGTTCCATCCCGTTGAGCGAGATGCGGTAGGCATTGCCCAGCCGGGGGATCAGCAGGGCCTGCGGCTGCAGCCGCTGTGAATCCATGGTGTCGAAGCGCAGCGTGGCGGTGGCCCAGCCGGCCTTGCGCCGGTGCAGTACGTCCCAGTGCAGCGGAAGTGTGTGGGCCGTCGTGGTCTGGGCGGCGCTCTGGCGCAGGCGCACCGTCAGTTCGGCGTCGCGCAGCACCTGCACGCCCGGGGGCGGGGCGGCGTCCTGCGCCAGCGCCGGCAGAACCTGCAGGCTCCAAAGGACCAGGCCGCACAGCAGGTGGCCGATGAACGACGCGGGCAGGCCCAGGGTGCGTTGCATGGCCGGTGACTGTCAGGGGGCGCGACGGTGGCGGTCCAGCAGGCCCATGCGGCTGGCCTCGAAGACCGCTTCGCCACGCGAGTGCACGGCCAGCTTGCTGTACAGGTTCTTGATGTGGCTTTGCACCGTGTGCTTGGAGATGTCCTGCAGGCGCGCGATCTCGGCGTACGAGTAGCCGCGCGCGATCAGCTCCAGCACGTCCGACTCGCGCGGCGTGAGTTCCAGGCTGGGCAGTGCCGGGTCCACGGGCTGGGGCTGGGGCTCCTCGCGCGTGCCACGCTGGCGCAGCCGGGCCAGCAGCTTGCGCGCGATCATGGGGGATATGGGCGACTCGCCGTGCTTCACGCCGACGATGATCCGGCCCACGTCTGCGGGTGTGGAGTCCTTCTGGATATAGCCCACGGCACCGGCTTCCACGCAGGCGATCACGGTGTCCTCGTCGCCGAAGACCGACACCACCAGCACCTCGCATGCCGGCTGCGTGCGCACCACGTGCTGCAGCAGTGCCAGGCCATGGCCATCGGGCAGCGCCAGATCGGTCAGCAGCACGTCGGCAGGGTGCTCGTCCAGCCAGCGGCGCGCAGGCGCCAGCATGCCGAAGGAAGCGGCCAACTCCAGGTCGGGGTGGGCGGTGACGCAGCCTTCGAAGAATCTGCGCATCTCGGCATCGTCCTCTATCAGTACGACGCGCCAGCGGGGTGTGCTCATGGATGGCAGGGTAGGGAGGTCGGTGGGGGTGCTTCGCGCCATCTTAGCGCCCGCCTGCGCTGCGTCATCCCATCTTCGCGGCGGCGCCCCTCCCATGTTCATGGGGTGCGGGCAAAGCGCCCGGAACCTACGATTTTCCCGGTGCTGCAGGAGCCACAGGGCCTCGGCATGGGTGCAGGTCGAGACCACGAAAAAAAGTTTTCTGCCCCCTGCATCCAAACGCTGCACCGCGCCGTTCCACAAGCAGGACGCCATGTGGCGCTCTTCAACCGGACCTACCGAGATACAGGAACCAACATGAAACAGCTCAAGTACTTCGCACCCGCACTGCTCCTGGGCCTGGCCACGCTGACCGCGCAGGCGCAGCCCGTCTTTCAGCAGGGCGTGCTTACCGATGCCGCCGGCCTCACGGTCTACACCTTCGACAAGGACGCACCTGGCAAGAGCAACTGCAGCGGCGGCTGTCTGGCCACATGGCCGGCCTTTGCAGCCAAGGCCGGTGCCAAGGCCGAGGGCGACTTCGGCGTCATCGAGTCCGGTGGTGCGCGCCAGTGGAGCTTCAAGGGCAAGCCCCTGTACTACTACGCCAGCGATGCCAAGGCCGGCGACCGCCTGGGCGATGGCATGGGTGGCGCATGGCACGTGGTGCCCAAGCCCTGACCTGTTCCCACCCAAGGCCTTTCACCGATTGCATTCCCCCATTTCCTGAAGGACACCCCCATGAAGTTCTCTTCCATCGCCATCGCCTGCCTCACCCTGGCCGGTGCCGCTGTTTCCACCTCCGCCTTGGCCGACAAGGCCTCCCTGCTGCGCGCCACCGGCAACGTGCCCGAGCGCGCTGAATGCCCGGCCAACACCGAGGTCAACCGCAGCGGCGGCGTGCTCAAGTGCAGCGTGACCCTGGTGTTCGAGCGCGGCTCGATCTGCCCGCCCGCCAACAAACCCAACTACGTGACCATCCAGATGGCGGGCGCCGACAAATGCCTGCCGGCAGTGGCGGGCGACGTGATCAGTGTGCCGTCGGCCATGAACCCGGTGGCCGGGCCCCCCAAGCTCAAGGGCCAGTCGGGTCTGCCGGGCGACATCATGGGCTACCTCACGGCCGTCGGTCCGGCCGCGCTGCTCGGGCCTGATGAAGGGCGCTACCAGCGCGTCGTCAACCCCGGCGGCGCCGACAAATTCGTGGGCGAGAAGATCGTTCACCTGTGGCCCGCTAGCTACCCCGTGCACTACACCCTGGGCAAGAACCCCGCCAACGGCGTGAGCTGCCCCAATGGCTACACCGACGTCACCGGCCGCAGCCAGGACAGCCTGGGCTGCGAAAAGATCGAGAAGAAAAAGCCCATGTGCCAGAACGTCAACGGCATTGGCTGGCGCCTGGAGGTCAAGCGCGGTGAAGACCGCTGCCAGGGCCCCACCGAAGGCCCGACCAAGCCCGAGGGCGAGCATGCCGGCCCCGGCAATGACTGGGACCTGGACACCGACGCCGTCGGCAACGAGGACCGCTGGGTGCGCGTTTCCTACACCCGCCCCGTAGGCCGCTGACTTTCCGCACCAGCCCGCGCTGTGCGTGCACCGGCTTGGGTGCGCACCGCGGGCTGGCCTGTGCACGCCCATCCCCTTTGCCGAGATTGCCATGACCTTCAACCACTCCCCCGTGCACAGCCGTGCACGCCGCGCAGCCGCTGCGGCCGCCGTGCTGGCCCTGGCGGCGGCTCTGGCCGGCTGTGCCGGCGCACCCGACCGTGCCGCCCTCAACGAGGTGCGCGCCCAGGCCAACCCGACGGACAAGGCGCAGCGCACCATCACCAACTTCACGCCCGCGCTGCGCTGCATGGACGAGATGATGTTCGACATGGGCACGCGCGACGTGACCATGATGATGGAAGAGTTCCGCGACGCCACGCAGAAGGTGCCCATCTCGGCGCGCGACATGCTGACCTCGGCCGTGTCGGACATGACGCGGCGCTCGCGCGGGGTGCGCCTGTCGGTCTTCGGCAGCGACCAGCAGAACCTGGCCCAGGTGCTGGCGCAGGCGCAGCGCACCAGCGCCTTCGGCGTGGTGCCGGCCTACAACATCCGCGGCACGGTGAGCCAGCTCGACGAATCGGTGCTCAAGAACGGCAGCTCCTTTGGCGCCACGCTCGCGCAATCGGTGTTCGGCGTGCGCTTCGGCAGCGAGACCAAGTTCTCGGTGCTGGGCCTGGACGCCGCCGTGGTGGAGACTGCGAGCATGACGCTGTTGCCCGGTGTGTCGTCCAAGAACACCACCGTGCTGGCCAGCCGCGACGCGAGCGCGGCCGATGGCCAGGCGCAACTGGTCAACCCCGGCATCGGCGTGGTGTTCTCGTTCTCGACCTCGCGCGCCGATGGCCCTTCGCAGGCGGCGCGCAACATGGTCGAGCTGGCCGCCGTGGAACTGGTGGGCAAGCTGCTTCGCGCGCCCTACTGGCAGTGCCTGGGTACCACCGACAGTGATGCCGAGGTGCAGCGCGAGCTGGCCGACTGGTTCCTGTCCATGGACGAGGCCGAACGCATCGCCTTCTACAAGGAGCGCATGCGCGAGCGGCGCTACTACGACGGCGCCATCGACGACCAGGCCGACGCCGCCTTTGCCACGGCGCTGCGCAGCTACCGCCAGGCGCTCGGCCTGCCTGCCCAGGGCGCGTTGGACGAGGGTTTTTTTCGCTCCTTCGTGCTCGCCAAGGTGCCACGCGGTCCGTTGAAGGCGCTGCCGCGCAATGCCTCCACGCGCGCATCGGGCGCCGCATTGGCCGCCGTGCCCGCCGCAGCACCAGCCCCCGGCGACGCCAGCGCAACTGCGGCCCCGCCACCGCCTGCACCCGCTGCGGCGCCCGAGGTTGCGGCCCTGGCCGTGGCGTTGGGTGCACCGCAGCGCGGCAGCGCCAGCCTGGACATCGCGGTGCTGCGCCCTGGCTATGTGTACTGCTACTCGCAAGACCCGGTGACGCGGCGCATCCAGCGCATCTTTCCCAACCGCTTCACGCGCGACCCGCGCATGGTGCCGGGCAAGCCGCAGCGCCTGCCGGGTAACGAGCGCTTCGTGCTCAACCCTGCGGCCGAATACGCCTGCCTGCATGCGCCGAGCGAGGTCTATGGCGACCTGCCGCCGCCGCTGCGCTGGGGTGATTTCGAGGACATCCGCGTAGGCACGTTCGACGAGATCCGTGCCGGTTTCGCACAGGCTTCGGGCATGCCTGTGCAGCTCTTCGCGGTGCCACGATGACTGCCGCTGCATTGCCCGCCGATGGGCTGCCCGACGCCGTGGCGCAGCTGCTGTCGCGCGTGGTGCTGCGCGACACATCGGCCTTCCAGCGCCTGTACCAGCTGGTGGCCAGCCGCCTGCTGGCGGTGGCCGTGCGCGTGGTGCAGGACCGCGCCCTGGCCGAAGACGTGCTGCAGGAGGTCTTCGTGCACCTGTGGAACCGGCCGCAGACCGGTGCGCCGGGGCAGGCGCTGAGCCTGTCGTGGCTGTGCGTGGTCACACGCAACCGCGCCATCGACGCACTGCGCAAGCGCCGCCCCGAAACGCCGCTGCACTGGCGCGATGCCGATGGCGAGGAACAGGTGCACGATGCCGCAGCCGAAGGCGGCTCGCCGCTGGAGCTGCTGCTGGCCGAGGAGGATGGCTCGCGCCTGGGCCGCTGCATGGGCCAGATCGACAGCGAGCCGCGCAGCGCGCTGCTGCTGGTCTACTACGAAGGGCTCACCCATGCGGAGCTGGCCCAGCGCCTGGCCCGGCCCCTGGGCACGGTCAAGGCCTGGATGCGCCGCAGCCTGGCGCGCCTGCGCGACTGCATGGAGTCCTGCGCATGACATGGCACCAGAACCCCCGGCTCGTGGACCTGCTGGCCGGCGAGTACGCCCTGGGCACGCTGCAGGGTGGCGCCCGCCGCCGCTTCAAGAAGCTGCTCGCGCGGCGGCCCGACCTGGCCGAAGCCGTGGCGCGCTGGAACGAGCGCATGGCGCCCGCGCTGCTGGCCCTGCCACCCCAGGCGCCGGCACCCGCTACCTGGCGCGCCATCGAGCAGCGCCTGGGGTTTCCTGCCCCTGGGGTGCGGGTGCCGTGGTGGAAAAGGTTGCTGCAGCCAGCCCCGGCGGGCGCCTTGGCGCTGGGCCTGATGGTGGGGGTGCTGCTGCCGTCGCTCTGGCAGGCGCAGCACGGCGGGCCGGATGCACCGGCCTCCACCCAACTGCCCGAAAGCTATGTGGGGGTGCTGGGCCTGGCCGACGGGCGCCCAGGGCTCATCGTCTCCAGCCTGCGGCAGGGCCGCACGGTAGACATCAAGCGCGTGGCGGCCGTGCCCGTGCCTGCCGGCCAGGTGCTGTACCTGTGGTCGCTGGATGTGGCGGGCAAGGCCAGCCCCGTGGCGCCGCTGCCGCAAGGGGCGTTCGTGCACCTGCAACTGGGTGCCCCATCTGAAACCGTGTTTGCCAAGGCGGTGGAGCTGGCGGTGAGCGTGGAGCCAGAGGGCAGCAGCCCCGCAACGCCCTCCAGCGCCTATGTGTACCGGGGCCTTTGCGGGAAACTGTGGCGGGTGCCGTAAGGCCTTGCCATGGTCTTGCGGCGAGCAGGGACGGGCCCACCCTTTTACAATGCGGGAATGCTCCAGCAACGCACCCTCAAGACCTTGACCCGCGCCGTCGGCGTGGGGCTGCACAGTGGCCAGAGGGTCGAGCTGACCCTGCGGCCTGCGCAGCCTGACACCGGCATCGTGTTCCGCCGGGTCGATCTGCCCCAGCCCGTGGACATCCCGATCCGGGCCGATGCCGTGACGGACACGCGCCTGGCCTCCACCATCGGGGTCGGCAGTGCCAAGGTGCACACCGTGGAGCATCTCATGTCGGCGTGCGCCGGCCTGGGGCTCGATAACCTGTACGTGGACATCACGGCCGAAGAGGTGCCCATCCTCGACGGGTCGTCGTCCTCCTTCGTGTTCCTGCTGCAAAGCGCGGGGATCGAGCTGCAGAAAGCCCCCAAGCGCTTCATCCGCGTCAAGCGCCCGGTGGAGGTGCGCGAGGGCACTGGTGCCCAGGCCAAGTGGGCGCGCCTCGTGCCCTACCACGGCTACAAGCTGAGCTTCGAGATCGATTTCGACCACCCCGCAGTGGACTCCACCGGCCAGCGTGTGGAGTTCGACCTGGGCGAGGGCAACTACAGCCGCGATATCGCACGCGCGCGCACCTTCGGTTTCACGCGCGACGTGGAGATGATGCGTTCCAACGGCCTGGCCCTGGGCGGCGGGCTGGACAACGCCATCGTGATGGACGACTACAAGGTGCTCAACAGCGATGGGCTGCGCTACGACGATGAGTTCGTCAAGCACAAGATCCTCGACGCCATGGGCGACCTGTACATCATCGGCAAGCCCCTGCTGGCGGCCTACAGCGCCTTCCGCTCGGGCCACGCGATGAACAACCTGCTGCTGCGCGAGCTGCTGTCCCAGCCCGACGCCTGGGAAGAAGTCACCTTCGAGGACGAGCGCCAGGCACCGCGCGGTTTTGCGCAGCCGGCGCGCGCCTGGTAAGCACCCGCCATGGTGCTCTTTCGCTGGGCCGTCATGGGGCTGCTGCTGGCAGCGGCCGTATCGTTCGCCTTCTATGCGGGCACCGGTCAGCCCCATTACAAGCGCTGGGGCCTGGTGGTGCTGAAGTGGACCGTCATCGCCGCCGTGTTCTTCTTCGCCGTGGCGATCATCGGGCGCATCTGAAACAACGGTGCAGGCCGGTATCGATATACTGGCACCTGCTCCGGGGTGTGCGAAAGCGCTGAGATGCATGGGGCCTGACCAACAATCAGGCTGCCTGCGAACCCGACGAACTTGATCCGGTTCATACCGGCGGAAGAAGAGCCGACCTCCATGCCCGTGCGCGCCCCTGCTGGCCCGCAGGGTGGGCTGTACATGCGCCATGGCGCGTGTGCGGGGCGCAGGTCCATTCCGGAGCAATTCCCTTTGCCACCGGAACTGGAGACCCGCCCCATGAATGCACCCGATCCCCTCGCCCGTGAAAAATTCGCCGAGCTGCTGGCCGCCACGCGCGAGCCGTTCCCGGCCTCGCGCAAGGCCTACCTGCCAGGCCACCTGCATGCCGACCTGCGCGTGCCCGTGCGCGACATCGCACTGACCAACGGCGAGCAGGTCAGCGTCTACGACACCTCGGGCCCCTACACCGATCCCGACGCCGTGATCGACGTGCGCCGCGGCCTGGCCAGTGTGCGCGGCGGCTGGATCGCCGGCCGGGGCGACGTGGAGCACTACGAGGGCCGCGCGCCTCTGGCGCTGGACGACGGCCAGAAGAGCGAGGACGCCGTGCGCCTGGCCCAGCTGCGCGCCGAAGCGGCCGCGCTGCAGCGCAAGCCCCTGCGCGCGCGCAGCGGTGCCAACGTGACGCAGATGCACTACGCGCGCCAAGGCATCGTCACCCCCGAGATGGAGTACGTGGCCATCCGCGAGAACGGCAAGCGCGAGTGGATGGCGCAGTACCTGGCCGATGCCGGGCGCGAGCAGCGCCTGGCGGGCAACCCCATGGGCGCGAGCATCCCGCGCACCATCACGCCCGAGTTCGTGCGCGACGAAGTGGCGCGCGGGCGCGCCATCATCCCGGCCAACGTCAACCACCCCGAGGTGGAGCCCATGGCCATCGGGCGCAATTTCCTGGTCAAGATCAACGCCAACATCGGCAACTCGGCCGTCACCTCCAGCATCGAGGAGGAGGTCGAAAAGCTCGTCTGGGCCATCCGCTGGGGGGCCGACAACGTGATGGACCTGTCCACCGGCAAGAACATCCACACCACGCGCGACTGGATCGTGCGCAACAGCCCGGTGCCCATCGGCACCGTACCCATCTACCAGGCACTCGAGAAGGTCGGCGGCGTGGCCGAAGACCTGACCTGGGCGATCTTCCGCGACACGCTGATCGAACAGGCCGAGCAGGGCGTGGATTACTTCACCATCCATGCCGGCGTGCGCCTGGCCTACATCCACCTCACGGCGGCGCGGCGCACGGGCATCGTCTCGCGCGGCGGCTCCATCATGGCCAAGTGGTGCATGGCGCACCACCGCGAGAGCTTCCTGTACGCGCATTTCGAAGACATCTGCGACATCATGAAGGCCTACGACGTGTCCTTCAGCCTGGGCGATGGGCTGCGCCCCGGCTGTGCATCGGACGCCAACGATGAGGCGCAGTTTGCCGAGCTGCACACCCTGGGCGAGCTGACCCAGGTGGCCTGGAAGCACGACGTGCAGACCATGATCGAAGGCCCGGGCCACGTGCCCATGCACATGATCCAGGCCAACATGACCGAGCAGCTCAAGACTTGCCATGAGGCGCCGTTCTACACCCTGGGCCCGCTGACCATCGACATCGCCCCCGGCTATGACCACATCGCCTCGGCCATCGGCGCCGCCATGATCGGCTGGATGGGCACGGCCATGCTGTGCTACGTGACACCCAAGGAGCACCTGGGCCTGCCTGACCGCGACGACGTCAAGCAGGGCATCATTGCCTACAAGATCGCGGCGCATGCGGCCGACGTGGCCAAGGGGCACCCGGGATCGCGCGCGCGCGACGATGCCCTGAGCCAGGCGCGCTTCGATTTTCGCTGGCAGGACCAGTTCAACCTGGGCCTGGACCCCGAGACCGCCAAGGAATACCACGACGAAACCCTGCCCAAGGACAGTGCCAAGGTGGCGCATTTCTGCTCCATGTGCGGGCCCAAGTTCTGCTCGATGAAGATCACGCAGGAAGTGCGTGAATTCGCGGCGCAGAAGGGCCTGGCAGAGAGCGAAGCGCTCTCAAATGGCATGGAAGCCAAGGCCGTGGAATTCCAGCGCGGCGGTGGCGAGTTGTATGTGCCCATCCACCCGGTGAAATAAGCGTGGCTACTGCCCCCGCAGTTTGGCTGCTGGGGGCAGGGGGGCGGTACATACCCTCTGGGGTGGAGCGTGCGGGGCGCATACAGTCGCGCCCACACACGCTCCGTAGGGACAAGTCACCCTATGGCACCAAAGTTGCTATGCTTGAGTTGTCAAAAAATGTAAGGAAGAGCGATGAACCTGCTCAGCCGTCTTTCCATCCGCGCACGTCTTTATTTCGGCACGATTTTCTCCCTGGTTCTGCTCGTGGTCATCGGTGCCATGGGGTATCTGGCGCTGGAGCGCACCCGCAGCACCCTGGACCAGCTGTTCTCCCAGCGGGTGCAGACCCTGACCGATGTGGCCGAGCTGCGCACCACCCTGGGTGACCTGCGCCGGTCCGAAAAAGACATCATCATCAGCTTCAACAACTCCGTCGAGGTCGCAGCCCTGCGCGAGAGCTGGAAGAAATCGCTCACCGCGCTGAATAAGGGTATGGCCGATGTGCGCCAGGTGCAGTCGGGCGATGCGGCCTTCGTCGAGTCCATCGACAAGTCCCTGGCCGAGGTCAAGGAGTACGAGGCCGGTATCTCTCCCGTGTTCGAGCAGATCGAGCGCGCCCAGATCGACGGCGCCGTGGGCGGTGCCTATGCCGACCGCCTCAAAAAGCACATGGAAGCCACCGACAAGCTGCTGTCCGACCTCTCCGTGACGGCACGCACCAAGATGGACGAGGCGCGCGAGGGCGTGAACACGCTGACCACCACCATGTCCGGCCTGATCGGCATCGTGCTGGTGCTGGCCCTGGCCGTGCTCATCCCGCTGACCTTCTTCAGTGTGCGCTCCATCACCCGCTCGATCGCCCAGGCCAGCGAACTGGCCGAGCGCATTGCCGGCGGTGACCTGTCGCAGGACGTGCAGGTGACTTCGCAGGACGAGGTGGGCCAGCTCGTGGCCTCCATGGCACGCATGCAGGACGCCTTGCGGGGCCTGGTGCAGCAAGTGCAGGAGGCGGCCAGCAACATCTCCACGGCCAGCACCGAGATCGCCTCGGGCAACCACGACCTGAGCCACCGAACCGAACAGACGGCCGCCAACCTCGAAGAGGCCGCTTCGTCGATGGAGCTGCTCACCAGCACCATCGGCCAGAGCGCCCAATCGTCACGCCAGGCCAGCGACTTCGCCTCGTCGGCCGCCGAGGTGGCCGGGCGCGGCGGTGTGGTGGTCTCGCAGGTGGTGACCACCATGGACCAGATCACCACCAGCTCGCGCAAGATCGCCGACATCACTGGTGTCATCGACGGCATTGCCTTCCAGACCAACATCCTGGCGCTCAATGCGGCGGTGGAAGCCGCCCGTGCCGGCGAGCAGGGCCGGGGCTTTGCCGTGGTGGCCAGCGAGGTGCGCAGCCTGGCCCAGCGCTCGGCAGCGGCTGCCAAGGAGATCAAGGGCCTGATCGGTTCCTCGGTGGAGCGTGTCGAAGACGGCTCGCGCCTGGTGAGCCAGGCGGGAGCGACCATGAACGAGATCGTGGGCAGCGTGCGCCGCGTCTCGGACATCATCAGCGAGATCACGGCATCGTCCGCCGAGCAGCGCGACAACGTGGGCCACATCAGCCAGTCGGTGAGCCAGCTGGACAACATGACGCAGCAGAACGCCGCGCTGGTGGAGCAGTCCACCGCAGCCTCGGAGTCGCTGCGCGAGCAGGCACTGCAGCTGACCCAGGCCGTGAGCCAGTTCAAGCTGCAGCCGGGAGCCAGGGCCGCCAGCCCGGGTGCGGGCGGCAGCATGCCGACCCCACGCCAGGGCATCCCTGCGCCGGCCCAGCGGCCTGCCGTTCCGGTGCGTGCGCCCAAGCAGGCATTGCAGATCCGCTGACGGTCTGCCGGCTGGTAGAGCCCCTGGCTACGCCCAGCAAAAAGCCCCTGTCGCCGGTTGGTGACGGAGGCTTTTTTCTTGGGGCGCTTGGCGCTTGCGTTGCGAGGGGCTGCTAATCCCGTGTGACGCGCAGCACTTCTTCGCGGCTGGTGATGCCGGCGGCAATCAGGCGCTCGCCGTCTTCGCGCATCAGCGCCATGCCGCCCGCGAGGGCCGCCGTGCGGATGTCCGCCTCGGAGGCCTGGTTGTGGATCTGCGCGCGGATGGCGTCGTTGGTCACCAGCAGCTCGAACAGGCCGGTGCGGCCCGTATAGCCGGTCTGGCCGCAGTGCTCGCAGCCGGCACCCTGGCAGTGGCTGCAGTACTTGCGCACCAGCCGCTGGGCCAGCACGCCGAGCAATGAGGACGACAGCAGAAAAGGCTCCACCCCCATGTCGGTCAGGCGCGTTACGGCGCTGGCCGCGTCGTTGGTGTGCAGCGTGGCCAGCACCAGGTGGCCCGTGAGCGAGGCCTGGATGGCGATCTGCGCGGTCTCGAAGTCGCGGATTTCACCGATCATGATGATGTCCGGGTCCTGGCGCAGGATGGCGCGCAGGGCCTTGGCGAAGGTCAGCTCGATCTTGCTGTTGACCTGGGTCTGGCCCACGCCGGGCAGCTCGTACTCGATGGGGTCTTCCACCGTCATGATGTTGTTGCGCGTGGCATCGAGCCGCCCCAGGCCGGCGTACAGCGTGGTCGTCTTACCCGAGCCTGTGGGCCCGGTCACGAGGATGATGCCGTGCGGCTGGGCAATCAGGCCCTCGAAGCGGCGCAGCGTGTCGCCCTGCATGCCCACGGCTTCGAGGCTGAGCTTGCTTTCGCTCTTGTCCAAAAGGCGCAGCACGGCGCGCTCGCCATGGGCGCTGGGCAGGGTGGAGACGCGCACGTCGATGGCGCGCGTGCCCAGGCGCAGGCTGATGCGCCCGTCCTGCGGCAGGCGTTTTTCCGAAATGTCGAGGTCCGCCATGATCTTCAGGCGCGAGATCAGGGCGGCGTGCAGGGCGCGGTTGGGCTGCACCACCTCGCGCAGTGAGCCGTCGACGCGAAAGCGCACGCTCGAATGCCGCTCGTAGGGCTCGATGTGAATGTCGCTCGCGCCGTCGCGTGCGGCCTGCGTGAGCAGGGCGTTGAGCATGCGGATGATGGGCGCGTCGTCGGCCGTCTCCAGCAAATCTTCCACCGCCGGCAGGTCCTGCATCATGCGCGACAGGTCGGCGTCGGACTCGACTTCGCTGACCACGGTGGCGGCACTCGATTCGCCCTGGGCATAAGCGGCACTGATGCGCTGGGCCAGGGCCGGGGCCGCCAGCGACTGCAGGTGGCGGATCTTGTGCTTGCGCATCACTTCCGACAGAGCGGTCACGTCGGGTGCAGGGCCGTGCCACAGCACGAGCTGCTGGCCATCGTCCTCCAGCAGCAGCTGCGAGGTGCGGGCAAAGGCGTAGGGCAGGGGGTGGCGCATGGGTCAGAGCGTCTGGCGGGTCACCGTGGCGGCGGGCGCGAGCTCGCGCACCATCGCGGCAGCGGAGTCGGCCGAAGCCGGGTTGTGGTACGGGCCTACGCGCACGCTGGTGCGGGGGCCCTGGCTGGTGTCCACCGGCTGCTCCGAGATGGGGAGTGCCGAATTGCGCAGCCTGGCCAGTGCGGCCTGCGAGGCCGAGTCATCGCCGAACACGCCGGCACGCACGTAGTAGGTCGGTGCAGTGGCCGCAGCGGGCACAGGGGCTTCGCTGATGGGTACGCCCGAAGGCGTCAGCCGGGGCGCTGGCTGCACAGGCGTCACCAGGTCCTGCAGGGGGGCGGCGGGTTGCACGCGCGGTGCCGGGGTGCTGCGCTGGGGCAGTTCCGGCAGCACGGGGGCGCCCGATATCGACCGCAGTGGCAGGCTCGACGCGGGTTGCGTCACCTGCTGCAGCCCGCGGATCGCATCGTAGCGGTCGACCATCAGGGCTTCGCTCGTGGCCGCATCACGCACCACCACGGGGCGCAGGAAGACCATCAGGTTGGTCTTGTTGCGCTGGCGCTTCTCGCTGCGGAACAGGCCGCCCACCACCGGCAGGTCGCCCATGACCGGCACTTTGTCCTCGCCCTGGGAGTAGCTGTCTTCGAGCAGACCGCCGAGCACGATGATGCTGCCATCGTCCACCACCACGTTCGACTCGATGGAACGCTTGCTTGTGGTCGGGCCATTCACGGAGCTCAGGGTGTTCTCGTTGATCTTGGAGACTTCCTGGTAGATCGACATCTTGACGGTGCCGTTCTCGCTGATCTGCGGGCGCACCTTGAGCATCAGGCCCACGTCCTTGCGCTCCACCGTGGTGAAGGGGTTCACCGTGTTGCTGCCGCCGGTGTTGGCATACGAGCCGGTCGGGAAGGGCACGTTGTTGCCGATCACGATGCGGGCTTCCTCGTTGTCCAGCGTCATCAGGTTGGGGGTGGACAGCACGTTGGCGTCACCGCTGTTCTGCAGGAAGTTGGCCAGGGCTCCCAGGTAGTACTGGCCGTTGATGCGTGGCGCCAGCGCGAGGTTCAGCCCGTTGCTCAGGCCCCCCCCGTTGCCCGTGGGGAGCAGGCCGGTGTAGTTGCCGGCTGCCAGGTTGGCTGCCGCGCTCAGGATGTTGACGCCGCCACCCTGGGTGGAGTTGGTGCCGATGACGCCGACAGTGCCATCCCCTTGCTTGCCCAGCACGCCCTGCCACTGGATGCCGAACTCCGCCAGCTTGGTGGCGGAGACCTCCACGATCAGGCTTTCCACCAGCACCTGGGCGCGGCGGCCGTCGAGCTTGTCGATCACGGTGCGCAGCTGGCGGAACAGCGGCTCAGGTGCCGTGATGATCAGCGAGTTGGTGGTCGGGTCGGCCTGGATCTGGCCGCCGGTGGAGGGTTGGTTGCTGTTGCTGCTGCCCATGCCCGAGCTGCTGCCCATGCCGGAGCTGCTGCCCAGCCCGCCAAGGCTGCTGTTGCTGCTGCTGTTGGAGCCGCCGCTCAGGCCACCGCTGTTGCTGCCGCCGCCTGACAGCGAGCTGGACGAAGCACCGCTGGAAATGGCCGGCGTGCTGGCGCCGGCGCCGCCACTGGAGTTGCCGCCCATGCTGGCCATGGCCGCGCGCAGGGTGGTGGCGAGCTTGGTGGCATCGGCGTTCTTGAGGTAGACCACATGGATATTGCCCATGGAGGCGCTGCTGCCCGGCACCGGAGGCTGGTCGAGCTTGTCGACGAGCGCGCGCACCATGGCCACTCGCGCAGGGTTGGCCGCACGCAGGATCAGCGAATTGCTGCGCGGCTCGGCCAGCAGCGTGGTCTTGAACGAGGTATCTGCCTGGCCCTGGGCAGCGGCAGGCGCGGCGCCGCTGCCGCCATCAATGAGGCGTGCCACCAGGGGCGCGAGGTCGACCGCGAGGGCGTTGCGCAGCGGGATGATCTCCACATCGCTGGCGTTGGAGACGTCCATCGCCGCGATGATGCGGCCCAGGCGTTGCAGGTTGTCGGCGTAGTCGGTGATCACCAGCGAGTTGTTGCCGGGGTTCACGTTGATGGTGTTGTTGGGGCTGATCAGCGGGCGCAGCACCGGCACCAGGTTGCCCGCGTTTTCGTAATTGAGCTTGAAGATCTGCGTCACGATCTGCCCGCCGCCGGGCGTGCCGCGCGCAGAGCCCGACTCGCTCACGCCCACGCTGCCGCTCTGCAGCTTGGCGTCGGCCTCGGGCACCACCTTGTACAGGCCGGCCGATTCGACCACCGTGAAGCCCTGCAGGCGCAGTGCGGCCAGGAACTGCTGGAACGCGGCCGAGGGGGGCACGGCGCGCTCGGTGATCAACGTGAGCTGGCCCTTCACGCGCGGGTCGACCACCACGTTGCGCCCGGTGATGGTGGCCATGGTGCGGGCCACGGCCTCGATCTCGGCGTTGGCGAAGTTCAGCGTGACGGGTTCGTTCCCGCGCACGCTGCTGGTGCCCGTGCCAACGGCTGTCTGCGCCAGCGCCAGCGGGCTGCTGGTGAGCAGCATGGCGGCCAGGGTGATCGAGCTGACGGCGCATTGCAGGTGCGGCGAAAGGGAGGATGCGGAAGTCGTCATAGGGTCAACCCACGGTGATGAGGGAGCGCGCGCCGTTGCGCCGTCCGATGATGTTCAGAAGATTGGTGAGCGCCGCTTCGCGGTCGGGCGCTGCACTGGCCTCGCCCGCAAAGCGCAGGCGCTGGCCTACCCATTGGCCGGTGCCGCTCAATTGCAGGTGGCCGCTCAGGGTGGTCAAGGTCAGGATGGGCACCTCGCCACCCTGCACGGCCAGCCGGTAGCTGCCCATGGGGCGCAGGGTGGACAGGCGCGAGGACATGTCCAGCGCATCGAGCTGCACCTTGCCGTCCAGCACCATGCGGCCGGCCTGCCAGGCGGCTTGCAGCCCCTGGGTCTGCAGCACCAGCTGGCCTTGCGGCTGCAGCGTGTTCCAGGGCGTGCCCAGGCCCGATAGCAATGCGGCGGGCCAGTTGCTCTGGCCGTCGCCCACCGTCAGGCGCAGTTGCGAGAGGCCCAGCGCCAGCCGCGCCTGCAGCGGCTGCACGGTGCAGCAGGGGGCCTGCACCTGCGCGCGTACGCCATTCAGGGTGGGGCGCAATGTCCATTGCAGGCGCCCGGGCAGCGCCGTGCGGTCCTGGCTGGCGGTGCCGCCGGTCAGGACCAATTGAGCAGAGCCACTCCAGACCGTGCCACGCGCTTCCGACAGCAGCAGTTGCCCACCCGTGGCCCGGGCCAGGCCCTGCGCCAGCCATTGCGCCGGGGCAAAGACCACCAGCGCAGGCAGCAGGCCGGCCAGGGCGCCGCCCACCGCCCAGCCCCAGGGCGAGCGCGGTACGGCACCGGTGGTGCGCGAGGAGGTGCGTGTGCTGCGGGCTGGTGACACGGGGCGTTCCGTGGGGGTCACCGTGCAGGCAGGGCCAGCACCAGCGTGCCGTCCCAGCGCGGGGTTCCGGGGGCAGAGCCCTCGGGCGCATTGCCCTGTACGGGGTTGGCGCCCATGGCCGGCATGTTGCCGGGAATCGGCGGCATCAGCGGGCCGGAGGATATGGCGCCCGCACCCGGTGCGGGCAAGGCCGGCGCCATGGCCGGGCCTTGCGGGGCCGGGCGGGCATTGCCCGTCGCTGCGGGAGTGGTCGGGTTGGCGGTGCGGGTCAGGCGCGCCTCGATGGGCACGGCTCGGGCATTGCTGCGCGCCAGGGCCAGCCACTGCGCCAGGGCATCGGCAGGGGCGGCCTTGAGCGTCACGGTGGCACGGTCGCCGGTCACGTTGAGCTGGGCGGCTGTGCCCATGCGCTGGGTCAGGCCGTTGCGCAGGGCGCCGGTAGGGTCGCCCGTGCTGTTGCGCGGTGCGGCCTGCAACTGCTGAGCCTCGGCCTGCAGGCTGCGCATGCGCTGCAGCTGCGTGTCCAGTTCGGCGTGGCGCTTGGGGGCGGTGCGCAAGGTCTGCAGGGCCGGTGAAATGGCCACCCACCACACCAGGGCCAGGCCCACCAGGGCGGCAGCACCCAGCACGAAGTTCTGTTCGCGCGGGGCCATGGCCTGCCATTGGGTTTTCAAGGGGGCGAGCTGGCTCATGGGGCGGTCTCCGCACGCAGCACCAGGCTGCCATCGTCCAGGCGGCCGGTGTAGCCGGCAGCCCGCAGTCGGGTGGTGAGCACGGGTTCCTCTTGGGGTGCAAGCGGCAGGCCGCGCAGGCGCAGCTCGCCGGTGGTGAATTCCAGGCCGGTAGGGATGCGGCCATCGGGCAGCACGCTGCCCGCGGCGGCCATCATGGGCTCCAGGTCGCGCGGCGAGAAGCTGCCGGACGCCTGGCGCAGCAGCGCCATCTCGCGTTCCATCTGCTCCAGGGGGGCGATCACCGCCTGCACCTGCGGGAAGGTCTGCGTGAAGGTGCTGCGCAGGCTGGTCTGTTTGGCGGCCAAGGCCTGCCGCTCCTGCCAGGCCCAGACGTTCAGGCCCGCCAGGTGCGCCAGTACGAGCACGCCCAGCGCCCAGCGCGCTGCGCGCCACTGGGGGGCGTACAGCAGGGCGCTCAGCACGCCGCCGGCCTTGCGCAGGGCGCGCGAACGGCTGGTGCTGGACAGGTCGAACTGCGCCAGGTCCCAGTCGCCGCGGGCGGCGTCCAGGGCGCGGGCGCTGGCCGTGTGCAGGTCCACCGGGTGGCCCAGTGCGCGTTCGGCCAGTTCCGCCACGGCCGGGTCGGCGCGCAAGGGGGTGGGCGGCGCATCGCTGCCGGCAGCGCCTAGGCCTGCCAAGGCCAGCGTGGCCGGCGTCAGCGGCAGCACCGAAATCCCCTGGTCGGCGCCCAGCCCGCACAGGATCAACTGGGGGTCGTCCGCCGTGCCGATGGCCGACACCTCGGGGCCGCCACTGGCCGTGGGGCCGGGCGCGAACTCGGGCACCACGCGGGACACGCGCCGGCCTGCGGCCTCCAGGGCCTGCAGGTGGGCACGCAGCCAGGCACGGTCGCACACAGCCACCCACACCGGCACGCCGGCCTGGGCGCCCGGTTGCAGCGCAAAGTGCAGCTGGGCCGTGTCGTCGAGCAGGCGGTCTTCGAGCAGGCCGTCCAGCACCGAGCGCAGGCGCGGTGTCTGCTGGCTGGCCCCCAGGGGCAGTCCGGGCGGCAACTGCACCTTTTGCCAGGACAGCGCCTCTATCGGCACCACGGCCACGACCTCGCCGGGGCGCGCGGTCTCGGGCAGCAGGGCGGCCTCGGTGAGCGCGTGGCGCTGTGCGGTGTGCCCGTCCGCAGTCAGCGTATAGCCGTACTGGGTCGATATCCCCGGAAGGGAGGGCGGCAGGGAAAGTATCAGCGTGCTCATGGGCGGGTAGTGCGGGCCATTTTAGGGTGTGCTGGGAGGGCTGCGCGCATTCAGCGCAGGCCCTGTTGCGCCGGGGCGGCAGTGTCCCGGTCGAAAGCGCCGCGTTCCCGCCACAGCGTCGTCACTTCCAGGCCCAGCTTGCGGACCAGGGAGCGCTCGTCCACAGTGGTGTTGTCCATGCGCAGCCGGCCCCGTACCTCGAAATAGGCCGAGGCGATGGCCAGGTCATTGGTGTCGAACGGGACCTTGCCCAGCACCTCGACCACTTCAGCCATGGAGCGGAAATGTTTCGATTCGCGGGCCTGCACCAGCTTCTGGGCACCGGCCATGTCCAGCCCGTCGATGCTGGCCCAGACCACGTCGATGCCCGCCGTGTTGAGGTTGACCGGTGTGCGCACCGGCAGGATGGTGACATGCGGCAGCAACGCCGCCACGGTGGGCGGCGACAGCCCCAGCCAGCCCAGCTGAGATACTGTCTGCGGCATGAGCGGGGCGCTGCCATCGGCCCCCGTGCGGGCCTGGGCCTTGCGCAGGTTTTCCAGCAGCAGCGCCAGCTCCTGCGAGGGCAGCCCCAGCCGCTCGAACAGCCGGGTGAACTGCTTCAAGGCCCCGGCCTGCACCTGCCCACCTTCGGCCAGGCTGGTGATGTTCAGGCGCGACTGCAGGTCGGTGATCTGCCCCGAGAGAAAGGCATCGGTGGTGTCGGTGCTGGCGTCTTCCACCTGCGCCACGCCGCGCTCGGCCGCGAGGAAGCTGGACAGCCGGGCTTCCTGCAGCGGCACCGCCCAGGGCTCGGCCAGGTGGTCGGCACCGCCGGCTCGGCCGTCTTCGCGCAGGATCAGGCGCGACCAGTCCAGCGCCCCCACCAGTATCCAGGCGGCCTGCACGCGGGCGCGCTCGGCGGTCTCGACCTCGATGGCGCGCCACTGCTGCCACAGGGAGGCGGCGGCAAACGTGGCCACCAGCGTCACTGTGAGCATGGCCGCGAGCAGCGCCGCGCCGCGCTGGGCCAGCGTTCGCCGTTGCCGGATGTTCGGTGCGCGGCGCATCAGGTGCGTCCCCCACCCAGTGTCGGGTTGACCCAGTCGCGCACGATGGCGCCGCTCAGTGCCTGGCCGGGTGACAGCGTGATCTGCAGCCGCACCCCATCGGGCAGAGTGGAGGCCGGGGTGCCTGCGGTCTGCCCGGCGCTCGACAGCGGGTTGGACCAGGCGCCGCCGCGGAAATAGAACAGCTGCCAGTTGGTGATGGGCACCAGGCTGATCTCGTAGCGCCGGGCCTGTTCGTCGGGCGTGCGCGCCCACTGCTCGGCCTGTTGCCAGGCCTGCTGCCATTCGGTTCGGTTGCGCACGGGCGGGGACTGCCAGCGCACCCACTGGCCGCCGCCCTCCACGCCCGGCGCATCACGCCGGGTCCAGGCCACCACCAGCGCGCCTTCGTCGGGCACGGCCGTGGTGCGGCGGGTGATGCGCAGCACCTGCCCGTCCCAGTCCATCGGGGTGGTGCTGGCCAGCGGCAGGATGGCGTCGAGGTCGGCGCCCCACTGCCCCAGGGCCGACTGGATCACCAGCATCTCATCGGCGCGCAGGCGCGTCTGCTCCTGCGCGCGCACCATGCCGTCGATGCCGCGCCAGCTCATGATGGCCAGGATGGACATCAGCGCAATGGCGACCAGCAGTTCGATCAGCGTGAAGCCGCCCGATGCCGCCGGCAACGGGCTGCGCTCGCGGCCTAGTGGCACAGCGAGGCGCGCAGGGTGGGTCATGGGCCTGGAGCGCATGGTCAATAGCGCCCCAGGATGGTCGATATGCGCAGGACGGAGTTTTCGCCGTCGAGCACCTGCGCATCCACCCGCCGAAAGCTCGGGTTGGGCGTGGGCCGCACGATCAGGCGCACGTCAAAGCGCCGGCCCGCCTGCTCGCAGGGCTGGGTGCTGTCACCCACGCTGGGCATCTGGCGCGACAGGCGCGTGCGCACCAGTTCGTTCTCGGCGCACAGCTGTGCCAGCACGATGTCGGACTGGCGCAGCGCATTGCGCGTGAGGGCATTCGTGGACTGCAGCCCCGCCATCAGCGCAATCGCCACGATGCTCAGGGCCACCAGCACCTCCACCAGCGTGAACCCCTGCTGGTGCGTGTTCATGGGAGTGCGGGTCATTGCACCGACTCCACACTGAAAGGCCGCAGCCCGTCCGTCACCACGCGCAGGGCCTGGTCGGGATGGTCCTGGTGCGTGAGCAGCACCTGCTGCGCCCCGATCACCGGCTCGGGCCCGAGCAGCAGGATGGCATTGCCGCGCACCAGGGTGCCGGTGGCCAGCCACTGGTGCGGCAGCGCCTCGGGCGGCAGCCCCTCGAAATTGAAACCCTGCGGCCCGCCGCGCCAGCGCACCGGCACGCCACTGGCCCGCGACTGCGCCCGCCCCGATTCGAGCAGGGCAGCCAGCCGCGCCGCCTCGCGCTCCAGCTGCGTCTGCCCGTTGTCGCGCAGCGCCAGCGAAATACCCGCCGTCGCCAGCGCCATGATGCTGATGACCACCAGCAATTCGAGCATCGTGAATCCACGTGCACGGCGTGTCATGGGTGTTTGGAATGCCGGGCACACAGTGCTCGCAGCATCATCGCAGGCGTCAACGGTGTGCATGGGGCGCCGTTGCAACGGTCACAGCACCAGCCGAGGGCGGCCGGCCGCAGCGCCGGGCCGCCCCAAGCAAGGCCCGGCCCCCTCGGGGGGCAGCGACGACACGAAGTGCGGGAGCGTGGGGGCACCGGCCTTGCGCCGGGCCGCCCCAAGCAAGGCCCGGCCCCCTTGGGGGGCAGGGAGCGACACGCAGTGCGCGACCGTGGGGGCCAACATCCTTACTGCCAGCTGCCGATATCGGCATCCTTGCCTTCGCCGCCCGACTGCCCATCGGCACCGAAGGACATCACGTCGATCTCGCCCTTGATGCCGGGGTTCAGGTACTGGTAAGGGCGGCCCCAGGGGTCGTTGTTGAGCTTTTCGAGGTACAGCTTCCAGTTGCCGGGAACCGGGCCGGACGTGGGCTTGGCCACCAGCGCCTGCAGACCCTGCTCGGGCGTGGGGTAGCGCTGGTTGTCCAGCCGGTACAGCTTGAGCGCCTGCATGATGTTGGTGATGTCCGTCTTGGCGGCGGTGCTGCGCGCGTCGTCGGCGCGGTCGAGCACGTTGGGCACGATCAGCGCGGCCAGCACGCCGATGATGACCACCACCACCATCAGCTCGATCAGGGTGAAACCCCGGGCCAGGCTGCGGCGTGCGGAGCCCAGGGAGGCGGAGGAAGACAGGAAAGAAAGAGTGTTCACTGCAGGCGGTCTCGCTAGGGTCGTATCGGGTGAATCATAATCCCCGCATGGTGACCAATTCATACAGCAAATGGGGCGTGCGCCTGGGGACTCTGGCGTTCTGGGTCGCCGCGGGCGCCAGCGTGGCCTATTGGGGCCTGCGCCTGTCGAACCGGCCGGTCGCGCAAGCCGTTCCGGCGATGGCCTCCATGGCGGCGGTGCCCGATGCCCAGGCGGTCGCCCGGGTGCTGGGCGCCGTGCCGGCCGGCGCGGTGGCCGCCGTGGCGGCGCCAGTGGCCTCGCTGGCCAGCCGCTTTGCCCTGATTGGCGTGCTGTCCGGGCGCCAGAGTGGCGGCGGTGCCGCGCTGATCGCGGTAGATGGCAAGCCGCCCAAAACCTTCCGCGTGGGCACCCTGGTGGACTCCGGCATGGTCTTGCAGTCCCTCGGCCCGCGCCAGGCGCAACTGGGTGCCGATGTGGGCGGCCCGGCCATGCTCACGCTGGACATGCCGCGCAAGAACTGAGAGGCTGAGAATCTTTCGCCCATGCCCGCCTTGCACGCCAAAACACCCCGGCTCGTCGTTGCAAATGCTCGCCATAGCCCGA
>NZ_LMIH01000005.1:508290-541579 GCF_001428645.1 Acidovorax sp. Root217
GGGCGTTTTGACGCGCCCTTCGGGCAAGGCCAAAAAATTCCCAGCCTCTGACCCTTCCGGGGCTCAGCAGGCCTCGGGCGTGGACGCCCGTGCTTTCATGGTTTGCTTCTGCTTACCCTGCGGGTCTGTTGGTATTTTGCCAATAAGGGCCTTCATCCCAGGTCGACGGTATCCCATTCACCCCAGGCGGGGGCATGCACGGGCCATTGGTCGGCGTATGGTGTGGCGTTGTCGCCATGGCGCAGCAGCCAGTCCACGCAGCGGGCCACGCCCGCATGGGTGAGCCACACCGCATGGGCCAGGCCGGCGGCCCGCGCCGCCGCCTGCGTGTCTTGCAGGGCCTGGGCCACGCGCTCCAGCATGTCCGCCAGCGGCTCGCCGTCGCCCGGGCGGTGGTGGGCGAAGTCGGCGGTCCAGGCATCGATGTCGGCCTTGGCCAGGCTGCTCCAGGCGCGGCCCTCCCAGGCGCCGAAATCCATCTCGCGCAGCCGGGCGTCGGGCCGGGGTTGCCAGTCGGGGCGGTTGGCCTGCACGGCCTGGGCGAGCTGCACGCACCGCTGCAGGGGTGAATGCCAGACCAGTGCCGGGCCGGGCAGGGCCTGGCCCAGGTGCTGTGCACAGGCCAGGGTGGGGGCACTCTCTGCCGGCATGTCCAGCATGCCGTAGCAGGTGCCAGTGGCCACCACGGGCGGCGCATGCCGCACCAGCCAGAGCTGCACGGCCAGGCCCTCAGCCCGGCCCCAGGGCCAGCGCGGCACCCAGGTAAAAGCCGATCTCGCCGATCTGCTGGGTGGCGCCCAGGCAGTCGCCGGTAAAGCCCTGCAGGCGCCGTGCGAACCACCGGGCCATCCAGGCCGCGCCCAGAGCGCTCAGCGTGACGGCGGCGAGGGTGATGGCCGTGGAGCTCCAGAACCAGGCCAGCGCCAGCGGGGGCAGGCACCAGGCCGCCGCCACCACCAGCGCCGCGCCGGTGATCTGGTCGGCCAGCGGCTTGCTCTTGGAGCGGGCGGTATCTCCCACATGCGGCAGGCGGCGCACGATGAACAGCGGCCACAGGCGCGACAGCACATGCCCGCCCACCAGGGCCGCCAGCGCCGTGGCCAGGCCGTGCACGCCGAGCAGCGCCAGCAAGCTCACCTTGGCCAGCAGGGCCAGCACCAGCGCCATGGCGCCGAAGGCGCCGACGCGCGAATCCTTCATGATGTCCAGCGCCCGTTCGCGGTCGTAGCTGCCGCCCAGGCCATCGGCCACGTCGGCCAGGCCATCCTCATGGAAGCCCCCGGTGAGCAGCACCGTGGCCACGGTACAGAACACTGCCGCCACGGCCGGGGCCAGCGGGTTGGGCGCCAGGGCCATTGCCAGCGCCGCGTACACCCCCGCCGCCACAGCCGCAGCGAGCCAGCCCACGCCGGGCAGGTGCGCGGCGCTGGCACGCAGCATGGCGGGGCTGAAGCCCACCCAGCCGGCCAGCCGCCCGGTGACCGGGATGCGGGTGAAGAACTGCACGGCCAGCAGGTAGTGGCGCAGGGCTTGCATGGGGTGGCGCGGTGCTTGCCCTCTGCGCCTATTTGGCGCGCAGGAACAGGCGGTAGGCCGGGTTCAGCGTTTCTTCCACATAGGGGTAGCCCAGGGTGGCGAGGAAGGCGTCGAAGGTGGCCGAATCTTCGGGCGGTACCTGCATGCCCACGAGGATGCGGCCGTAGTCCGCGCCCTGGTTGCGGTAGTGGAACAGGCTGATGTTCCAGGTCGGCTGCATCAGGCTCAGGAACTTGAGCAGCGCGCCGGGCCGCTCGGGGAACACGAAGCGCAGCAGGCGCTCGTCCTGGGCCAGCGAAGAGTGTCCGCCCACCAGGTGGCGCAGGTGCTCCTTGGCCAGTTCGTCGTGCGTGAGGTCCAGCGCACCGAAGCCGTGCTCCGTGAAGATCTGCGCGAGTTTTTTCGATTCGCCCTTGCCCTGGGCCGTGAGGCCCACGAACACATGGGCCTCGGCCGAGTCGCTGATGCGGTAGTTGAACTCGGTCACGTTGCGCGGGCCGCCGGGCAGGGCGCCCACCACCTCGCAAAAGCGCCGGAAGCTGCCGCGCTCTTCGGGGATGGTCACGGCCAGCAGGGCTTCGCGCTCCTCGCCCACCTCGGCGCGCTCGGCGACGAAGCGCAGGCGGTCGAAGTTCATGTTGGCGCCGCACAGGATGGCGGCGTAGGTCTCGCCCTCGGTCTGGTGCGTTTCCACGTACTGCTTGATGGCCGCCACGGCCAGCGCGCCCGAGGGCTCGACGATGCTGCGCGTGTCCACGAACACGTCCTTGATGGCCGCGCAGACGGCATCGGTATCCACCGTGATGAACTCGTCCACCAGGCCGCTGGCGATGCGGAAGGTTTCCTCGCCCACCAGCTTGACGGCCGTGCCGTCGGAGAACAGGCCCACGTCGGCCAGCGTGACGCGTTCATGCGCCCGCACGGACTGGATCATGGCGTCCGAGTCGTTCATCTGCACGCCGATGACCTTGATCTCCGGGCGCACGGCCTTGATGTAGTTGGCCACGCCGCTCACCAGGCCGCCGCCGCCGATGGCCACGAACACCGCGTCCAGGCGATTGCTGCCCAGGCGCTGCAGCTGGCGCAGGATCTCCATGGCGATGGTGCCCTGGCCAGCGATCACGTCCGGGTCGTCGAACGGGTGCACGAAGGTCAGGCCTTCCTTGGCCTGCAACTCGGCAGCGTGCTGGTAGGCGTCGGAATAGCTCTCGCCATGCAGCACCACCTCACCACCCAGCGTGCGCACGGCATCCACCTTGACCTGGGGCGTGGTGGTGGGCATCACGATCACGGCGCGGGCGCCGAGCTTACTGGCGCTCATGGCCACGCCCTGGGCATGGTTGCCGGCCGAGGCGCAGATCACGCCACGCTGCAGCTGGCCGGGGGTGAGGTGCGCCATCTTGTTGTAGGCGCCGCGCAGCTTGAAGCTGAACACCGCCTGCTGGTCCTCGCGCTTGAGCAGCACGCGGTTCTTCAGGCGGCGGCTCAGGTCGCGGGCCGGCTCCAGGTCCGACTCGATCGCCACGTCGTACACACGGGCGGTGAGGATTTTCTTGAGGTAGTCGGCGGGGGTCAGGTCGTGGGTCATGGCAAGGGGCAGGCTGTGGCGCGCGCCGCCCATGCGGGCGGGGCACACATCATAGGTGTTAGAACCTGTTCAGGTTCTTGGTCCTTGCCGCCCGGGATGCAGGCGGTGCCGATGGTCCCGTCCGGGCAAAAAAAAGCCCCAGGCCGCAAAGCCCGGGGCTGAATCCATCCTTTGAGGAGATGGAGGAGACAATCGGCGCGTTGGAGGTGGCGGAGATATCTCTCCAGAACCTGTCCCTTTTCGATAAAAGGGCAACGCATGGCGCAATATTAGCGCAGAGGATGCTGCGATGCAGCAAAATCCAACGCATTTTTTGGAGTGGCCCGTCCATTTCGTGAAAAAAGCCACGTTTTTTGATGAACTACTGAGGAGAAACACACATGGAATGCACAGTCAGCTGGACCGGCGGCGCCGGTACCCGCTCGGGAATGGGGTTTGTGGCGGAAACCGGCAGCGGCCACGTCCTGACCATGGATGGCGCGCCCGATGCGGCCAACCCGGCCAATGGCGGGCAGAACCTGGCGCCCCGCCCCATGGAGACCGTGCTGGCCGGCACGGGCGGCTGCACCGCCTATGACGTGGTGCTGATCTTGAAGCGCGGGCGCCACGACGTGCGCGGCTGCAGCGTCAAGCTGACCACGGAGCGCGCGCCGGTCGATCCCAAGGTGTTCACGAAGATCCACATGCAATTCACCGTGACCGGCAAGGGCATTCCCCCCGCCGCCGTGGAGCGCGCGATCGCCATGAGCCACGAAAAATACTGCTCGGCCAGCATCATGCTGGGCAAGACGGCCGAGATCACCACCGGCTTCGAGGTCTTGGAGGGCTGAAGCCTCTTTTCCTGGGCACCCGCGCAGACGCCAGCGTCAGATGTGGTGTGCCGTGGTCGTCATGACCTTGGCGGCGGCCCGCATAAGGGCGCGGGCCGGTGCCGGCAGCACGGTGGCGCCTTCGGCCAGGGCCTGCGCGGCATGGCGCTCCTCGTCGTCCTTCATGCGCGCCACCACGGCGCGCGAGGCCAGGTCCTCAGCAGGCAGGCGTGCCAGGTGCCTCTGTAGGTGGGCGGCCACCTGATTCTCGGTTTCTGCCACAAAGCCCAGGCTGACCTGGTCGCTGACCTTGGCCGCCACGAGGCCCAGGGCGAATGCCCCCGCGAACCACAGGGGGTTGAGCACACTCGGCCGGGCGCCCAGGGCGTCCAGCCGCTCCTGGGTCCAGGCCAGGTGGTCGGTTTCTTCCCGTGCCGCCGCGAGCAGGTGCTGGCGCAGCGGTTCATCGCGGGTGACGGCTGCCTGGGCGGTGTAGAGCGCCTGCGCACAGACTTCGCCCACGTGGTTGACGCGCATCAGCGACCCCGCCAGCTTCCGCTGTGCCGGGGTCAGTACGGCCTCGGCATGGGCGGTGGCGGGGGATGCGTGCGATGCGCGGGGTGTTGCAAAAAGGGTGCGCAAGGCGTTGTCGGCGGCGGTCAGGAAGGCGTCCATGGCGGGTGTGAGGGGAGGATGGATGTGGAAACAGGTGTTGCACATGGACACAAATGCCGCCATGCCAAAAAACGGCCGGAAGGCACTTTGCTGGTGCACAGGTGGGGGATTTTGCCGGGGTGCACTGAAATGTTGCAACACTGCAACGAAATCTCCCTTTCGGGCCAATTGTGGGTGAATTCCTTTGCGAAACGGGTCGGGCTCTGGTGCAATAAGAACAACTTCCCCACCAGGAGGTTGGCCCGGGGAACCGGCGGGACTGAGCAGGTGCAAGGCACTCCTAGACCCCCCGTACCGGCGCCCTATGTTTAACCTTGGAGTAACTCGCAATGAAAAAATCCCTGATTGCCCTGGCTGTGCTGGCTGCTTCCGGCGCTGCAATGGCTCAATCGTCCGTGACGCTGTTCGGCGTGGTTGACGCAACCTACGCCTACGGCAACGGCAGCGTGGCCAACCGTTCGCAACTGACGAACTCCGGCTACAACAGCAGCCGTCTGGGTTTCCGCGGCGTTGAAGATCTGGGCGGTGGCCTGTCTGCTTCGTTCTGGCTGGAAGCCGGCCTGACCAACGACGACGGCCGTGGCGGTTCGACCAACACCAACAACCAAACCACCGGCGCTAACAGCAACGGCGGTCTGGTGTTCAACCGTCGTTCGACGGTTAGCCTGAACGGCGGCTTCGGTGAAGTGCGTCTGGGCCGTGACTACACCCCACAATTCTGGAACCTGACCGTGTTCGATCCGTTCGGCACGAACGGTGTTGGCACGACCCAAACGCTGAACTCCAGCCTGGGTGGCCCAACCACCATCCGCGCTTCGAACGCCATCGGCTACTTCCTGCCAGGCAACCTGGGCGGTTTCTACGGCCAGGCACAGTACTACATGGGTGAAAACCTGAGCAACGTTGCCAACAAGAAGGACGGCAACGGCCTGGCACTGCGCGCTGGTTGGGCCAACGGCCCCATCAATGTGGCTCTGGCCGTGTCACAAACCAAGTTCCTGAACGCCGACATCAAGGCTTGGAACCTGGGTGGTCAGTATGACTTCGGCATGGCCAAGGTCATGGCTCACTACAACAGCGACGACATCAAGAACGGCGCTGAAGGCCGAGGCTGGCTCATCGGTGGTCTGATCCCCGTGGGCGCTGGCGAAATCCGTCTGGCTTACTCCACGTACGAAGTGGACGTCGCTGGTCCTGACCCACGTAGCAACAAGTTTGCCCTGGGCTACGTGCACAACCTGTCGAAGCGCACCGCTGTGTACGCTACCGCAGCTGCTGTGAAGAACAAGAACGGCGCCGCTCAAGCTCTGAACGGTTCCGTGACTGCAGCTGGCCGCAACTCCAGCGGTTACGACTTCGGTATTCGCCACAGCTTCTGATATTGACGGTTGGCTATATGCCAGCCATCAATGGACGAATACAAAAAAAGCCGCCTTCGGGCGGCTTTTTTTATTTCCGATGCTCATTGTTTTTATTGCGCGCCGCCATCGATTGGCAAATGGGTTGCACTGGTCGGGCATTTTGAATGGGCCGACAAGTATCTCCCCTGGCCACGTGGCGCAAGGGTGATTGCGCGGGTGGAGGGTGGCTTGTGCAGGGGGCGGTGGCGGCCTTGCCTCGGCCCGGCAGAGCGGAAACCCCCAAGCCGTGGGCTGCCGTGGTGCAAATGCCCGGATCCAGGCCCTGCAAGGCCTGCCGACCGATCACCCAGTGGTCGTGAAGGGCGGCATGGGGCTGGCACCTTACTTGCATGCCAATGGGCTTCACCGGGGCACAAATAGTCCCTCGCGAGGGGGCGGGATTCAGGGATTTCCCGTTGGCCGATGGCCGCTATTTACTGCATAGTAAAACTTTTACATTGTTGAAGAGGTTTCATGAAACTCAATCTCAGCCTGCTGTCGATTGCCGCAGCTGCCGCCATGCTGATGGCCACGGGAGCGCATGCCAAACCATTCAAATGGGCGAGCCAGGGCGAAATCGCTACGTGGGATATTCATTCCCAAAACAATGCATTGCAAAACGGCATCCATGCCAATGTGTATGAAAGCCTGGTGTACTACAACAGCAAGACTTTCGAGGTGGAGCCCGTTCTGGCAACCGCCTGGAAGGAAGTGACCCCCACGCAGGTGCGTTTCACGCTGCGCCAGGGCGTCAAGTTCCATGATGGCTCGGCGTTCACTGCCGACGATGCCGTGTACTCGCTGCAGCGGGCCATGGCCAAGACCTCCAACTTCACACCCTACGTGCAGGGCATCAGCAAGGTCAACAAGGTCGATGCACAGACCGTTGACATCATCTTGTCGGCTCCCAACCCCGTGCTGCTGCGCCAGATGACCGAGTTGCGCATGATGAGCAAGGCCTGGGCCGAAAAGAACAAGTCCGTGGAACCCAAGGACATCAAGGGCACGGACGAGAATTTTGCCCACCGCAATGCCATGGGCACGGGTCCCTACACGCTCGACTCCTGGCAGCCCGACGTGAAGATGGTGTTCAAGCGCAACCCCAACTGGTGGGGCAAGATGGACGGCAACGTGACGGAGATCGTCTACACCCCCATCAAGTCGGCTGCGACCCGCATCGCCGCGCTGCTCTCGGGTGAGGTGGACATGGTGCTCGACCCCGCACCCCAGGACCTGGGCCGCCTGCGCCAGGACACCAACCTGAAGGTGATCGACGGCCTCGAAAACCGCACCATCTTCCTGGGCATGGACCAGTTCCGCGAAGAGCTGCCCGGCTCCAACGTCAAGGGCAAGAACCCGCTCAAGGATGTCAAGGTGCGCAAGGCGCTGTACCAGGCCATCGACACGGCCGCGCTGGAGCGCGTCACCCTGCGCGGCCTGGGCAAGCCCACCGGCACGCTCGTGGCACCGCAGGTGGCAGGCTACACCGAAGCCGTGGGCAAGCGCTTCCCCTACAGCGTCGATGCCTCCAAGAAGCTGCTGGCAGAAGCCGGCTACCCCGATGGCTTCGAGGTGGACTTTGCCTGCCCCAACAACCGCTACATCAACGACGAAGCTATCTGCCAGGCCGTGACCGCCATGTGGTCGCGCATCGGCGTGAAGGCCAAGCTGCGCACGCTGCCGCTGGTGACCTATTTCCCCATGATCCAGCGCTACGAAGCCAGCATCTACATGCTCGGCTGGGGCGTGCCGACCTTCGACGCGCTGTACAGCCTGCAATCGCTGGTGCGCACCGTGGGCCAGGGCGGTGACGGCAACTACAACGTGGGCCGCTACAGCAACCAGCGCATGGACTACCTGGTGGACCGCATCAAGGCCGAGACCGATGCCCCCGTGCGCACCCGCATGCTGACCGAGGCGCTGCAACTGTCCAACGACACCGTCTCGCACATTCCCCTGTATGACCAGGTGATCCCATGGGCCATGAAGAAGAACATCGAGGTCGTCCACCGCGCCGATAACCGCGTGGACATGCGTACGGTCAAGGTGAACTGATCTATCCTTGCAGAGGGAGGGCAAGGGCCTCAGGGGCCTTTGCTCTCCCTGGTTTTTTTTCGACACGACCCCCACGAGCGCCCCGCCACCAAAAGTGGCCAAGGCGTCCCATCGAATACACACTCGACTCTCTGATGCTTGCCTTTATTTTGCGCCGCCTGATCCAGGCCGTGATCGTCATGGTCGCCGTGGCCTTCATCTCCTTCATGCTGTTCCAGTACGTCGGAGACCCCGTGGTGTTCTTGCTGGGCCAGGACGCAACCCCCGACCAGATCCGAGAATTGCGCGTGGCGCTGGGCCTGGACAAACCTTTCTTCGTGCAGTTCGGCCACTTCCTCGTGAATGCGGCCCAGGGCGAATTCGGCCTGAGCCTGCGCCAGGGCGCCAAGGTCTCGCGCCTGATCGCCGAGCGCTTTCCCGCCACGCTGGAGCTGTCGCTGGTAGCGGCCGTGATGGCCCTGGCGATCGGCGTGCCCATGGGCGTGTACGCGGCCTTGAAGCGCGGCACCTTCACCAGCCAGCTGTTCATGACGCTGTCGCTGCTGGGCGTCTCGCTGCCCACCTTCCTGATCGGCATCCTGCTGATCCTGGTGTTTGCCGTGCACCTGGGCTGGTTCCCGAGCTTCGGTCGTGGCGAGGTGGTGCAGATGGGCTGGTGGAGCACTGGCCTGCTCAAGGCCAAGGGCTGGCACCACATCGTCCTGCCGGCGGTGACGCTGGCGATCTTCCAGCTCACGCTGATCATGCGCCTGGTGCGCGCTGAAATGCTGGAGGTGCTGCGCACCGACTACATCAAGTTCGCGCGCGCCCGGGGCCTGTCCAACCGGGCCATCCACTTCGGCCATGCGCTCAAGAACACGCTGGTGCCCGTGATGACCATCACCGGCCTGCAGCTCGGTGGCCTGATCGCCTTTGCCATCATCACCGAAACCGTGTTCCAGTGGCCTGGCATGGGCCTCTTGTTCATCCAGGCCGTGACCTTTGCCGACATCCCCGTGATGGCCGCCTATCTGTGCCTGATTGCCCTGATCTTCGTGGTCATCAACCTGGTGGTCGATCTGCTGTACTTCGCGGTCGACCCGCGTCTGCGCGTGGGCAAGGCGGGAGGCCATTGAAATGCAGGTGCCTCGACTCAAGGCGGGCGGCCGTGCCTTTGCGCACATCGCCCAGTTCCATCCGGAGCTGACGGCCCTGCGCCGCGACCTGCACGCGCACCCCGAACTGGGCTTCGAAGAGGTCTACACCGGTGCCCGGGTCAAGGAGGCGCTCAAGGTCTGCGGCGTGGACGAAATCCACGACGGCATCGGCCGCACCGGGCTGGTGGCGGTGATCCGCGGGCGCAGCACGGCCAGCGGCTCCATGGTGGGCCTGCGTGCCGACATGGACGCGCTGCCGCTCACCGAGCACAACGACTTTTCCTGGAAGTCCTGCAAGCAGGGCCTGATGCACGGCTGCGGCCACGACGGCCACACAGCCATGCTGGTGGGCGCCGCCCGCTACCTGGCCGAAACCCGCAATTTCGACGGCAAGGCTGTGCTGGTGTTCCAGCCCGGCGAGGAAGGCTTTGCCGGCGCCCGCGTGATGATGGAAGACGGCCTGTTCGAGCGCTTTCCCGTGCAGTCGATCTTCGCCATGCACAACTGGCCGGCCATGGCGCCCGGCACGGTGGGCCTGAACTCCGGCGCCATGATGGCGGCGGCCGACCGCATCACCATCGAGATCACCGGCCGCGGCGGCCATGGCGCGCACGCCTACCAGACGGTGGACGTGATGCTGGTGGCCGCGCACATCATCACCGCCGCGCAGACCATCGTCTCGCGCAACGTACGCCCGCTCGATGGCGCGGTGGTCAGCCTGTGCGCCATGCAGGCCGGTGACCTCGGGGCCTTCAGCGTGCTACCGGGCTCGGCCACGCTGGTGGGCACCGTGCGCACCTTCAATCCGCTGGTGCAGGAGATGGTCGAAAAGCGCCTCAAGGAGCTGTGCAGCGCGATTGCGCTGGGCTTCGGCGCCACGGCCACAGTGCACTACGAACGCATCTACCCGGCCACCATCAATTCCGAGGACGAGGCGCTCTTCGCCGGCAACGTTGCCGAATCGCTGCTGGGCGCGGACCACGTGGTGCGCGACCTGGAGCCCAGCATGGGCGCCGAGGACTTCTCCTTCATGCTGCAGGACAAACCCGGGGCCTACCTGCGCATAGGGCAGGGCACGGGCGCCAGCGGCAGCGCGCTGCACAACAGCCGCTACGACTTCAACGACGACATCCTGCCGCTGGGCTCGGCACTGCATGCCAGCCTGATCGAGCAGGCCATGCCCCTGCCCACGCTCTGACGGAGCAGCAGGTGCCGGCGCCTTTTTCCCCTTGTACCGTCACCCCCCTTTCACCCACCAGGAGCATTGCATGACATTCCAGAAAAAAATCGCCATGACGGCCTTGTTTGCCGCGCTGGCAGCGTCCAGCGTGGTGTCCCATGCGCAGACCATCCGCGTGGCCAACCAGGGCGACTCGCTGTCCATGGACCCGCATTCGCTCAACGAATCGCTGCAGCTGAGCGTCACCGGCAATGTCTACGAGCCGCTGGTCGGCCGCAACAAGGACCTGAGCCTGGCCCCGGCCCTGGCCACCAGCTGGAAGCAGACCTCCCCCACCGTGTGGCGCTTCGAGCTGCGCAAGGGCGTGCAATTCCATGACGGCACCCCCTTCACGGCCGACGACGTGCTGTTCAGCTTCGCCCGCACCCAGGTCGAAGGCTCGGACATGAAGAGCTACACCAACGACTTCAAGGAAGTGCGCAAGATCGACGACCACACCGTCGAGATCGAAACCAAAAGCCCCTTCCCCATCCTGCCCGACGTTGTCTCGCTGGTGTACATGATGAGCAAGAAGTGGTGCGAGACCAACCAGGCCACCGTCCCCGTGGACCGCCGCAAGGGTGTCGAGAACGCCGCATCGTTCAAGGCCAACGGCACGGGTCCCTTCCGCCTGCGCGAGCGCCAGCCCAACGTGCGTTCGGTGTTCACGCGCAACGGCAGTTACTGGGGCAAGATCGAAGGCAACGCCACCGAAGTGGTGTTCACCCCCATCGGCAACGATGCCACCCGCGTGGCGGCCTTGCTGTCGGGCGAAGTGGACGTGATGGAGCCGGTGCCCGTGCAGGACATCGACCGCGTCAACACCAGCGCCAACACCCGCGCCATCACCGGCCCCGAGCTGCGCACCATCTTCCTGGGCATGGACCAGAAGCGCGACGAGCTGCTGTATTCCAACGTCAAGGGCAAGAACCCCTTCAAGGACAAGCGCGTGCGCCAGGCCTTCTACCAGGCCATCGACATCGAAGGCATCAAGAAGACCGTGATGCGTGGCGCTTCCAACCCGTCCGCATTGCTCGTGGGCCCCGGCATCAACGGCTTCCAGCCCGATGCCAAGCGCCTGCCCTACGACGTGGAAGCCGCCAAGAAGCTCATGGCCGAAGCCGGCTATCCCAACGGCTTCGAAGTGTCGATGAACTGCCCCAACGACCGCTACGTGAACGACGGCCGCATCTGCCAGACCGTGGCTGCCAACCTCTCGCGCATCAACGTCAAGATCAACCTGCAGGCCGAGACCAAGGGCACCTACTTCCCCAAGATCCTGCGCCGTGACACCAGCTTTTACATGCTGGGCTGGACGCCTGCCACCTACGACTCGCACAACGCCCTCAATGCGCTGGTGGCCTGCGTGGACGACAAGGGCACGGGCCAGTTCAACCTGGGCTCGTACTGCAACCCCAAGGTGGACGAGCTGACCAAGAAGATCCAGTCTGAGACCGACAAGACCAAGCGCAACGCCATGATCAAGGAAGCCTTCGACATCCATGCCGCCGACGTGGGCACGCTGCCCCTGCACCAGCAGGCGCTGGCCTGGGGCGTGAGCAAGAAGGTCACGCTGGTCCAACTGGCCGACAACTTCATGCCCTTCAAGTGGATGAGCATCAAGTAAGCCCGCTGCAGTTGACCGAGTTAGTGAGTTAGTTAGAGACGGACATTTCAGCAGACAGCCACCACGACCGCTACCCGCGCCGTGCGTGCTGTCTGCCCACTGGTTTCCCACAATGAAAACAACCCTTGCCCGCTGGTTTGACAGCGACGTTGGCTACAGCTTTCGCACATCGCCAATGGCCATCGTCGCGGCAGTGATCGCCCTGATATGCCTGTTCTGCTCCCTGTTTGCAGGATGGGTCGCCCCCCACAACCCCTTTGACCTGGCGACGCTGGAACTCGGCGACGCCCGGTTGCCCCCCGCCTGGATTGCGGAGGGCTCCATGAAATACCCCCTGGGCACCGACGACCAGGGGCGCGACATCCTCTCGGCGCTGATCTACGGCGCCCGCATCTCCCTGGTGGTGGGCTTCGCCTCGGTGCTGCTGTCGGTGGTCGTCGGCGTGGCCTTCGGCCTGCTGGCCGGCTTTCGCGGTGGCTGGATCGACGCGGTGCTCATGCGCCTGTGCGACGTGATGCTGTCCTTCCCCGCCATCCTGGTGGCGCTCTTGATCGCAGGCGTCGGCCGGGCGCTGTTCCCCAACGCGCACGAGTCGCTGGCCTTCGGGGTGCTCATCATCTCGATCTCGCTGACCGGCTGGGTGCAGTACGCGCGCACCGTGCGCGGCTCCACCCTGGTCGAGCGCAACAAGGAATACGTGCAGGCTGCCCGCGTCACGGGCGTTTCGTCGCTGCGCATCATGCGCAAGCATGTGCTGCCCAACGTCATGGGGCCGGTGATGGTGCTCGCCACCATCCAGGTGGCCACCGCCATCATCACCGAGGCCACGCTGTCCTTTCTGGGCGTGGGCGCCCCGCCCACCTCGCCATCGCTGGGTACGCTGATTCGCATCGGCAACGATTACCTGTTTTCCGGTGAGTGGTGGATCACGGTGTTCCCCGGCGCCATGCTGGTGCTGATCGCTTTGTCCGTGAACCTGCTGGGCGACTGGCTGCGCGACGCACTCAACCCGCGCCTGCGTTGAACAAGAACAAGAAAAGCGATATTCCCATGAGTCTTCTTGAAGTCAAAAACCTCGTTGTCGAATTCCCGAGCCGCCGCGGTACCCTGCGCGCCCTGGACGACATCTCCTTTTCCATTGCGCCCGGCGAGATCCTTGGCGTGGTGGGAGAGTCCGGCGCGGGCAAGTCGCTCACCGGCGCGGCCATCATCGGCCTGCTCGAACCGCCGGGCCGCGTGGCCTCCGGCCAGATCCTGCTGGAGGGCCAGCGCATCGACAACCTCAGCAACGACCAGATGCGGCACATCCGGGGGCGGCGCATCGGCGCCATCTTCCAGGACCCGCTGACCTCGCTGAACCCGCTGTACACCGTGGGCCGCCAGCTCACCGAGACCATCCTCGCCCACCTGCCCGTGAATGCCGCCGAGGCGCGCCAGCGCGCCATCGCGCTGCTGCAGGACACCGGCATCCCGGCTGCGGCCGAGCGCATTGACCACTACCCGCACCAGTTCTCGGGCGGCATGCGCCAGCGCGTGGTGATCGCCCTGGCCCTGGCGGCCGAGCCCAAGCTCATCGTCGCCGACGAGCCGACCACGGCCCTGGACGTTTCCATCCAGGCGCAGATCATCACGCTGCTCAAGAACATCTGCAAATCGCGCGGTGCCGCCGTCATGCTGATCACGCATGACATGGGCGTGATCGCCGAGACCTGCGACCGCGTGGCCGTGCTGTACGCCGGCCGCGTGGCCGAGATCGGCCCCGTGCACGATGTCATCAACAAGCCCTCCCACCCCTATACCAGCGGCCTGATGGCCTCCATCCCCGACATGGCGGTGGACCGTGAACGCCTGAACCAGATCGACGGAGCCATGCCCCGCCTCAACGCCATCCCCAAGGGCTGCGCCTACAACCCGCGCTGCCCCAAGACCTTCGACCGCTGCATGGTCGACCGCCCCGACCTGATGCCTGCCGGTTCCACCCGTGCGGCCTGCTGGCTGCACGCCCCTGCCACGGCGGAGGTGTCCGCATGAGCGCCGTGCCTTCCACCACCGCAAGCCCCGGCAAGCCGCTCGTGCAGGCGCACGACCTGGCCAAGACCTTCGACGTCTCCGCCCCCTGGCTCAACCGCATGATCGAGCGCAAGCCGCGCACCCTGCTGCATGCGGTGGACGGCGTGAGCTTCGAGATCGAAAAGGGCAAGACCCTGGCCCTGGTGGGCGAGTCGGGCTGCGGCAAGAGCACCGTGGCCCGCCTGCTGGTGGGCCTGTATGAGCCCACGCGCGGTGGCCTCACCTTCGACAACCAGGACGCCCACGCCGCGTTCAAGGGCAACGATGCGCGCGCCATGCGCCGGCGCATCCAGATGATCTTCCAGGACCCCTACGCCAGCCTGAACCCGCGCTGGCTGGTCGAGGACATCATTGGCGAGCCGCTGCGCGAGCACGGCCTGATCACCGACAAGGCCGAGCTCAAGCAGCGCGTGGGCGAGCTGCTGAAGTCGGTGGGCCTGTCGCCGCTGGACATGGTCAAGTACCCGCACCAGTTCTCGGGCGGGCAGCGCCAGCGCATCTCGATTGCGCGCGCCCTGGCCACCGAGCCCGAGTTCCTGGTGTGCGATGAGCCCACTTCGGCGCTCGACGTGTCGGTGCAGGCGCAGGTGCTCAACATCATGAAGGACCTGCAGCGCGAGCGCCACCTGACCTACCTGTTCATCTCGCACAACCTGGCCGTGGTGCGCCACGTGAGCGACCAGGTCGGCGTGATGTACCTGGGCCGCCTGGTGGAGCTGGCCGACAAGCACACCTTGTTCGACCACCCGCGCCACCCGTATACGCGCATGCTGCTCGACGCCATTCCCAAGATGCACGACACTGGCAAGGCCCGCACCCCTGTGCAGGGCGAGGTGCCCAACCCGCTCAACCCGCCACCCGGCTGCGCCTTCAACCCGCGCTGCCCGCATGTGAACGACCGCTGCCGCACCGAGCGCCCCCAGTTGCTGAACATCGGCGGCATCCGCATTGCCTGCCATGCGGTGGAAGAGGGGCGCATCCAGTAAGTGCTGGCACGCCGTGCCGGTGCATGATCGGGCTCCTGCGGGAGCCCTTTCCAATGGGGGCTCCTGGCGGTACTGGTCTTTCAGGGGCGCTTGTGCTCGGCAATCAGGTGATTGCGCAGCGTGGCCAGGATCTCGTCGGACAGCGCCGGCCGCCCTGCGGCGGTGGCGCGGGCCAGCACCAGACCGCCCACCATGGTGGCCAGCATCTGCATGGCGCGTTCGCAGCCCTCAGCACTTGGCTTGCTTGCGTCTTTAGCCTCCAGGCCCTCGATCACGCGCGCAAAGCGCTCGATGTTGCGTTCTATGCCCTGGGCAAACACTTCGGACAGGTCGCTGCCCGCCCTGGCTGCGTCCACTGCCAGCGCGGCTGCCGGGCAGCCCTCTCCCGGGTGGTCGCGGTGTTGGGGCGAGAGGTAGCTGGTAACCCGCGCCGCCAGGCCCTGGGGACCGGTGCCCATGACTGCGCCCATGCCGTCAAGCGGCGCAATCGACCAGTCGAAGGCGCGCGCGCAGGCTTCGCGCACCAGCGCATCCTTGTTTTCAAAGTGCCGGTACAGGCCGCCGTGGGTCAGGCCCGCATCGCGCGTGATATCGGCCACGCCCACCCCCGCCAGGCCGCGCTCGCGGTACAGGCGCGCCGCCGCATCCAGAATGCCCTGGCGGTTTTCTGCGGCCTGCGCCTTCGAGACTTTCATGGTGGAAACCTCTTTTTGATGATGGTCGTACGCAAAATGCGCCAACACACTTATGATGACGCCCGCAATCATAAATGCGTGGCCTGCGCCGCGCACTGAAAGGGTAAGCGATGGTGAATGAACTCAAGGGAACCCAGGAACCGGGCCAGGGCATGCGCCTGCCGCGTGTGGTGATCACGGGCATGGGCCTGGTCTCGCCCCTCGGAGTAGGGGTGGAACTGGCCTGGCGCCGCCTGCTGGCAGGGGCCTCGGGCCTGCGCCGCCTGCCCGATGCGGTGGTGGAGGGGCTGGCGGCCAAGGTCGGTGGCGCGGTGCCCACGAAGGAGCAGGACCCCGAAGGCGGCTGGGACCCCGATACCGTCGCTAGCTCCAAGGACCAGCGCAAGATGGACCGCTTTATCCCCTTCGCCCTGGGCGCCGCACAGCAGGCTCTGGCGCAGGCCGGCTGGGCGCCGACAGGAGAGCGCGAGCAGCAGCGCACGGCCACCGTGATCGCCTCGGGCATAGGGGGCTTCGGTGCCATTGCCGAGGCCGTGCGCACCACCGACACGCGCGGTCCGCAGCGCCTGTCGCCGTTCACCATCCCGTCCTTCCTGGTCAACCTGGCGGCCGGCCAGGTCTCCATACGCCATGGGCTCAAAGGGCCCATCGGTGCCCCCGTGACGGCCTGCGCGGCCAGCGTGCAGGCCATTGGCGACGCCGCGCGCATGATCCGCTGCGGCGAGGCCGACATTGCCGTCTGCGGTGGCACCGAGGCCACCATCGACCGCGTGAGCCTGGGCGGCTTCGCGGCGGCCAAGGCGCTGTCCACCGGCTTCGCGGAGCATCCCGAGCAGGCATCGCGCCCCTTCGATGCGGGCCGCGATGGCTTCGTGATGGGCGAGGGCGCGGGCATGCTGGTGATCGAATCGCTGGAGCATGCGCTGGCGCGCGGCGCCACGCCGCTGGCCGAGGTCGTGGGCTATGGCACCTCGGCCGACGCCCACCACATCACCTCCGGCCCGGAGGACGGCGATGGCGCGCGGCGCGCGATGGAGATCGCGCTGGCCCAGGCGGGCCTGGCGGCCAGCGAGGTGCAGCACCTCAACGCCCATGCCACCTCCACCTACGTGGGCGACCGGGGCGAGCTCGCTGCCATCCGGCGCGTGTTCGGCACCGGAAAATCGGTAGCCATCGCCTCCACCAAGGCGGCCACGGGCCACCTGCTGGGGGCGGCCGGGGCCGTGGCGGCCATCTTCACCACGCTGGCCCTGCGCGACCAGATCGTGCCCGGCACGCTGAACCTGGAGCAGCCCGATGAACTGGCCGAGGGGCTGGACATGGTGGCCCTCAAGAGCCGCCCGATGGCGCTGGAGCACGCCATGCTCAACGGCTTTGGTTTTGGTGGTGTGAACGCAACGCTGGTGCTCAAGCGCTGGGCACCGGCCGCTGCGTAAAAGGCAAGGGGCTGCCTACGCGTAGCGTTTGGCGCGCAGGTTCTCTTTCATCTGCTGCAGGATGGGTTGCAGCGGCGCGCCGATGCGCAGGGCCACGCAGGTGGCCAGCACGTCGATGATCAACAGGTGCATGAGCCGCGACACCATGGGGCTGTAGCGGTCGTAGCCTTCGGGGTGGTCGGCGGCCAGGTGGATCTGGCAGGTGCTGGCCAGTGGCGAGCCGCTGGCCGTGATGGCGATGGTGGTGGCGCCGTTCTTGCGCGCGATGTCGGCCGAATCCATCAGGTCGCGCGTACGGCCCGAGTTGGAGATGATCACCAGGCAGTCACCCGGGCCGAGCAGGGTGGCGCTCATCACCTGCATGTGGCCGTCGCTGGTGGCGATGGACGTCACGCCCAGCCGAAAGAACTTGTGCTGCGCATCCTGGGCCACGATGCCCGAATTGCCCACGCCATAGAACTCGATGCGCCGCCCCGTCTTCCAGGTGGCGGCGATGGCTTCGGCCGCACGCTCCAGCGCCACGGTGCTGGCGGCATTGCGGTACTGCAAAAAGGCGGCCACGGCGTTGTCCACCACCTTCACCAGCACGTCGCCGGTCTTGTCGTCGGCATCCACGCTGCGGTGGATGAAGGGCACGCCCTCGCTCACGCTGCCCGCCAGCTTGAGCTTGAAGTCGGCCAGGCCGTCGTAACCCATGCTGCGGCAAAACCGCACCACGGTGGGCTTGCTCACATGGGCGCGCTCTGCCAGCTCGCGCACGGGCAGGCGCGCAAAGCTGCGCGGGTCGGCCAGCACGAGCTTGCCCACGCGCTGCTCGGCCGGGGCCAGGGAGGTCAGGGAGGCGGTGATGCGGTCCAGCATGTCAGCAGCCCCCGCGGCCACAGGCCGAACGGCGCCCGGTGCCGCAAGGTCCGGCAGGGCGCACAGGTGCGGGAGTTGATGCGTGTGTGTTCATGGAGGCCTGTATGACAGGAATTGATGGTAACTGGGTTCCATCAATTTTGGTAACTGCGGTTCACGCTCGGGCGTGAATCACAGGTCTCGTTATCCCGCTGGCCCTTGGCAATGGAGTTCACTACGATGTTTGTCATTAAACTGTCACAAATCAAACGACTCCAGAGAGACAACTCCATGCAGAAATTCCTCGTGGGTACCGCCCTTGCCCTGGCCGCCTCCGGCGCCATGGCCCAGAGCCAAGTCAACATCATCTGCTCCGTGCAGGCCGAGTGGTGCAACCTGATGTCCACCGTGTACGCCAAGACCACGGGCACCAAGGTCAACATGACGGCCAAGGGCTCGGGCGAGGCCCTGGCCCAGCTCAATGCCGAGAAGGCCAACCCCAAGACCGACATCTGGTTCGGCGGCACGGGCGACCCGCACCTGCAGGCGGCCGAGCAGGGCCTGACGCTCGAGTACAAGTCGCAGCAACTCACGCAGCTGTACCCCTGGGCACAGAAGCAGGCGGCCGACTCCAAATACCGCACGGTGGGCGTTTACCTGGGCCCGCTGGGCTTTGGCTACAACAAGGAGTTGCTGGCCAAGCGCAAGCTCAACCCGCCCCAGTCCTGGGCCGACCTGCTCAAGCCCGAGTTCAAGGGCGAGGTGCAGATGGCCAACCCCGCCTCCAGCGGCACCGCCTACACCATGATTGCCACGCTGGTGCAGATCATGGGCGAGGAAAAGGCCTTCGACTACCTCAAGGCACTGCACCCCAACATCAGCGCCTACACACGCTCCGGCACGGCGCCGGTCAAGGCGGCGGCGCGCGGTGAGACCACGGTGTCCGTCAGCTTCGTGCACGATGTGACCACCGAGGCCGTGAACGGCTTCCCCGTGGGCTCGGTCACGCCCTCCGAAGGCACGGGCGCCGAAGTGGGCTCCATGAGCATCGTCAAGAACGGCCCCAATACCGAGGCGGCCAAGAAGTTCTATGAATGGGCGCTCACGCCCGGAGGCCAGCAGTTCGGCCTGGCGGCCAAACAGTTCCAGTTGCCCAGCAACACGCTGGTACCCAAGGATCCGCGCATGACGGACCCCTTGAAGATCAAGCTCATCAACTACGACTACGCCAAGTACGGCGCCAGCACCGAGCGCCGCCGCCTGATTGCGCGCTGGGAAAAAGACGTCCAGAACGCCGGGCGCTGATGTCGGCGCACGCTTTGCAGGCACCGCCGGCCGGCAGGCCCGCAGTCAACCAGCCTTTGTGGGTGTGGCTGGCCCTCGGCCTCGCGGGCTATGTGGCGCTGCCCTGGTATGCCCAGCAGGACGCCAATGGCCTCACCGTGCTGGGCCAGGTCTTCAGCCAGGCGCAGACGGGCAGCGGCCTCATGCAGGCCGCTGCCTTCGGGCGGCCCTGGCTCTGGCTGGCGCTGCTGGGGTTGGTGATCGCCGGCTTCGGCGCATTGCTGCCCGCCGGGCGCAGGCAGGGCGGTTTCCTGGTGCTGGGTGGCGGCCTGGGCCTCGTGTCCCTGCTGGTCAGCGGCTTTGCCATCGGCGCACGCGGCTGGGCTTTCGATGGGCTCAATGCCAGCTTTGGCGAACTCACCATGCGCCAGCCCGGCGTGGGCTGGGGCGGCTTCGTGGTCCTCACGGCCCTGCTGGTGCTGGCAGCGTTCGGCGTGGCGCGGCGCGGCTACTTCAAGGGCGACCTGTTCGTGGCTGCGGCTGTGCTCGGCATGGGCAGTCTGCTGGCGCTGTTCATCGTGTTTCCGGTGCTCAAGGCGCTCAGTGGCGCCTTCTTCCTCGAAGACGGCCCGTTCTCGCTGGCCGTGCTGTGGGAGCGCGTGGCGCACGAGCGCAACTTTGGCCTCGCGTGCCTGGCCGGCGGGCAGCGCTGCGGCGTGGCCTGGAACACGCTGTTCCTGGGCCTCATGACGGCGGCCAGCACCACGCTGCTCGGTACCTTCATGGCGCTGATGGCCGAGCGCGCCTCGCGCCGCTATGCACGGCCACTGAACATCGTGGCGCTGCTGCCCATCATCACGCCGCCCTTCGTCGTGGGGCTGGGGCTCATCCTGCTGTTCGGCCGCGCAGGCGTGTTCAACCAGTTCCTCGAATACGCCTTCGGCATCACGCCTTCGCGCTGGTTCTATGGCTGGCTCGGCGTGTGGGTGGCGCAGACCTTCGCCTTCACCCCCATCGCCTTCATGATCATGCGCGGCGTGGTGCAGGGCGTTGCGCCCAGCCTCGAAGAGGCGGCGCAGACCCTGCGCGCCAGCCCGCACCAGACCTTCATGACGGTGACCTTGCCGCTGCTCAAGCCCGGACTGGCCAACGCCTTCCTGGTGGGCTTCATCGAGAGCATGGCCGATTTCGGCAACCCCATCGTCGTGGGCGGGCAGTTCTCGGTGCTGTCCACCGAGATCTTCTTCGCCATCGTCGGGGCGCAGTACGACCAGGGGCGTGCGGCCTCGCTGGCGTGGATCCTCACGCTGTTCGCGCTGGCGGTGTTCGCCATCCAGCGCGCGCTGCTCGGACGGCAAAACTTCACCACCGTTTCGGGCAAGGGCGATGCAGGCATTGCCATGCCGCTGCCCACCGGCGTGCGCCGCGTGGTGCATTCGGTGGCGCTGCCGTGGATGGCCTTCACCCTCGTCGTCTACCTGTTCGCGCTGGCGGGCGGCTTCGTGCAGACCTGGGGCCGCGACTACACCGTCACGCTGAACCACTTCCGCACTGCGTTCAACGTGGAGTGGGGCGAGTTCGGCGTGGTCTGGGCCGGCACGGCCTGGAACTCGTTCTTCACCACCATCAAGCTGGCCGCGCTGTCGGCGCCGCTCACTGCCACGCTGGGTATCGGCATCGCCTGGCTGCTGGCGCGCACGGAGTTCCGGGGGCAGGGGCTGTTCGAGTTCTCGGCGCTGCTGGCCTTTGCCATCCCCGGCACCGTGCTGGGCGTGAGCTACATCCTGGCCTTCAACGTGCCGCCATTCGAGCTCACGGGCACGGCGCTGATCATCGTGCTGTGCTTCATGTTCCGCAACCTGCCGGTGGGGGTGCGCGCCGGCACGGCGGCATTCAAGCAGCTCGACCGCTCGCTCGACGAAGCCTCGCTGATGCTGCGCGCCGGCAGCGTGCAGACGCTGCGCCATGTGGTGCTGCCGCTGCTCAAGCCGGCCCTGGTGGCCGCGCTGGTCTACAGCTTCGTGCGCGCCATCACCACTGTGAGCGCGGTGATCTTCCTGGTCACGGCCGAGAACGAGCTGGCCACCACCTACATCATCGGCCGCGTGGGCAACGGCGACTATGGCGTGGCCCTGGCCTATTGCACGGTGCTCATCGTGCTGATGTCGCTGGCCATTGCCCTCATCCAGTGGCTGGTGGGCGAGCGCAAGCTGGGCCGGCGCTCCGGCGCGGCCGCCATGCCCGCCCCCCACTGAACCCATGCTGAATGCGGAGAGAAACGACACCATGAACAACAGCGGCGCGGGCATCGTGTTTCGCGACATCACCAAGCGCTACGGGACCGACGAATCTGCGCCCCTGGCGGTCAAGGGCATCAGCTTCGAGGTGCCGCGCGGCACGCTCACCACCATCCTGGGGCCCTCGGGCTGCGGCAAGACCACCACCCTGCGCATGATCGCGGGGCTGGAGTCGCCGACCTCGGGCGAGATCTTCATCGGCGGCAAGGACGTCACCACCCTGGGCCCGGCCCAGCGCAACGTGAGCATGATGTTCCAGAGCTACGCGCTGTTCCCGCACATGAGTGTGGTGGAGAACGTCTCCTACGGCCTGCGCATGTCCGGGCTGGCCAAGGACGTGGCGCGTACCAGGGCCGTGGAGGCGCTGCGCGGCGTGGGCCTGGTGGGGTACGACGACCGCCTGCCCAGCGAACTCTCGGGCGGCCAGCAGCAGCGCGTGGCCCTGGCGCGCGCCCTGGTGCTGGAGCCCGAGGTGCTGCTGTTCGACGAGCCGCTGTCCAACCTCGATGCCCGGCTGCGCCGCGAGATGCGCGAGGAGATCCGTGCGCTGCAGCAGCGCCTGTCGCTCACGGTGGCCTATGTCACGCACGACCAGGCCGAGGCCATGGCCGTGAGCGACCAGATCATCGTCATGGACCAGGGCCTGATCGCGCAGGCAGGCACGCCCCAGGCCCTGTACGAGACGCCGCGCACCGAGTTCGTCGCGGGCTTCATGGGCGAGGCCATGCTGTTCCCGGGAATCGCCCTGGCCGATGGCACGGTACAGCTTGGCCCGCTGGCGCTTCGCCCGCGCACCGCGGCCGCGCCGGGCCCGGTGAAGGTGGCGGTGCGGCCCGAGGCCTGGAGCATCCAGCGCCAGGGGATGGGCCTGCTGCCGGCCACGCTGCGCAAGCGCGCCTACCTGGGCGCAGTGCACGAGTACACCTTCGACACCGCGCTCGGCAGCATCTTCGTCGCCTCGGCAGACCTCGACGACGTGCTGGCCGTGGGCGACCAGGTGCAACTGGGCCTGGGCGTGCATGGCGTATCGGTGGTTGAAAGTAAAGGTGCCTGACACTGCGATGCGGAATAATGGGGGCATGAACCAACTCGACGCACTCAAACAGTTCACCACCGTGGTGGCCGACACCGGCGACTTCAAGCAACTGGCCCAGTTCCAGCCGCAGGATGCGACGACCAACCCGTCGCTGATCCTCAAGGCCGTGCAAAAGCCCGAGTACGCGCCACTGCTCACCGACACGGTGAACCAGTTCCGTGGCCGCCCGATGGACGAGATCATCGACCGCCTGATCGTGCGCTTCGGCCGCGAGATCCTGGCCACCATCCCCGGCCGCGTCTCCACCGAAGTGGATGCACGCCTGAGCTTCGACACGCAGGCCACCATCACCCGCGGCGAGCGCATCATCGAGCTGTACCAGGCCGAGGGCATCCACATCGACCGCGTGCTGATCAAGGTCGCCGCCACCTGGGAAGGCATCCAGGCGGCCGAAAAGCTCGAGCAGCGCGGCATCCACACCAACCTCACCCTGCTGTTCTCGTTCTGCCAGGCCGTGGCCTGCGGCCAGGCCAAGGTGCAGCTGATCTCGCCCTTCGTGGGCCGCATCTACGACTGGTACAAGAAGCAGGCCGGTGCCCAGTGGGACGAAGCCGCGCGTTCGGGCGCCAACGACCCCGGCGTGCAGTCCGTCGCGCAGATCTACCACCACTACAAGCACTTCGGCATCGCCACGGAGGTCATGGGCGCGAGCTTTCGCAACACCGGCCAGATCACCGCGCTGGCCGGCTGCGACCTGCTCACCATCGCCCCCGACCTGCTGGCCCAGTTGGCGGCCAGCGATGCGCCGCTGGCCCCCGCACTCGATGCCGCAGCCGCCAAGGCGATGGACCTGCCGGCGGTGAACTACGACGAGGCGGGTTTCCGCTACGCGCTCAACGAAGACGCCATGGCCACCGAGAAGCTGGCAGAAGGCATTCGCGGGTTTGCCGTGGATGCGATCAAGCTCGAGAAGCTGATCCTGTCGGCTTGATTTCGGGTCGCGCCGCTGCTGAGGTCAGGAGCGCGGCGCCGCCGCGCTGAGCGGTACCTTCAGGCCCACGCGCAGGCCGTGCGGCACCACCGGCTCGGCAGAGGTCTGGCCGGCGTGCTGCAGCGCGATCTCCTCCACGATGGACAGGCCCAGGCCACAGCCGCCGGGTTTGTCCGATCCGCGCCAGAAGCGCGCGAACATGTCGCGCAGGTGGGCAGGCTCCATGCCGGGTCCGTCATCCTCTACCGCCAGGGTGGCCATGCCCGCACCCGCAATGTCCACCCGCACCGTCACGGTGGCGCCGTGGCCTGCGTAGTGCAGGGCGTTGTCGATGAGGTTGTTCAGGGCCTCGCGCAGCAGCAGCGGGTGGCCTTGCACGGCCAGTTGTTCCTCGCCCTCGTAGCCCAGGTCCACGCCGCTGGCCACGGCGCGTGCGGCCCAGTCGCGGGCCACCTCGCGTGCCAGGGCTGGCAGGTCCAGCGTCTGCATGGCCACACTGCTTTCCGAACGCGCCAACTGCAGCAGCTGGTGCACCAGGTGGGCACTGCGCCTGGCGGCCGACAGCACCTTGTGCAGCCGCTCCTGGACGGCCGGCTCGCGGCTCTCGTGCAGCGCCAGCTCGGTCTGGCCGATCAGGCCGGCCAGGGGCGTGCGCAACTGGTGGGCCGCATCGTTGAGAAAACGCTTTTCCTTTTGCTGGCCGCGCGCCACGGTCTCCAGCAGGCCGTTGATGGTGCTGGCCAGCGAATGCACTTCCTGCGGGGCCGAGGTGAGCTCGATGGGCGGCAGCGGGTCGGCCGTGTTGTGCTTGCGTGCGCCGGCCTTCTCGATCTGCGCTTCCAGGCGCTTCAGGGGCTGCAGGCCGCGCAGCACACCGGCATACACCACGGCACTCAGTGCCAGGCCCATCAGGCCCATGGGCAGCAGCATCTGCGCGAGCAGTTCCTGTGCGATGCGCTCGCGCACCGTGAGGCTTTGCGCCACCTGCACGCGCAGGCGCTGGCGCGTCTGTGGCGTGCCGTAGTCCACGTCGAGCAGCGCCACGCGCACCGGGCGGTCATCTACATGCGCCTGGTACAGAAAGGGTTCGCCCACGTCCACGCTCACCGGCGGGGGCGGGGGCAACTGGGCATTGCCCAGCAGGAAGCGACCGGGCGGCGAAGACACCATGTAGGTGAGGCGGTCGGCCGGGTCCTGCTCCAGGATGTCCTGCGCTGCCTTCGGGAAATCGACCAGCAGGCCGTCGCCGATGGGCTTGATCTGCCGCGCCAGTGCGCGCACCGACTGGGTCAACGTCTGGTCGATCCCTTTCTCGCCGTTCTGCAGCGCGATGCGCCAGGCCAGAAAACCGCCCGAGAGCCACAGCACGAGCTGCGGCAGCAGCAGCCACAGCAGCAGCTTGCGTTGCAGGGAGACGCCGGGAATCGGGCGCATCATGGTCATCCGGGGGTGGGCACGAGCGCGGCGGTCGCGTTCATTCCGCAGGCTTGGCCAGCATGTAGCCCAGCCCGCGGATGTTGCGGATCACCAGGTTCGATGCATCGAGTTTTCTGCGCAGTCGGTGCACATACACCTCCAGCGCATTCGAGTTGAGCGGGGCTGCTGCGGCCTGCCCGGGCTCGGGCGGGCCCGCGCGCCAGGCGGCGAGCACATCGTCGCGCGTGACCACTTCGCCGCAGCGGTTCACCAGCAGCTCCAAAAGCTCCCATTCGCGCTGCGTGAGCTCCAGCGGCTCGCCGCCGAGCACCGCGCTGCGGTTGCCATGGTCGATCTGCAGGCTGCCGATGGCCGTGCTCGGCCCCCCTGAGGCGCTGCTGGCCTGCGTGAACGCGGGTTGCCGCGCGCGGCGCAGCATGGCCTGCAGGCGGGCCTGCAGCTCCTGCATGTTGAAGGGCTTGGTGATGTAGTCGTCGGCCCCGGCGTTCAGGCCGTGGATGCGGTCGTCGATGCCGTCGCGTGCGGTCAGAATCAGCACCGGCAGGCCGGCAATGTGGGTGCGCGCCCAGGTCAGCAGCTCCATGCCGTCCGCGCCGCCCGGCAGCCCCAGGTCGAGGATGATGCCGTCCACCGCCTGGCCCTGCAGCAAGGTGGTGGCCTCGGCCACACTGGAGGCGGTGTACACGCTGAACTCCAGTTGCTGGAGCTGGCCCGTCAGTGCGTCCAGCAGCAGTGCATCGTCTTCGACTATCAGGATGGTGGGCATGGATAGAGGATAACAAAGGGCATTGCGGCGAACCTGTCGCAGGGGCACACAGCAGGGAAAGCACCGAGTCGCAGGAAAACAGGGTGGTAATTCGATAACAGCCAAATTCCATTGGCATGTAACCCACACCCTCGGGAAAGCCCTGATATGTTCATTAATTATTGTAATTAAAGTACCGACTGCGCTGAACGCCACCGGTAAGCCGGCGCACAAAACGGATTCACACAAACGAGGAGACAAGGGTATGTGGAAGTTGACAAAAGTCGCCGCCGTCGCGGCGGTTCTGGCGGCATCGGCGTCCGCCGGTGCCGGGGAAGTGGAGGTCCTGCACTACTGGACTTCGGGCGGGGAAGCCAAGTCGGTGGCCGAACTCAAGAAGATCATGCAGGGCAAGGGCCATACCTGGCGTGACTTCGCCGTGGCCGGTGGCGGTGGCGACAGCGCCATGACCGTGCTCAAGAGCCGCGTGATCTCGGGCAACCCGCCGTCCGCGGCCCAGACCAAGGGCCCGGCGATCCAGGAATGGGCGTCCGAAGGCGTGTTGGCCAACATGGACGCACTGGCCAAGGCCGAGAAGTGGGACGACCTGCTGCCCAAGGTGGTCGCGGACATCATGAAGTACAAGGGCGCCTATGTGGCCGCCCCGGTCAACGTGCACCGCGTCAACTGGATGTGGGGCAGCTCTGAGGCCCTGAAGAAGGCCGGCGTTGCCGCCATGCCCAAGACCTGGGACGAGTTCTTTGCCGCAGCCGACAAGCTCAAGGCCGCAGGCCTGGTGCCCGTGGCCCACGGTGGCCAGAACTGGCAGGACTTCACCACCTTCGAATCCGTGGTGCTCGGCGTCGGTGGTCCCAAGTTCTACCAGGACGCGCTGGTCAAGCTCGATGACAAGGCCCTCAACAGCGACACCATGAAGAAGTCGCTCGAGACCTTCCGCCGCATCAAGTCGTACACCGACCCGGGCGCTCCCGGCCGCGACTGGAACCTGGCCACGGCCATGCTGATCCAGGGCAAGGCGGGCTTCCAACTGATGGGCGACTGGGCCAAGGGCGAGTTCCTGGCGGCCAACAAGGTGCCGGGCAAGGACTTCATGTGCGCCGCAGCACCGGGCACGACCACGTCGTACACCTTCAACGTGGACTCGTTCATCCTGTTCAAGCTCAAGGATGCTTCCGCCCAGAAGGCGCAAAGCGACCTGGCCAGCTCCATCATGAGCCCCGAGTTCCAGGAGGTGTTCAACCTCAACAAGGGCTCCATCCCGGTGCGCGCCGGCCAGAAGATGGACAAATTCGACGACTGCGCCAAGGCCTCCGCCAAGGACTTCGCCGACACCGCCAAGAGCGGCAGCCTGCTGCCCAGCGTGGCCCACGGCATGGCGATTGCGCCCGCCACGGAAGGCGCCATCAAGGACGCCGTCAGCCAGTTCTGGAATGACGACAAGGTGAGCGTCGCCGACGCCATGAAGAAGATCGCGACCGCCGCGAAAACCAAGTAAACCAACACTGAGGGATCCCATCATGATGAAAAGAAACCGCCTCACGGCGGTGGCTTTGGCCGCCGCATGCGCGATGAGTAGTGCCATGGCAATGGATGTTGCCGGCTTCGAGTTCAACGGTTACTCCCGGGGTGGCCCGGTGTTCAACCACTCCGACGGCGTCAAGGGCAACCTGGCCCTGGGCGGCGAGCTGCAGAAGTACCGCCTGGGCAACGAAGGCGACAACGGCATCGAAGTCAACTTCGCCCGCAGCTTCGAGGCTGGCGGCATCAAGTGGAAGCTGAACTACATGCCCGCCAAGTGGGGCAGTGGCGACATCAGCACCGAGCAGGCCTACGTGGAAATGAGCGGCTTCTCGTTCTCTCCCGAAGCCAAGTTCTGGGTCGGTCAGCGCCGCCTGCGTATCCAGGACGTGCACATCGTCGACTACTTCCTGCTGAACTACGGCGACAACGTCGGTGCTGGCGTGACCGACGTGCCGATCGGCGGCATGAAGCTCGGCGTGGGCTTGTTCAGTGGCGACAAATTCGATGGCAACCTGCCCAACGACGTCAAGGCCCAGCGCCTGAATGTCGACTTGTCCGAGATCAACACCAACCCGAACGGCAAGCTGCGCGTGCTGCTGACGGCGGTGGGCGGCAAGAACCAGGTCAACGGCGGCTCGGGCTCGGGCCTCTCGCTGATGCACACGCAAAAGGACTTCCTGCTGTCGGGCGTGAGCAATACCCTGTACCTGCAAGGTTCGCGTGGCCATGCCCGCATCGATGGCGAGTTCGAGGCCATCGACGGCACCCGTGCCGGCCGGCGTTCCACGCGCATCGCCGACTCCATCAACTGGCAAAGTGGTCCCTTCGGTGGTCAGGCTCTGATTGGCTACCAGACCAACAAGACCGACCTGACGAATGTGGAGACCAAGGACTTCTCGCTGGGCGGACGCGGCTCGTACGCCATCACGCAGAACTTCAAGGCCCTGGCCGAAGTGTCGACCACCACGCGCAAGGGGACCGGTCCCGACCAGCGCCTGAGCAAGGTGACGCTGGCTGGCGCCCTGGCCATGAACGAGGACTTCTGGTCGCGCCCCGAGCTGCGTCTGTACGTGACCAAGGCCAACTGGAACCAGGCCGCCGCCGTGGCGAACGCCGCGACCTTCGGCGCCAATGGAAAGACCTCGCGCACTCTGGTGGGTGTGCAGTATGAGATCTGGTGGTAAGGAGAGAGTGAGTGTGAAAGCGAGTTAAGTCAGAGGTGACTTTGTTCTTGGGGGGCACTCCCTGTGTGCCCCCTTTTTTTCTTGTTGTTTTTCCTGTTGACGTGTTGATGGTCGGCGTGGCCGTCGCCCATGTCCCAGCCAGCGTATGCACCCGATTCCTCTTTTGCAATGACGACCAAGAACTCTTTTGAATCCTGGCTGCCCAAGCTGGTCGTGGCACCGGCCTTCGTGCTGGGTTTTGCCTTCATCTACGGCCTGATGGTGTGGAACGGGGTGCTGAGCCTTTCCGCATCGCGCATGCTGCCCAACTACGAATGGGCGGGCCTGGCGCAGTATGAAAAGCTCTGGGAGATGGACCGCTGGTGGGTCGCCCTCAAGAACCTGGGCATCTTCGGCGTCGGCTACGTGGGCGGCTCCCTTGCCATCGGCGTATTGCTGGCCGTGCTGCTGGACCAGAAGATACGCGCCGAGGGCGCGTTGCGCACCATCTACCTGTACCCCATGGCACTGTCGTTCGTGGTCACGGGCACGGCATGGAAGTGGCTGCTCAACCCGGGCCTGGGCATCGAGAAGATGGTGCGCGACTGGGGTTTCCCCAATTTTGAATTCGGCTGGCTGGTGGACACCGACATGGCCATCTACTGCGTGGTGATCGCGGGCATCTGGCAGAGCGCAGGCTTTGCGATGGCGCTGTTCCTGGCCGGCCTGCGCGGCATAGACGACAGCATCATCAAGGCCGCCCAGGTCGATGGCGCCTCGCTGCCGCGCATCTACTGGCGCATCGTGCTGCCGGCGCTGCGGCCGGTGTTCTTTTCCACGCTCATGGTGCTGTCGCACCTGGCGATCAAGAGCTTCGATCTGGTGATGGCGCTCACGGCCGGCGGGCCCGGCTATGCCACCGACGTGCCCGCCACCTTCATGTACACCATGTCGTTCTCGCGCGGCCAGATCGGCCTGGGCGCGGCCAGCGCCACCATGATGCTGGCCACCGTGGCTGCCCTGGTCATCCCCTACCTGTACAGCGAATTGCGCAGCAAACCCCATGACCGCTAAGCCCTCCTTTTTCCCTTCGGTGGGCCGCCTGCTGGTCTACGTGGTACTGGCCCTGGCCACCGCCTTCTTTCTGCTGCCGCTGTACGCGATGCTGGTCACCTCGTTCAAGGATGCCGAGGAGATCCGCAGCAGCTCGCTGCTGGCGCTGCCCGCTGCGCTCAACCTGTCTTCCTGGAGCACGGCCTGGTCCAGCGCCTGCACGGGGGTGGACTGCAATGGCCTGCGCCCCTTCTTCTGGAACTCGGTGGCCATGGCCGTGCCGGCCGTGCTGGTCTCCACCGTCTGGGGTGCGCTCAATGGCTATGTGCTCAGCCTGTGGAAGTTCCGCGGCAGCGATGCGTTGTTCGGCATGCTGCTGTTCGGCGTGTTCATGCCCTTTCAGGTGGTGCTGCTGCCCATGAGCCAGGTGCTGGGCTGGCTCGGGCTGTCGAGCTCCATCACCGGACTGGTGATGGTGCACTGCCTGGCGGGTCTGGCCGGCACCACGCTGTTCTTTCGCAACTACTACGCGGCGATACCGAAGGAGCTGGTGAACGCGGCGCGCATGGATGGCGCGAGCTTCTTCCAGATCTTCTGGCGCATCGTGCTGCCGCTGTCCACGCCCATCATCATGGTCACGCTGATCTGGCAGTTCACCAACATCTGGAACGACTTCCTGTTCGGTGTGGTCTTCTCGGGCACCGACTCCAAGCCCGTGACGGTGGGCCTGAACAACCTGGCCAACACCAGCTCCAGCGTGAAGGCCTACAACGTGGACATGGCGGCCGCCATCATCGCGGGCCTGCCGACCATGGTGATCTACGTTCTCGCAGGCAAGTTTTTTGTGCGCGGCCTGACGGCTGGCGCGGTCAAAGGTTAGAGGTAAGAAATCATGGCGTCTTCATTGGACATAGTGAGCATCAACAAGCGCTTCGGCAAGGGTGACAAGAGCGTGGAGGTGCTGCGCAAGATCGACATTCACGTGGCACCGGGCGAGTTCCTGATCCTGGTGGGGCCCTCGGGCTGCGGCAAATCGACCCTGCTGAACATCATCGCGGGGCTCGATGAGCCGACCGAGGGCGAGATCCGCATCGCCGACAAGAACGTGGTGGGCATGCCCCCGCGCGACCGCGACATCGCCATGGTGTTCCAGAGCTATGCGCTGTACCCCACGCTGAGCGTGGCGGACAACATCGGCTTTGCGCTGGAGATGCGCAAGATGCCCAAGCCCGAGCGCAAGAAGCGCATCGACGAGGTAGCCGCCATGCTGCAGATCACCCACCTGCTGGACCGCCGGCCCAGCCAGCTGTCAGGTGGGCAGCGCCAGCGCGTGGCCATGGGCCGGGCCCTGGCGCGCCAGCCGCAGCTGTTCCTGTTCGACGAGCCGCTGTCCAACCTCGACGCCAAGCTGCGCGTGGAGATGCGTGCCGAGATCAAGCGCCTGCACCAGGCCAGCGGCATCACCAGCGTCTACGTGACGCACGACCAGGTCGAGGCCATGACGCTGGGCTCGCGCATTGCCGTCATGAAGGGCGGCGTGGTGCAGCAACTGGGCACGCCCGACGAGATCTACAACCACCCGGCCAACACCTATGTGGCGACCTTCATCGGCTCGCCCACCATGAACCTGCTGCGCGGTACGCAGGCGGCCGGTCACTTCGCCATCCAGGGCGTGTCGCTGGACCTGGCGGCCCCTCTGGCCGCCCCCGAGGTGCTGCTGGGCGTGCGCCCCGAGCACCTGGTGATGCAGGACAGCTCGCCCTGGCGTGGCGAGGTCAGTGTGGTTGAGCCCACCGGCCCCGACACCTACGTGATGGTGGACACCGCAGCCGGCAGCATGACGCTGCGCACCGACGCGCAGACGCGCGTGAAGCCCGGCGACCGCGTGGGCCTGGCCGTGGCACCGGCGCACGCGCACTGGTTCGACACCGGTACCGAGCAGCGCATCGCCTGATCCCGCAAGGCGGCAACCCCCGCCGGCCTTCGGCCTCGCTGTATGGGGGCTTTGACCCGGCTGCTGTGGGCGTTCTGGGTTAAAAACCTGTTTGCGTCGGCTCTGCCGTTTTCAGCCATCCAATTCCGGGTGAGCGGTCCGCTGCCTTGTGGTGGACGCTGCCCCTTCGACCATGCCCGCAACACGCCTCCTCGCCGACATCGGCGGCACCAACATCCGCCTGGCCTGGCAGGCCCCGGGCGACGACACGCTGCACGACACGCGCGTGCTGCAGTGTGCCCAGTACCCCACGGTGGATGCCGCCATCCGCACCTACCTGGCCGAGGTGGGCATTGCCGCGCCGCAGGAGGCGGCCTTCGGCATTGCCAACCCCGTGACGGGTGACGCCATCCGCATGACCAACCACAGCTGGAGCTTTTCGCAGAAGGCCGTGCGCGAGGCCTTTGGTTTTGTGCGGCTGGTGGTCATCAACGACTTCACCGCGCTGGCCCTGGCGCTGCCCTTGCTCACGCCCGACCTGCTACGCCAGGTGGGCGGCGGCCAGGCCGTGCCGGGCGAGGCCATCGGCCTCGTCGGGGCCGGTACCGGCCTCGGTGTCTCGGGTCTGGTCTTCCCGCCCCACTCGCCGGCTGGCGTGCCGCTGTCGGGCGAGGGCGGGCACGTCACGCTGGCGGCCGACACGCAACACGAGTTCGACGTGCTGCGCGTGCTGCACGAGCGCTATGGCCATGTGTCGGCCGAGCGCGCCGTCTCGGGCGCGGGCCTGGTGGACCTGTACCACGCGGTGCGCACCGTGGCGCACGCCGGTGGCACCGAGGTCAGCTCGGCCGCGCAGGTGACCGAGATGGCCCTGCAGGCCAAGGACCCGCTGGCACTGCAGGCGCTGGACCTGTTCTGCGGCTTCCTGGGCAGTGTGGCCGGCAACCTGGCGCTCACGCTGGGCGCGCGCGGCGGGGTGTACATCGGCGGCGGCATGGTGCCGCGCCTGGGCGAGTGGTTCGACCAGTCTTCCTTTCGCCAGCGCTTCGAAGCCAAGGGCCGCTTTGCGCCGTACCTGGCGTCGATTCCGTGCTGGATCATCGACCCGAGCGCCACCCCGGCGCTCTACGGGGCCTCGCGCGCGCTCGACATCGCGGGTGTCTGAGCCGTGGCGAGCCTGCCGCCGCTGGCGCTTGCGGGCGTGCACCATGTGGCCCTCATCGGCTCGGACTACGCACGCTCCAGGCGCTTCTATACCGAGGTGCTGGGCCTGGCCGTGGTGAACGAGACGTACCGCGCTGAGCGCCAGTCGTACAAGCTCGACCTCGCGCTGCCCGATGGCACGCAGATCGAGCTGTTCTCGTTTCCCGAGGCGCCGCCGCGCCCCTCCTACCCCGAGGCCTGCGGGCTGAGGCACCTCGCGCTGCGGGTGGGCGACCTCGACGCCAGCCTGCAGGCCCTGGCCGCCCATGGTGTCGCGGCCGAGCCCGTGCGCATGGACCCGTTCACGGGTTGCCCCTTCACGTTTATTGCGGACCCCGACGGGCTGCCCATCGAACTGGTAGGCCCGCAGCCGGCATAGTCAGTCCTTTTTGGAGAGGGCGATGCCGCGCAGGGAAACCTGGGCGGCATTTTTCATTGCGGCGCATGCATGACCGCTGCAGCATTGTTTTCAAAACTGGAACAGTCAGTTCGCGACTGGGTGGTTTTTCTTTGATCACCTGCGGCGTACAGTT
>NZ_LMIH01000005.1:541662-541746 GCF_001428645.1 Acidovorax sp. Root217
CCGCTTTTTATCTTCAAGGAATTCATCATGAACACGACCGCACGCTTCCTCTCCATCGCCGCTGTTGCCGCTTTCGCTTCCTTC
>NZ_LMIH01000005.1:541912-541997 GCF_001428645.1 Acidovorax sp. Root217
CGTGACGTACAAGTCCACCGCTGACCGCGCTGCCGTGCGTGCCCAGGCTGCCGATGCCGTGCGCACCGGCCAGATCTCTTCCGGC
>NZ_LMIH01000005.1:542115-542356 GCF_001428645.1 Acidovorax sp. Root217
CGCTTCGCAGTTCGCCACCAAGTTCGAAACCCAACGCACCCGTGCCGAAGTGGCTGCTGAAGCCGCTACCGTGGCACAGACCCGCAGCCTGGAACCCGCTGGTTCGCGCGTCGTGACCTACAAGTCGACGGCTGACCGTGCTGCCGTGCGTTCCGCTGCTGCCGAGGCTGTTCGCACCGGCCAGATCCCTTCGGGCGAAATCAGCGCCATGTAAAGAATGCGGGCCTTCCCATGGTGGTGG
>NZ_LMIH01000005.1:542389-553360 GCF_001428645.1 Acidovorax sp. Root217
CCAATGCCGCAACCCGGCATGAATGACAAAAGGCTCCAACGGGAGCCTTTTTTTCGTTGTGGGGCAGCGCGAAGAGCGTCAGACCTCCTCACTCCAGCAGTAGCCGTCGCGCGCGATCATCGCGCTGGCGGCGCTCGGGCCCCAGCTGCCGGCCGTGTAGGGCCGCGGGCCCAGTGCATCGTTGCGCCAGTGCTGCAGGATGGGCTCCACCCAGCGCCAGGCTTCCTCCTGCTCGTCGCTGCGCACGAACAGGTTCAGGCGGCCGGCGATCACATCGAGCAGCAGGCGTTCGTAGGCGCCCACGCGCTCTGTGCCGAAGCGCTGGTCGAAGTCGAGGTTCAGGTACACCTGCGACAGGGCTGGTTCGGTCTGGTGCTGGGCGGCACCTTGGGCCAGCAGGTGCAGCTCCAGCCCGTCCTTGGGCTGCAGGTTGATCACCAGGCGGTTGGCTGCGCCGGCCGAGGTGCGGAAGATCGGGTGCGGCACGGGCCGGAAGTTGACCACGATGTGCGCGTCGCGCCCCGCCAGCCGCTTGCCGGTGCGGATGTAGAAGGGCACACCGGCCCAGCGCCAGTTGGAGATCTCGGTGCGCAGCGCGACAAAGGTCTCGGTGGTGCTGCCGGCGGCCACGCCTTTTTCCTGCAGGTAGCCGGGCACGCTGGCACCGTGCGTCTTGCCGGCCACGTACTGGCCGCGGATCACGTGCTGGCCGATGGTCTCCACGCTCCAGGGCTTTAGCGACTGCAGCACCTTGAGCTTCTCGTCCCGGATGGCATTGGCGCTGGCGTTGATGGGCGGCTCCATGCCGATCGCGCACAAAAGCTGCAGGGCATGGTTCTGCACCATGTCGCGCAGGGCGCCGGTCTGGTCGTAGAAGGCGCCGCGCGTCTCCACGCCCAGCTCTTCGGCAATGGTGATCTGGATGTTGGCGATGGTTTCGCGCCGCCACAGGGGCTCGAACAATGCGTTGCCAAAGCGCATGGCGAACAGGTTCTGTACCGAGGGCTTGCCCAGGTAGTGGTCGATGCGAAAGACCTGCTCTTCCTTGAGCACACGGCGCAGCGTGTCGTTGATGGCCTGGTTGGAGCGCAGGTCGTGGCCCAGGGGCTTTTCGAGCACCACGCGGGTGGTCGGGCCGTTCAGGCCCACGGCGGCGATCTGTTCGCAGACATTGGTGAACAGGCTCGGTGCCGTGGCCACGTACATCACCACCGACTCGGCATTGCGCTCGTGCAGCATGTCCGCCAGGCGGGCATAGTCCTGGGTTTGCGACAGGTCCATGCGCAGGTAGTGCAGCAGGGCGCCGAAGCGTGCGAACTCATCGGGGGTGGGGCGCTTGGCCAGGTCCACGCCATCGAAGCGCGACTGGATCAGGCTGCGGTATTGTTCATGGCTGAGCTCGTCACGGGCGACCGCGATGATGCGGCCCCCTTCGGGCAGCGTTCCGTGGCGGAACGCCTGGAACAGCGCCGGCATGAGCTTGCGCCAGGCCAGGTCGCCCGTTCCGCCAAACAGGACAAGGTCAAAACTCATGGGGTCTCCGTATTCAGTGCATTGGTGGTCGTGCGTTTCTCTCGAAATTGTAATCACGTTACATCGATTTGTGTAGGACTGTAGAGCAAATGGCGTTCCAAGCTGTGTCTGCAACAAAAAAGTACCAGCCTGTTTTGGTAATCAAGTTACTATCTTGCCGTTTTCCATTTTCCTGTCCAGGTAGCTCTCCCATGCCCCTCCGTTGTGACCAGACTCCCCAGTGGCCCGCGCTGCAGGCCTTGTTCCAGGCGCAAGGGCGCGCGCTGGACCTCCGGCAGGCCTTCGCCGAGGATAGAAAGCGCTTTGCGCACTTCAGTCAGTCCGCCCCCGAGGTGTTCGCCGACCTCTCCAAGAACCTGTGGGACCGGCCCACCGAAGCCCTGTTGCTGGCCATGGCCGAGGCCTGTGGCCTTGCTGCGCAGCGCGACGCCATGTTCGCGGGCCAGCCCATCAACCACACCGAAGGCCGGGCCGTGCTGCACACGCTGCTGCGCCGCCCTGAGGGCCTGGCGCTGCCGGGTGACGGCCCCGATATCGCGCACAAGCTCGCCGAGGTGCATGGCACGCAGGGCGCCATGCTGCAGTACGCCGAGCAGGTGCGCGGCGATGCCGGCATCACCGACGTGGTGAACATCGGCATCGGCGGCTCGGACCTGGGACCGCACATGGCGGTGCTCGCGCTCGATGCCTTTCGCGCCGCAGGCAAGCGCCTGCACTTCGTCTCCAATGTGGACGGCCACGAGCTGCATGGCGTGCTCCAGGGTCTCAAGGCCGAGAGCACGCTGTTCCTGATCGCCTCCAAGACCTTCACCACCGCCGAGACCATGGCCAATGCGCGCTCCGCGCTGGCCTGGTTCGGCGCAGAGGGCGGCAGCGACGTGGCACGCCACTTTGCGGCGCTGACCACCAACGTGGAAGCGGCAGGCGCCCTGGGCATCACCACCACCTTCGGCTTCTGGGACTGGGTGGGCGGGCGCTACTCGCTGTGGTCGGCCATCGGCCTGCCCATCGCCATCGCCATCGGTGCGGCGGGTTTTCGCGAGTTGCTGGCTGGCGCGCATGCCATGGACGAGCATTTCCGCACCGCGCCGCTGGCCGCCAACCTGCCGGTGCGCCTGGGCCTGCTCGACCTCTGGTACCGCAACTTCCATGGTTTCACCAGCCGCTGCATTGCGCCCTACCATGCGGCACTGGGCCGGCTGCCGGCCTATCTGCAGCAGCTCGAGATGGAGAGCAATGGCAAGCGCGTGGGCGCCGACGGGCAGGAGCTGCCATACGCCACCTCGCCCGTGCTCTGGGGCGAGCCCGGCACCAATGGCCAGCATGCCTTCTTCCAGATGCTGCACCAGGGCACGGACGTGCTGCCGCTGGAGATCGTTGCCGTGCGCCAGGCTGCGCACCCGCTGCCGGGCCACCAGGACAAGCTGCTCGCCAACGCCCTGGCCCAGGCCCAGGCGCTGATGGTGGGCAAGGCCAGCCTTGACGACGGTCATCGCCACTTTCCGGGCAACCGGCCCAGCACCTTCCTGTTGCTCGAATCGCTGACCCCGGCATCGTTGGGTGCGCTGATCGCGCTGCAGGAGCACCGTGTGTTCGTGAGCGGTAGCCTGTGGGGCATCAACAGCTTCGACCAGTGGGGAGTGGAGCTGGGCAAGGTGCTGGCGCGCGACCTGGAGGCGCGCCTGGCATCGGGCGATGCCGGGGGACTCGATGGCTCCACGGCGGGATTGCTGGCGCGCCTGCGCGGGTGAGCCACCGCGCAGCGGCACACGACTGGATAACAAGGCGCCTTGAGGTGCCGGTGCCGCAGATGCGGCCCATGAAGGAGACAAACACATGACCGCACCGCAGCCACCCGATTTCCGCTCGCCCGCATTCCTGCACGCGCACATCCGCCAGACCATGGCGTTCTACGAGCCCGTGGCCACCGATGCGGGGGGCGGCATGTACCACTTCTTCCTCGACGACGGCACCGTCTATGACGAGCGCACGCGCCACCTGGTGAGCGCCACGCGCTTCGTGGTCACGCATGCCATGCTGTTCAAGACCACCGGCGAGGCGCGCTACCGCCAGGGCGTGGAGCATGCGCTGCAGTTCCTGCGCACGGCCTTCCTTGACCCGGCCACTGGCGGCTACGCCTGGCTGATCGACTGGCATGGCGGCCACGCCACCTTGCTCGACGCCACGCGCCACTGTTACGGCATGGCCTTCGTGATGCTGGCGTATGCCCGTGCGCACGAAGCCGGCGTGCCCGAGGCGCGGCAGTGGCTGGCCGAGGCCTTTGATACCGCCGAGCAGCATTTCTGGCAGCCGGCAGAGGGCCTGTATGCCGACGAGGCCGCGCGCGACTGGGCACTGTCGGACTACCGCGGCCAGAACGCCAACATGCACGCCTGCGAGGCCATGATCTCGGCCTTCCGCGCCACGGGCGAGCGACGCTACATCGAGCGTGCCGAGCAGCTCGCGCAGGGCATCTGCCAGCGCCAGGCAGCACTGTCGGGCGGCTGGGTGTGGGAGCATTTCCGTGCCGACTGGTCGGTGGACTGGGACTACAACCGCCACGACCGCAGCAACATCTTCCGCCCCTGGGGCTACCAGATCGGGCATCAGACCGAATGGGCCAAGCTGCTGCTGCAGCTCGATGCGCTGGCGCCCGCGCCCTGGCACCTGCCGTGTGCCCGCTTCCTGTTCGACGCCGCGATGGACAAGGGCTGGGACACCGCCCATGGCGGCATCGTCTACGGCATGGCGCCCGACGGCAGCATCTGCGACGACGGCAGGTACCACTGGGTGCAGGCCGAGAGCATGGCCGCCGCAGCCGTGCTGGCCGTGCACACCGGAGAGCCGCGCTACTGGGATTGGTACGAGCGCATCTGGGCCTACTGCTGGCAGCACTTCGTGGACCACGAGCACGGTGCCTGGTTCCGCATCCTCGACGGGCGCAACCTCAACCACACGCGCGAGAAGAGCAATGCCGGCAAGGTCGATTACCACAACATGGGCGCCTGCTACGACGTGCTGCTGGCGCTGGGCGCGCAGCGCGCACCCTGAGCACGGGTCTTACATCGCCGCGCTGGCCTGGAAGAAGTTCACGGGCAGGCCCGGCACTTCGACGGGCAGGCTGAACAGCGAGCCCGCCGGAATGGCCGCATCCAGTTCCGCTTGCGGCCGGCCGGCGCGCGCCGAGGTGATGTACAGCGTGCGCAGGTCGTCGCCGCCAAAGCAGACCATGGTGGGGCATTGCACGGGCATGGCAACGCGCTGCAGCACCTGGCCTGCGGGAGAGAGCTGCAGCACGCAGGCACCCTCGTACATGGCCACCCAGTAGTTGCCCTGCACGTCCACGGCCGCGCCATCGGGGCGGCCGCCATAGGGCTCGCCCGCCACCTTGGGCGGGAAGGTCGCCCACGGCGCACGGCTTTCGATGCTGCCGGTGGCGGCATCGAACGCAAAGCGGTCGATGCGGTGCTCGGGTGTGTTGGACCAGTAGAGCCAGCGGTCGTCCGGGCTGAAGGCCAGGCCGTTGGCGGTGAAGTTCTCGCCCGCCATCTTCTGCACGCGAAAGCCGCCGGGCGCCGCCTCCAGCCGCCACAGTGCCGCGTCGGGCGCCGTGCGCGGGCTGATCACCGACCCAGCCCAGAACCGGCCCGCCGAATCGCAGCGGCCATCGTTCAGGCGCAGCACGCGGGTGTCGTGCACGTCGCCGGGCAGCAGCGCCAGGCAGGTGAGGGCACCGCTGGTGGTGTCGAGCAGGTAGAAACCGTCCCGTAACCCGATTACTAGTTTCTTGCCTGCCACAGGGGCGCAACAGCCCGGTTCGGAGGGCATGTCCCAGGTGCGCAGTTGCCCGCTGGCCGGCGCCCAGGCGTTCACCCGCTTTCCTTGGATGTCACACCAGTAAAGGGATGTTTCATGGGGATGCCAGAACGGCGATTCGCCCAGTTCCGAGGGCGGCAAAAGCAGGGTCTGCAGGGACATTGGCTTGATCCGGGGTGGTTATCGAGTTACATTCTAGAGGCTCCCGTTGGAGCTGTAATCTCTTTTTCCCCACTATCCAAGTCCACCCCCGATGGAGCATCCCATGCATTCAGTCGTAGCGCGCGTGACGGCCCGCATCATCGAGCGCAGCAAGGACACCCGCGCCGCCTACCTGGCCACGGTCGACGCCATGGTCCAGCGCAAGCCGCCGCAGGACCGCATGGGCTGCGCCAACCTGGCCCATGCCTACGCGGCGCTGCCGGGCTCCGAAAAGTTCAAGGTCACGGTCGAGAAGGCGCCCAACATCGGCATCGTCACGGCCTACAACGACATGCTGTCGGCCCACCAGCCCTACCAGAGTTACCCGGCGCTGCTGCGCGACGAGGCCGCGCGCCACGGCGCCATGGCCCAGGTGGCCGGCGGTGTGCCCGCCATGTGCGATGGCGTGACACAGGGCACGCCCGGCATGGAGCTGTCGCTGTTCTCTCGCGACGCTATTGCCATGGCCACTGCGGTAGCGCTGTCCCACGACGTGTTTGACGGCGTGCTGCTGCTCGGCGTGTGCGACAAGATCGTGCCGGGCCTGCTGATCGGTGCGCTGCACTACGGCCACCTGCCCTGCGTGTTCGTGCCCGCCGGCCCCATGGGCTCGGGCCTGCCCAACAAGGACAAGGCCAAGGTGCGTGAGCTCTACGCGCAGGGCCTGGTCGGCCGCGACGAGCTGCTCAAGGCCGAGTCGGCCGCGTACCACAGCCCCGGCACCTGCACCTTCTACGGCACGGCCAACAGCAACCAGATGCTGCTGGAAGCCATGGGCCTGCACGTGCCCGATGCGGCGTTTGCCCCGCCCGGCACGGGCGAGCGCGAGGAATTCACGCGCCAGGCCATGCGCACCGTGCTCGACATCGGCAAGCGCGGCAAGCGCTTCACGCCCATCGCGCATGTGGTAGATGAGCGCTGCATCGTCAACGCCATGGCCGCGCTGCTGGCCACGGGCGGCTCCACCAACCACCTGATCCACTGGGTGGCCATCGCGCGCAGCGCAGGCATCCTGATCGACTGGACCGATTTCGACGACCTGTCCTCCGTGGTGCCGCTGCTGGCCCGCGTCTACCCCAATGGCGATGCCGACGTGAACCAGTTCCAGGCCGCAGGCGGCCCGCCCTGGATCCTGCGCGAGCTGCTGGCCAACGGCCTCATGCATCCCGACGTGCTGAGCGTGAACGAGGGCGGCATAGAGGCCGGTGGCGCGCCGGCGCCCGCCACTTCGGGTGACGAGGCCGTGCTGCGCCCCGTGGCCAAGCCCTTCTCACCCACAGGTGGCCTGCGCCTGCTGCAGGGGCGCCTGGGCCGTGCCGTGATCAAGGTTTCGGCCGTGCCGGAAGACCGCCACATCATCGAAGCACCTGCGCGCGTGTTCGACTCGCAGGAGGACTTGCTCGCGGCCTTCGCTTCGGGCGAAGTGCAGCAGGACATGGTGGCCGTGGTGCGCTTCCAGGGCCCGCGTGCCAATGGCATGCCCGAGCTGCACAAGCTCACGCCGCCATTGGCCGTGCTGCAGAACCAGGGCTTCAAGGTGGCGCTGGTGACCGACGGCCGCATGAGCGGTGCCTCGGGCAAGGTGCCGGCCGCCATCCACGTGACGCCCGAAGCGCTGGGCGGCGGCCCGCTGGCCAAGGTGCGCGACGGCGACCTGCTGCGCGTGGACGCCGTGGCGGGTACGCTCGACGTGCTGGTGGACGAGGCCGAATGGGCCGCGCGCACCCCCGACGAATGCAAGGCGCCCGTGGCCACCGGCTTCGGGCGTGAACTGTTTGCCAACTTTCGCCGCCATGCGGGCGGCGCTGAACAAGGAGCCTGTACATGGCTGTGAATGCCTCCACCCCCGGCCTGAACCCCCTCGATATCGCCAGCTACGGCCCGGTGATCCCGGTCATCGTGATCGACCGGGTCGAAGACGCGATCCCGCTGGCCGAGGCCTTGCTCGCCGGTGGCGTCAAGGTGCTCGAGGTCACGCTGCGCACGCCCGCGGGCCTGCCCGCCATCGAAGCCATCGCGCGCCAGTTGCCCGAGGCCGTGGTCGGCGTGGGCACCGTGCTCAATGCCGAGGATGCGCGCCGCGCCAGCGAGGCCGGTGCCCGTTTTGCCGTGAGCCCGGGCTACACCTCGGCCGTGGGTTCGGCCTGCAAGGGGCTGAACCTGCCCCTGCTGCCCGGCGTAGCCACTTCCAGCGAGATCATGCAGGCCTTGGCCGATGGCTTCCAGTTCCTCAAGCTGTTCCCGGCCGAGGCCGTCGGCGGCATCCCTCTACTCAAGTCCTGGGCCAGCCCGTTCGGGCAGGTGAGTTTTTGCCCCACGGGTGGCATCACCAATGCCACGGCGCCGAATTACCTGGCGCTGCCCAATGTGCGCTGCGTGGGCGGCTCGTGGCTCACGCCGGCCGACGCCGTGCGCTCGGGCGACTGGGCGCGCATCACGCAGCTGGCGCAGGCCACGCAGGCGCTGAAATGACCTGAACGGCGCGCACCAAAGAAAAAGCCCGCAGACCGTAAGGCCTGCGGGCTTTTTGCTGGTTGACAGCGCAGTGAACGGGTCACCGCGCCGGGCCGGGCAATTACATGCCCATGCCACCCATGCCACCCATGCCGCCCATGTCGGGCATGCCGCCGCCGGCACCGGCCTCGTCCTTGGGTGCTTCTGCAACCATGGCTTCGGTCGTCAGCAGCAGGGAAGCCACGGAGGCAGCGTTCTGCAGGGCCGTGCGGGTGACCTTCGTGGGGTCCAGAATGCCCAGTTCGAGCATGTCGCCGTACGTGTCATTCGAAGCGTTGAAGCCGTAGTTGCCTTTGCCGGCCAACACAGCGTTCACCACCACCGAGGCTTCGCCGCCAGCGTTGTTCACGATTTCGCGCAGGGGCGCTTCGATGGCCTTCAGGACCAGCTTGATACCGGCTTCCTGGTCGGCGTTGTCGCCCTTGACCGAGTCACCGACAGCTTGCTTGGCACGCAGCAGGGCCACGCCACCACCGGCCACAACGCCTTCTTCCACCGCTGCACGGGTAGCGTGCAGTGCGTCTTCCACGCGGGCCTTCTTTTCCTTCATTTCGACTTCGGTGGCAGCGCCGACCTTGATCACGGCCACACCGCCGGCCAGCTTGGCCACGCGTTCCTGCAGCTTCTCACGGTCGTAGTCGGACGTGGCTTCCTCGATCTGCACGCGCACTTGCTTGACGCGGGCTTCGATGTCACCAGCAGCGCCGGCGCCGTCGATGATGATGGTGTTTTCCTTGCCCACTTCGATGCGCTTGGCCTGGCCCAGGTCGGCCAGGGTCACCTTCTCGAGGGTCAGGCCCACTTCTTCAGCGATGACCTTGCCGCCCGTCAGGATGGCGATGTCTTCCAGCATGGCCTTGCGGCGGTCGCCGAAGCCAGGAGCCTTCACAGCCACGACCTTCAGGATGCCGCGGATGGTGTTGACCACCAGCGTGGCCAGGGCTTCGCCTTCGACTTCTTCGGCAATGATCAGCAGCGGACGGCCGGCCTTTGCAACTTGCTCCAGGGTAGGCAGCAGGTCGCGGATGTTGCTGATCTTCTTGTCGAACAGCAGCACGAAGGGGTTGTCCAGAATGGCCGATTGCTTTTCTGGGTTGTTGATGAAGTAGGGCGACAGGTAGCCGCGGTCGAACTGCATGCCTTCCACGACGTCCAGTTCGGAGTCGAGGGACTTGCCGTCTTCCACGGTGATCACGCCTTCCTTGCCAACCTTGTCCATGGCGTCAGCGATCAGCTTGCCGATGGTTTCGTCGGAGTTGGCCGAGATCGAGCCGACCTGTGCGATTTCCTTGGAGGTGGTGGTGGGCTTGGAAGCCTTCTTCAGCTCGATCACCAGGGCCGTCACGGCCTTGTCGATACCGCGCTTCAGGTCCATCGGGTTGATGCCGGCGGCCACGTACTTGAAGCCTTCGCGCACGATGGCCTGGGCCAGCACGGTGGCAGTGGTGGTGCCGTCACCAGCGTTGTCGCTGGTCTTGGAGGCCACTTCCTTCACGAGCTGGGCGCCCATGTTCTGCAGCTTGTCCTTGAGTTCGATTTCCTTGGCCACGGACACACCGTCCTTGGTCACAGTAGGGGCGCCGAACGAGCGCTCCAGCACCACATTGCGGCCCTTGGGGCCCAGGGTCACCTTGACCGCATTGGCCAGAATGTTCACGCCTTCAACCATGCGTGCGCGGGCTTCGCCGCCGAAAACTACGTCTTTTGCTGCCATTTGGAGCTCCTGAAATTTAACTGAATCAATTACTGGCTTGGGGGAGAGGGGAAAGCGTAGCGAGCAGGTGCCAGGCTAGGCGCACGGAGCACAGCAACCGGAACGTACTTCCTGTACGTGAGGATTGCGAGCACCGCGCAACGACGCATGGCGCCTGCGCAGCAGCTTTACTTCTCCACCACGGCGAACAGGTCGTCTTCCTTCATGACCAGCAGCTCGTCGCCCTTGATCTTGACGGTCTGGCCCGAGTACTTGCCGAACAGAACGCGGTCGCCGACCTTCACGTTCAGGGCGAGCAGTTCGCCCTTGTCGTTCTTCTTGCCGGGGCCGACGGCCAGCACTTCACCTTGATCGGGCTTTTCAGCGGCGTTGTCGGGGATCACGATGCCGGAGGCGGTCGTGGTTTCGCTTTCGATACGCTTGACGATCACGCGATCGTGCAGGGGGCGAAGATTCATTGCATTGCTCCTGGGTCAAAAAATTACCGACAGTACGAAGCGCCTGAACAGGGCCAGGCGCTACCAAACTCCATCCAACAAGGGAGTGTTAGCACTCCGTTGCAGTGAGTGCTAATGATACGGGCATTTGTTGCCGTTTCAAGACATGGGGTGATTGGAAGGGTGTCAAACACGCTTCCAGTTGTGCCGATGGCTTGCAAGGGGTCGGGCCGATCCACCCCATTTTTGCGCAGGAGCAGGGAAATCCCTCACCCCTGCGGGGTGGGGCGCAGGAAGCCATCCATGGGTACCTTGCGCTGTCTTGACGCTCGTCGCCATCGCATTGCGGCTTGCCGCTTCGTGCCCCTGGCGCCGCTGGCTGGCTGAGGGGCACACGGGGCGCATCCCGCCACGGTCCGGCTCCCGGAGGTTGCGGTACGGCTTTTCCCGCCCCACGCGATCAGGCGCCAAGCGTCCAGCCAATCTTTCTTTTTTACTTTTTTGAGGGAACCGATGAAACATCTGATGACGAAAAAGCCTTTGAGCACTGCCGTTGCCCTGGGTGCTGCTGCCCTGTGCTGTGCTTTTGCGATGACTTCTGCCCACGCTGTGCAGCCCGCCATCTCCATGGGCTACGACCATGCCCTCGTGTTGCGTGCCGACGGCACGGTCTGGTCGTGGGGTTACGGCAATGGCGGGCAACTGGGCCTTGGCAATTCCAGCACCCGCACGTCGCCCACGCAGATCCCCTCGCTG
>NZ_LMIH01000006.1:0-13806 GCF_001428645.1 Acidovorax sp. Root217
ATCTTCAGCGTGGCGGACTATGGGTTGGAGGCGGATCTGTTTACCGCTGTGCCGGAGCTGGTCCGGGCGCTGTGATCAGGCCTGCCGCAGCTCAATAGCCGTTGGCCACGCGCACCGCGCCTGCAGGGGCGTTGGTGTACGCGCCACCGCCGTTCGGGCGGCTGTCGCGCTCGTGGTCGATGCGGTAGCCCTTGCCCTGCAGCGCCACGGGCGTGCCCACAGCCGGGGGCTGCGCGCGCGTGAAGCGGCGCAGCGAACCATCGTCCATGCGGATCGCCACCTGGTACACCGTGCGGGTGCGCGAGCGCTGCTCCACCTGGTGGCCCACATAGCCACCGCCCACGGCGCCCAGCACCGTGGCGGCGGTGCGGCCATTGCCCTTGCCGATCTGGTTGCCCACCACCGCGCCAAGCACGCCGCCCGCGACCGCACCCACACCGGTGGCAGGCTCGGCCTGCTGGATTGCCTGCACCGATTCGACCCGGCCGCAGGTATTGCACACCGGTGCGCGTTGCACCATCTGCGCCGTGCCGCCGGCCAGGTTCGCACGCTGGGGCTGGAATGGCTCGGGCATGGGCGCAGGCGCACGCTGGGCCGGGGCACCGGCCTGGGGTTGCACCAGACCCAGCGGCTGGGCGGGAACGCCCTGCAGTGATTGGGCCACCACGGTCGGGCTAGCCGCCGTTGAGGCGGCCGCAACTTCAGCAGGACGGTGCTGCACCACCAGCGTGGTACCCAGGGCCACCACACATGCTCCCAGGGAGGCGATGGCGACCCACATCCACTTCATGGGCGAGGGGGTGGAAGGCACTGTGCGCACATCGGACGGCTGCAGGGTGATAGGGTTGTTCATGGTGTTTCCTTCCGCGCGCATGCGCGCCATTCATTCATTGGTTGGTTCGTGTGCCGGGGCCGTCGCTCAGTGAACAACGCAGCCCATGGACGCACGGTATACAGGCCATGGTGCGGGGATTTGTCTGCTTTGTAAGGGTCGGTAAGAAGTGCTGCGAGCACCTCTCAAAATGCAAAGCCCGGCGGCAGACAGTTGCTGTTGCTTACAGTGCAAAGTGACGCCAGCCCCACTCGCCCATTCAAGGCACGGGCGCCACGCCCGCGTCGGCCTGCGGCACGGGGACCGCCGTGGCGCGGCGCCTGCGCACCTGCAGGCCCGCCTCGTCCAGGGCCCGGGCACAGCTGGCCGCGAACAGCAGCACGGCCGAGGAGAAATAGATCCACATCAGCAGCACCACCAGCGAGCCGGCAGCGCCGTACGCAGAGACCACGGCGGCGGTCGACAGGTACCACGCCAGCAACTGCTTGCCGATGGTGAACAGCGTGGCCCCCACCACCGCACCGGCCACCAGGCAGCGCAGGGGCGGCTTGCGCCCACTGCCGATGCGCATCAACCCCACGAACAGCGCCACCGCGAAGCCGAAGGCCACCACCTCGTTGAGCACCTGCAGGATGGGCCCGAGCGGCGCGATGGACAGCCGTGCACCCGCCCAGCCGGCAAACAGGTTGATGAGGGTGGACAGGGTGAGCGACACCAGCAGCAAAAAGCCAATGGCCAGCACATAGGCCAACCCGCGCAGCCTGAGCGAAGCCATGTGCCACCAGGCGGCGCGTGCCGGCTCGGGCTCGGTCCCCTGCCACAGGCGCGCCAGCGTAGACTGCAGCTCCACGAACACCCCGGTGGCACCCGAGAGCAGCACGACAAAGCCGATCAGCGAAGCCAGCCGACCCTCGGAAGGCTCCTGCGCGCTGGCCAGGGCCTGGCGCACCACGTCGGCCACGCGCTCGCCCATCACCGACTGCACCTGCAGCAGCAAGCTGCTTTCCAGGTAGCTGCGGTCCAGCCACCAGCCGAGCACGCCCACCAACAGGAGCAGCAAGGGGGCCAGACTGAGCATGCCGTAGAAAGACATGGCGGCGCTCATGCGCAGGCCATCGGCGTCGAGCCACATCTGCACTGCGCGCCACAGCGGCAGCACAGGCTGCACCAGGGGTTTGAGGCGCTCGGTGGCGCGCTGGATTCGGTCGGTGACAGTCATGCACGCAGCATAGGCTGCGGTCCGGCGGCTTTGCACCGGCCGGGCACGGAATTGCCTGTAGGTGCTGTCCCACAGGCGGCTGGGCGTTCCTGCTACTTGTGGCAGGCTGGCACCATCTTGTCCCGGAGCCCCGCCCATGCACGCCCCCAGCCTGACCCGACTGCGAACCGTCCTGCAGGACCACGTTGACCGCGGCATCCTGCCCGGCGCGGTGGCGCTGGTGCACCACCGCGGCCAGACCGTGCTGCACGAGCCCCTGGGCGCCCAGGCGCCGGGCGCGGGCGCGCCGGCCATGGCTGCGGATTCGATCTTTCGCATCTACTCCATGACCAAGCCCGTGGTGTCGCTGGTCACGTTGATGCTCATGGAAGAGGGCCGCCTGCACCTGTCCCACCCCGTGGCGCGCTACCTGCCCTCGTTTGCCGGCCAGGGCGTGTTCGACCCCGCCACGGGCGGCACTGTCGCCGTGCGGCGCGAGGCCACGGTGCATGACCTGCTGCGCCACACTGCGGGGCTGAGCTATGCCTGGGACACCGGCCCGGTGGCCCAGGCCTATCAAGCGGCACGCATCGGCTCGCGCCGCGACGGCAATGCGGCGCTCGCCAAGGCCATCGGGCCCCTGCCCCTGCTGCACCAGCCCGGCAGCTGCTGGGAATACAGCCGCGCCACCGACGTGCTGGGCGCCCTGCTGGAAGTGGTGGAGGGCGAGCCCCTGGGCGCCATCCTGCAGCGCCGCGTGTTCGGCCCACTGCAGATGCGCGACACCGGCTTTCACGTGCCGGCAGAGCAGCTGCATCGCCTGGCAGAACCCTTCGCGCGCGACCCACAAAGCGGGGCCGACGTGGTGCTCAACGACGTATCGCGCCCGGCTGCATTCGAATCGGGCGGCGGCGGGTTGGTGTCCACCGCCGGCGACTATGCGCGTTTTGCGCGCCTGCTGCTGGCCGGCGGCACGCTGGACGGCGTGCGCATGGCCAGCCGCGCCACCGTGGCCTTCATGGCGGCCGACCACCTGGGCACCGACATCCCTGCTGCCGGGGACATCCTGCCCGAGGGCTATGGCTTTGGCCTGGGGGTGGCCGTGCGCCGCAGCGCCGGCCTGGCGCCCCATGCCGCCTCGGTGGGCCAGTACGGCTGGAGCGGCATGGGCGGCACCTTCTTTCTGGTGGACCCGGCCGAGGATCTGGTGGCCATCTTGCTCACCCAGGCGCCCGGCCAGTTGCGCTACCTGTGCGAGCTGTACCCGGCGCTGGTCTACGCGGCGCTGTGACGGCAGCCGGTAAACTCCCGTCCCAGGGGCAAGGCCGGAAAGACACAAGAAACATATGCAGATTCGCTGCGCACTGGTCGGCATGCCCGGCTCGGGCAAATCCACCGTCGGCAGGCAGCTGGCGCACCGCACGGGCGTGCCTTTCATCGACCTGGACCACCGGCTCGAGGAAACGCTGGGCACCAGCATCCGCCAGTTCTTCGAGGAACATGGCGAAGCGCGCTTTCGCGACCTGGAGGCGCAGGAACTCGCCAAGGCCGCTGCCCAGCCCGGCGGCATGGTGCTTTCGACCGGCGGCGGCGCCGTGCTGCGCCGCGAGAACCGCGAGGTGCTGCGCGCCATGGGCCCGGTGCTCTACCTGCGCGCCTCGCCCGAAGAGATCTACAAACGCGTCAAGCACGACCGCACCCGCCCCCTGCTGCAGGGCGGCAACCCCATGGACAAGCTGCGCGCACTGTACGGCCAGCGCGACGGCCTGTACCGCGAGACGGCGCACTACGTGATCGAGACCGGCCGCCCCACGGTGCACATGCTGGTCAACATGATCATGATGCAGCTCGAAATGGCCGCCAGCGCCGACACCGGCGCCGATCAGGCGCCGCAGTAACCCCGCTCTGCTGCCGACCACTTTCAGCGCAACGGAGCCGAGTCGCTCCAGTGGAAGTGCACCCTGGGCTGGATGTCCGCGATCTCGGTGCGCAGCAGCGCGGCCAGCCGGGCGGCCTCGCGCTGCGTGAGCCGCGCCACGGTGGTCGACAGGCTGATGGCCGCGAACGCGCGCCCGCCCGCATCCACCACCGCATGGCCCACGGCGGCGGTGTTGGTGTTCAGGCAACCGCCGCTGCGCGCGTAGCCCAGGGCCTGGGTCTGGGTGAGCAGCGTGCGCAGCGTGGCCTCATCCAGCCCCCCGTAGCGGCCCAGCGTGGGCGCGTTGGCAGCCAGGGCGGCTTCGATGAGTTCGGCATCCTGCGCGGCCATCAGTGCCAGCCCGGCCGCACCCACGCCCAGCGGGCGGCGCCCGCCCACGGTCACGCTCAGGGGTGGGTCCAGCCGCTGCACGTTGGTATGGGCGTAGCAGACGGCCTCGTGCCCGCTGAGCACGAACAGGTAGGCCGCATAGCCCGTGGCATCGGCCAGGCGCTGAAGGTTGGCCGTGAACAGCGGCGCCACGTCGTGCCGCCCGCGCGCGGCCAGACCGTGCTCGAACGGGCGGCGGCCCAGCACATAGCCCTTGCCCTCGGGCAGCGCAGCCACCAGGCGGGCCGCCATCATGTCCTGCAGCAGCCGGTGCACGCTGGGGTGCGGTATGCCGGACTGGCGCGCGATGTCGGACAGCGAGAGCCCGCGCGCGTCGTAGCGCGAGAGCTGGTCGAGGATGCGCAGCACGCGGTCGAGCACCAGGGTGGTCATGCTTGTCCATGCAGTGGAAAGAACGATTGTAGGAAACGGCGGGCCGGCCAAGAATGGTGAGATTCCTATAACCGTCACCGGAGACACCCAGACATGGCCGCTTTCGCCCCGACTTCGCCCACCCGCCGCACCCTGCTGTGCACCGCCGCTGCCGCCACCGTGCTCGGCCTGGCCGCCGGCCCGCTGGCCGCCCAGGAGGCCGCCTTCCCGGCCAAGCCCATCCGCTTCGTCGTTCCCTATGCACCCGGCGGCACCACCGACCTGGTGGCGCGCACCGTGGGCGCCCACATGGCGCAGACGCTGGGGCAGCCGGTCATCATCGACAACCGCGCGGGCGCGGGCGGCAACATCGGCATGGATGCCGTGGCCAAGGCCGCGCCCGATGGCTACACCGTGGGCATGGGCGCCATCTCCACGAACGCGCTGAACCCGCACATCTACAAGAAGATGCCCTTCGACCCGCGCAAGGACTTCACGGCCGTGGGCCTGCTGGGCAACTCCACCATCGTGCTCGAAGCCGGCCCCGCATTGCCCGTGAAGAACGTGGCCGAGCTGCTGGCCCACATGCGCAAGAACCCCGGCCTGCCCTATGCCACGGCCGGTGCCGGCACCTCCATGCACCTGGCCGGCGTGCTGTTCGCCCAGACCAGCAAGACCGATCTGGTGCACGTGCCCTACAAGGGCAGCGCGCCGCTGATCACCGACCTGATCGGCGGCCAGGTGCCGATTGCCTTCGACAACCTGCCCGCCTCGCTGCCCCACATCCAGGCCGGCAAGCTGCGCGCCCTGGCCGTGGCGGGCGCCCAGCGCTCGCCGGCCCTGCCCGACGTGCCGACACTGGCCGAAGCCGGTCTGCCCGACTATGCGGTGGAGCCCTGGTTCGGTGTCTATGGCCCGGCAGGCCTGCCGGCTGCCGTGGCCCAGCGCCTGAACAAGGCCCTGGCCGATGCGCTGGCCGACCCTGCGGTCAAGGACAAGCTGCTGGCCGCCGGCTTCACGCCGCGCAGCGCCAGCGTGGCCGACTTCGACGCATTGACCAAGCGCGAGTACGAGCGCCTGGGCAAGGTCGCCCACAGTGCGCAGATGAGTGCCGACTGATCTCATCCCCTTTTTTCTTACTACCGTGACCATGACCACTACCCTTGATGCCACCCACGGCACCCATCTGCGCAGCTGGGTCGCCTCCGCCAACACGGCGGGCTGCGATTTCCCCATCCAGAACCTGCCCTTCGGCCGCTACCGCAAGGCGGGCAGCGGCGAGGCGCTGCGCATCGGCGTGGCCATCGGCGACCAGATCCTGGACCTGCAGGCCGTAGGCCTCACCGCCTCCAACGACATGAACGCGCTGATGGCCGCAAGCCCGGCCGAGCGCCTGGCCCTGCGCCAGAAGCTGTCCGAAGGCCTGCGCGAAGGCAGCCCCCAACAGGCTGCCTGGTCCCAGGCGCTGTTGCCCCAGACCGATGCCGAAATGGCCGTGCCCTGCCATATCGGCGACTACACCGACTTCTACACCAGCGTGCACCACGCCACCACGGTGGGCAAGCAGTTCCGCCCGGACAACCCACTGCTACCCAACTACAAGTGGGTGCCCATCGGATACCACGGGCGCGCCTCGTCCATCGGCATCAGCGGCCAGCGCGTGCGGCGCCCGCAGGGCCAGACCAAGGCGCCCGAGGCCGCCGCACCGGTGCTCGGCCCCTGCAAGCGGCTGGACTACGAGCTGGAGCTGGGCTGGTTCATCGGGCAGGGCAATGCGCAGGGCGAGCCCATCGCCATCGGCCAGGCCGAGCAGCACCTGTTCGGCGTGGCCCTGTTCAACGACTGGAGCGCGCGCGACATCCAGGGCTGGGAATACCAGCCGCTGGGCCCCTTCCTGTCGAAGAACTTCGCCAGCACGCTTTCGCCCTGGCTGGTGACCATGGAGGCGCTGGCACCGTTCCGCGCCCCCTTCGAGCGCGACGCCGCCGACCCGCAGCCCCTGCCCTACCTCGACTCGCCCGGCAACCGTGCCCAGGGCGCCTTCACCATCGCGCTGGAGGTGCTGCTGCAGACCGCCCGCATGCGCGAAGCCGGCGAGCCCGCTGTGCGCCTGGCCCTGACCAACACCCAGCGCGCCGCGTACTGGACGCCTGCGCAACTGGTGGCGCACCACACGGTGAACGGCTGCAACCTGCAGCCCGGCGATCTGATGGGGTCGGGCACGCTTTCGGGCCCCGAAGCGAGCGAAGCCGGCTCGCTGCTGGAGCTGACCGGCGGCGGCAAGCAGCCCGTGACCCTGCCCAATGGCGAGCAGCGCAGCTTCCTGGAAGACGGGGATACGCTGACCCTCAAGGGCTGGTGCGAGCGTGAGGGCGCCGTGCGTATCGGCTTGGGCGAAGTGAGCGGAACAATCGTCGCCTGACGCCCAGCGGGCAGCCCTAAGAGGGCTGCCTCTGTTTACAGATTCGGAGCCAACAACCGCGCCAGCAGCGCCTCGTCCATGCCCCGCCGCTGGGCCATGTCGTGCAGCTGGTCCTCACCGATCTTGCCGACGCTGAAGTACGTGCTCTCGGGGTGGCCCAGGTAGAAGCCGCTCACGCTGGCGGCCGGCATCATGGCCAGGCTCTCGGTCAGGGTCATGCCCACCTCGCCGCACTGCAGCACGTTGAACAGCGCGCTCTTGGCGCTGTGGTCGGGGCAGGCGGGGTAGCCGGGCGCGGGGCGGATGCCGGCGTACTTCTCGCCGATCATCTCGTCGTTGGTCAGTTGCTCGCCTGCCGCATAGCCCCACAGGTCGGTGCGCACGCGGTGGTGCAGGCACTCGGCAAAGGCCTCGGCCAGGCGGTCGGCTAGGCTCTTGAACATGATGGCGGAATAGTCGTCGAGCGCGTCGATGAAGGCTTTTTCCTTCTTCTCGATACCGAGGCCCGCCGTCACGGCGAACATGCCGGCGTAGTCGGCGATGCCACTCGATTTGGGCGCGACGAAGTCGGCCAGGCAGCGGCTGGGGCGGGTCACACCGTCGATGACGTGCTTTTCGGTCTGCTGGCGCATACCGTACCAGGTCATGGCGACCTCGGTGCGCGTCTCGTCGGTGTAGAACTCGATGTCGTCGTCGTTCACGCTGTTGGCCGGGTACAGGCCCATCACACCGCTGGCGGTGAGCCAGCGGCCCTCGATGATTTTTTTCAGCATGGCCTGCGCATCAGCGAACACGCGCGTGGCCTCCACACCAACGACTTCGTCGGTCAGGATGGCGGGGTACGGGCCGGCCAGGTCCCAGGTCTGGAAGAACGGGCCCCAGTCGATGTAGCGCGCCAGCTCGGCCAGGTCGAAGTTCTTGAACACGCGCCGGCCCAGCGCGCGCGGCACGGTGGGCTTGAACGCAGCCCAGTCCACCGGGGTCTTGTTGGCGCGGATCTTGGCCAGCGACCACAGCGGGGTCTGCTTCTTGTTGGCGTGCTGGGTGCGTACCTTGTCGTAGTCGGCGTTGAGCTCCTGCACGTAGTGGTCCACGCCGTCGCCCAGCAGGCTCTGGGCCACGCTCACGCTGCGCGAGGCATCGGGCACGTAGACCACGGGGCCTTCATAGTGCGGCGCGATCTTCACGGCGGTGTGTACGCGGCTGGTGGTGGCCCCGCCGATGAGCAGCGGGATCTTCTTGATGCGGAAGTGCTCGTCCTTCTGCATCTCTCCGGCCACGTACTGCATTTCCTCCAGGCTCGGGGTGATCAGGCCCGACAGGCCCACGATGTCGGCCCCCTCGACCTTGGCGCGCGCCAGGATCTCGTGGCAGGGCACCATCACGCCCATGTTCACCACCTCGAAGTTGTTGCACTGGAGCACGACGGTGACAATGTTCTTGCCGATGTCGTGCACGTCGCCCTTGACGGTGGCGATGATGATCTTGCCCTTGCTGCGCACGTCGCGCCCGGCCAGCTCGTCCAGGCGCTTTTCTTCCTCGATGTAGGGAATCAGGTGGGCCACGGCGGACTTCATCACGCGCGCGCTTTTCACCACCTGGGGCAGGAACATCTTGCCGGCGCCGAACAGGTCGCCCACGACGTTCATGCCGTCCATCAGCGGGCCTTCGATCACGTGCAGCGGGCGCCCGCCCTTGGCGACGATGGCCTGGTAAGCTTCTTCGGTGTCTTCGACGATGAAGTCGGTGATGCCATGCACCAGCGCGTGCGACAGGCGCTCGCCCACGGTGCGCGGTGCCTCGGGCGTGCCGCGCCATTCGAGGCGCTTGCTCTCGTCCTTGGCGCCGCTCTTGGCGGTCTCGGCCACCTCGACCAGGCGCTCGCCGGCATCGGGGCGGCGGTTGAGCACCACGTCCTCGACGCGCTCGCGCAGCGTGGGCTCCAGGTCGTCGTACACGCCGACCATGCCGGCGTTGACGATGCCCATGTCCATGCCGGCCTTGATGGCGTGGTACAGGAACACGGTGTGGATGGCCTCGCGCACCGGGTCGTTGCCACGGAAGCTGAAGCTCACGTTGGAGACGCCGCCCGAGACCTTGGCGCCGGGCAGGTTCTGCTTGATCCAGCGCACGGCCTCGATGAAATCAACCGCGTAGTTGTTGTGCTCCTCGATGCCGGTGGCCACCGCGAAGATGTTCGGGTCGAAGATGATGTCCTCGGGCGGAAAGCCCACCTCGTCGACCAGCACGCGGTAGGCGCGCTCGCAGATCTCGATCTTGCGCTCGTAGGTGTCGGCCTGGCCCTTCTCGTCAAAGGCCATGACCACGGCGGCGGCACCGTAGCGGCGCACCAGGCGCGCCTCGTGCTTGAACTTGTCGATGCCCTCCTTCATGGAGATGGAGTTGACGATGCCCTTGCCCTGCACGCAGCGCAGGCCGGCCTCGATCACCTCCCACTTGGAGCTGTCGACCATGATGGGCACGCGCGCGATGTCGGGCTCGGAGGCGATCAGTTGCAGAAAGCGCACCATGGCCGCCTTGCTGTCCAGCATGGCCTCGTCCATGTTGATGTCGATGACCTGGGCCCCGTTCTCCACCTGCTGGCGGGCCACGGCCAGGGCCTCCTCGTACTGCCCGTTCAGGATCATGCGGGCGAAGGCCTTGGAACCGGTGACGTTGGTGCGCTCACCGATGTTGACGAACAGGCTGCCCTCGCCAATGGAGACGGGCTCCAGGCCGGACAGCTTCAGGGGGGGCATGGGAAGGGCGGACATCAGACTCACCTGCGCAATCGGTTCAGTAACGTAGGTGAGCGTCGTTGCGGGGTGGTCGGCCCCGAGCCTGACGAACAGCCGGCATCTGTGTGCCTGGGCGGTCCGCTGCAACGCTCCTCGGGGGAGGCATGATTTTACCTGCTCAGCGCACAGGGAGGAATTGCAGGAAAGTGCCCCCGACAATCCCCTGCACGTAGCTGATGGCCGCGCGGCGGTACTTTTCGGTCACCACCACGGCCACCAGGTCCAGGCGGGCGATGACCTTGCCGAATTCGCGCTCGAAGCTCAGGTTGCGCCCCTGGGGGCCGATCTCGTCTGCCCACAGCAGCGGCTGGCCCGCGGCATTGCGCCGCTGGGACAGCAGCCACACGGCCGATTCGACGTTGCGCGCGGCGTTGTACAGGTGCTGGGCGTCGAGCGAGTCGAGCAGAAAGAACTCGGTCTTGCCGCCATGCGCGGTGACCAGCATGTCGGCCGTGGCGACAATGAAGGCGGCCACCCGGTCGCCCGTGAACTCGGGCGCCAGCGCAAAGGCCAGGGCGGCAATGTCGCGCCGGCCCTGCAGCGGCGCCCAGGGCTGGCGCTGCTCGATGGCGGTGCGCACCTGCTCCATGGCCTGCTCGCGGCTGGCCGCGCCCGCCTTGCGCCACTCGGCCGGGTTGCGGCGGTAGAGCTTGTCCATCAGCAGGGTCAGGCTGGCCAGGTTGTCGCGCATGGCCAGCGTGGCCATGCGGTTCAGGTCGGACTGGGCCAGCTCGCCCGTGGTGGTGGACGCACCCTTGACCTCGCCGCGCGGGGTGGGCGCCGGGGCGGCACAGCCAGTCAGCAGGGCCACGGCGATCAGAGCCGCGCAGGCCAGAGGCAGAGAAGAGAGAGGGGATGCAGGCGCCACCATGTGCGCTGCATTATCGGCAACTGGCGGGCCGGCTCTGGCGACCGGCCTTCACTGCGCGTGTGGAATCCCCTCGATGGGGCATTCGGCCGTGCCCACCGTGGTGCGCGTTAGGGCCTCCACCGCGGCGCGCGTGCCCTCGGGGTCGGTCACCCAGCGCTGGTAGAAGCCGTAGGGGCAGGCAGCCACGCCCTTGTCACCCTCGCCGGAGTTGATCATGCCGGTATAGCCGCGGTGCAGCAGCTTGAACAAATGGTTCTCGGACTGGCCGTTCTTGCGGAAATCGCGGATCAGGCTGGTGGAGAGCGCCGCGTACTGCACGCCGTACTCCTCCTCCCCGCACTCGCCCAGCGTGCGGCCGTCGAAGCCGATCAGCGCCGAATGGCCGAAGTAGCTGTACACCCCGTCGAACCCCGCCGCATTGGCCACCGCCACGTAGGTGTTGTTGGCAAAGGCCATGGCCTTGCTGATGAGGATCTGCTGCTCCTTGGCCGGGTACATGTAACCCTGGCAGCGCACGATGAGCTCGGCGCCCTTCATCGCACAGTCGCGCCAGATCTCGGGGTAGTTGCCATCGTCGCAGATGATGAGGCTGATCTTCAGGCCCTTGGGCCCGTCGCTCACGTAGGTCTGGTCGCCGGGGTACCAGCCCTCGATGGGCGTCCAGGGCATGATCTTGCGGTACTTCTGCACGATCTCGCCCTGGTCGTTCATGAGGATCAGGGTGTTGTACGGCATTTTCCGGGGATGCTCTTCATGCCGCTCGCCGGTCAGCGAGAACACACCCCAGACCTTGGCCTTGCGGCACGCAGCCGCGAAGATTTCCGTCTCCGGGCCGGGAATGGTGGTGGCGGTGTCCATCATCTCCTGGCGGTCGTACATGATGCCGTGGGTGCTGTACTCGGGGAAAATCACCAGGTCCATGCCAGGCAGGCCGGTCTTCATACCGACCAGCATGTCGGCGATCTTGCGCGCGTTGTCCAGCACGTCGGCCTGGGTGTGCAGGCGCGGCATCTTGTAGTTGACCACCGCGACGCCGACGGTGTCCTTGCTGCTCGAAATATCGCCGTGGATCATGGCGTGTTCTCCTTGGGAAATCCTGAAGCCTGGACGCCTCCCGCGGGTTGGCATTCAGCCGGATAACTAGGCGGGGAGCCGCAGACAGTGCTTCAGCACGGCAAGGCTCCCCAACGACGTTAGCCGGTTGAAGGCAAAGCCGCGTCAGTGGCTGATCATCCAGGGGCGTTTGGAGGGAAATGTCTTCGCGCCGTTGGGCGCGGTGACGGTGCTGCCGCGTTTGCTCCCGCCGCCGCTGCAGCAGCCACACCCCGAGGGATGGCGCAGCCGGCCGTAGCTGCCGGCGTCGCCATCGCGCGAGGACGAGCGCGGGGCGTGCTGGGCGCGCTCGTTGGTGTCGTGCGCGCGGCGCTGCTCGGGGCTCACGCAGGCCAGGTGCGGTGCGTGGGCGAACACGCGTGCCGCAGCCGCCCCGCAGGCGGGGCAGGCACAGGGTTCGTTGCGCAGAGCCACGCTGCGCAGCGCGTCGAAATTGCCGCAGTCGGCGCAGGCGTAGTCGTAGGTGGGCATTGGGGGCCTGCCTTGCTACTTGTCTTGCGAGATCGGCATGTCGATGCTGCCGTCGAGCATCTTCACCGGGCCAGCGGCCGTGGGGTTGATGTCGAAGTCGAAGATTTCGGTGGGCAACCACAGCGTGGCGCAGGCATTGGGCACGTCCACGACGCCGCTGATGTGGCCCTGCACCGGGGCGGTGCCCAGGATGGAATAGGCCTGCGCGCCGCTGTAGCCGAACTTCTTCAGGTATTCAATAGCGTTCAGGCAGGCCTGGCGGTAGGCCACCGTGACATCGAGGTAGTGCTGCTTGCCCGATTCGTCGACCGAGATGCCTTCGAAGATCAGGTAGTCCTTGTAGTTGGGGGTGACCGGGCTGGGCTTGAAGATCGGGTTCTTGATGCCGTACTTGGCCATGCCGCCCTTGATCAGGCTGACCTTCATGTGCACCCAGCCGGCCATCTCGATGGCGCCGCAGAAGGTGATTTCGCCGTCGCCCTGGCTGAAGTGCAGGTCGCCCACCGACAGGCCAGCGCCTTCCACGTAGACCGGGAAGTACACCTTGGAGCCGCGCGAGAGGTCCTTGATGTCGCAGTTGCCGCCGTGCTCGCGCGGTGGCACGGTGCGCGCGCCCTCGGCGGCGGCCTTGGCCTTGGCCTCGCCCTGCAGCTGGCCCATGTGGGCGGTGATGCCGTTGGGCGGATTCGCCAGGCCGGGCACGCGGTCGGGGTCGGTGGCGATCAGCTCGGCTTCGCGGGCGTTCCAGGCGTCGAGCATCTTCTGGTCGGGCAGGCAGCCGATGAGACCGGGGTGGATCAGGCCCGCGAAGTTCACGCCCGGGATGTGGCGGCTGTTGGTGAACATGCCGTGGAAGTCCCAGATGGATTTTTGCGCCAGCGGGTAGTGCTCGGTGAGGAAGCCGCCGCCGTTCTTCTTGGAGAAGAAGCCGTTGAAGCCCCACAGGCTGTCGTCACGCGCGCCGATGTCGAGCAGGTCCACCACCAGCAGGTCGCCCGGCTCGGCGCCCTTGACGCCCACTGGGCCCGACAGGAAGTGCACGGTGGACAGGTCCACATCGCGCACGTCGTCGGCGCTGTCGTCGTTCTTGATGGCGCCACCCGTCCAGTCATAGGTCTCGAGCTTGAACTCCGCCCCGGGCTCCACCCACACGGCCATGGGGATGTCCGGGTGCCAGCGGTTGTGCATCAGCGGGTTGTCGTACGGGGACTGCTTGAGGTCCACCTTGATCAGGGTATCGGCCATGGCGTGTTGCTCCTTGAAAAGTGACTAGGAAGTGACAGAAGAAAACGACGTAACAAGAGAAGATCCGTGTGCGCGACGCGCCACCCACAGCCTGTGAAACTGGCGCTGCCAAAGCCAGTGCCCCCGTGCAAGGGCCGCCCCGCCGCACTGGGGGCGTCCCCCTCCCAGATTGCGAA
>NZ_LMIH01000006.1:13824-23699 GCF_001428645.1 Acidovorax sp. Root217
AGGTGCTTCATGTCAGACGGAGAGGTAGGCCTTGATGTGCTGCTGGTCGGTGTCCGCACGCGCGGTCTCGTGCACCAGTCGGCCGCCTTCGATGACGAACAGGCGGTCGGCCACGTCCATGGCGAACGAGAGCACCTGCTCGCTGACCACGATGGTGATCTTGCGCAGCTTGCGGATCTCGTTGAGGGCGCGGGCGATGTCCTTGATGATGGAAGGCTGGATGCCCTCGGTCGGCTCGTCGAGCAGCAGCACCTTGGGGTCGGTGACCAGCGCGCGCGCAATGGCCAGTTGCTGCTGCTGCCCGCCCGAGAGGTTGCCGCCCTTGCGCCGGCGCATGTCCCAAAGCACGGGGAACAGGGCGTAGATCTCCTCGGGGATCTCGCGCGTCTTCGAATTTTCGAGGCCGGTCTGGATGTTTTCTTCCACCGTCAGTGTCGGAAAGATCATGCGGCCCTGGGGCACGTAGGCGATGCCCTTGGCCACGCGGCGAAAGCTCTCGTCACGCGTCACCTCCTGGCCGGCCATGCTGATGCTGCCGCTCTTGACCGGCATCACGCCCATGAGGCTCTTGAACAGCGTGGTCTTGCCCATGCCATTGCGGCCCATGATGGCCACGGTCTCGTTGGCCCGGCCCGAGAACGAGATACCGTGCAGTGCTTCGCTCTGGCCGTAGGCCACGAACAGGTCCTTGACTTCCAACATATGGGTGCTCCTGTGCGGGGGGTGGTCGGTCAGTGGCCGAGGTAGACGTCGATCACCTTGGGGTCGTTCTGGACCTTGTCCATCGAGCCTTCGGCCAGGATCTTTCCCTGGTGCATGACGGTGACCTTGTGCGCGATGCGCTTGACGAACTCCATGTCGTGCTCGATCACGATCACCGCGCGGTTCTTGCAGATGCGCTGCAGCAACTCGGCCGTGAGCTCGCGCTCGCGCGCGCTCATGCCGGCAATGGGCTCGTCGAGCATCAGCAGCTCGGGCTCCTGCATCAGCAGCATGCCGATCTCCAGCCACTGCTTTTGCCCGTGCGAGAGCAGGCCGGCCTCGGTGGCGAGCTTGTCGCCCAGGCCGATGTCGTCGGCCACGGCCTGCACGCGCTCCTTCACCGCCGGGGTGCAGCGGAACGCGAGTGCACCGAACACCGAGCGGCCCGAGGGATACGAGACCTCCAGGTTCTGGAACACCGAGAGGTTTTCGTAGATCGAGGGCGTCTGGAACTTGCGGCCTATCCCTAAGCGCACGCGCTTGTGCTCGGCCATGCGCGTGAGCTCTTCATTCTTGAACTTGATGCTGCCGCCGGTGGCGCGCGTCTTGCCGCAGATCAGGTCCAGCAGCGTGGTCTTGCCCGCGCCGTTGGGGCCGATGATCACGCGCAGCTCGTTCTTGTCGACGTACAGCGTGAGGGCGTCGATGGCCTTGAAGCCGTCGAACGAAACGGTGAGGTCTTCCACGGCCAGGGCGAAGTCGGTGTTGCTCATGAAGGGTGCTCCGGGTGCGGGGGGCGCTCAGGCGCTCTGGCTGCTGGTGCCTTCGGGCAGGCCGGGCGCATGCTGGGCCTTGGCGGCTTCGGCGTCAGTGGGCGCGCGCGGGGCGGTGGCGGGGGGTGGCACGGCGGCCTGGCGCAGCGCCTCGCGCCGGCCCTTCCACCAGGGCACGATGTGGCTCTCCCACAGCCCGGCCAGGCCCATCGGGAAAGCCATGGTCACGCCGATGAACAGGGCCGCCATGAGGAACAGCCACAGGTCGGGAAAGCTCTCGGAGAAATAGGTCTTTCCCGCATTCACCAGCAAGGTGCCATAGACCGCACCCACCAGGCTCATGCGCCCGCCCACGGCGGCGTAGATCACCATCTCGATGGAGGGCACGATGCCCACGAAGCTCGGCGACATGAAGCCCACCTGCAGCGAGAACAGCGCGCCGCCGATGCCCGACAGCGCGGCCGCCAGGCAGAAGGTGAAGACCTTGAAGTTGGCCACGTCGTAGCCCGAGAAGCGCACGCGGTCTTCCTTGTCGCGCATGGCCAGCAGCAGGGTGCCGAGCTTGCTGGTCTGGATGAAGCGGCACAGCACGATGGACAGCACCAGCAGCGCCACGCACACGTAGTACAGGATGTACTTGGCGCTGTCGGTGCGCGTGTCCCAGCCCCACAGGGTCTTGAGGTCGGTCATGCCGTTGACGCCGCCGGTGTAGCCCTGCTGGCCGATGATGAGCACGGTGCAGATCAGCGCCACGGCCTGGGTGATGATGGCGAAGTACACCCCGCCCACGCGGCGCTTGAACATGGCGAAGCTCACGATCCAGGCCAGCAGCGTGGGCACCACGATCACGGCGGCCAGCGAGAACGGCAGGCTCTTGAACGGCACCCAGAGTGCGGGCAGCTCGGTGATCTGGTTCCAGTCCATGAAGTCGGGAATGCCGGGGGTCGACTGGATCTTGGTGCTCACCGGGTCGGAGGCTTCGAGCTTGAGGAACATCGCCATGGCGTAGCCGCCCAGGCCGAAGAACACGCCCTGCCCCAGGCTGAGCACGCCGCCGTAGCCCCAGACCATGACCAGGCCGATGGCCACGAAGGCGTAGGTGAGGTATTTGCCCACCAGGTTCAGGCGAAAGATGTCGAGCGCCAGTGGCAGCACCACGGCCAGCAGCACGGTGAGCAGCACCAGGCTGGCGAGCTGGTAGCGCTGGATCCAGGCTTTGAGGGCATTCATGAAGTGACTCCGGTGAACTCAGGGTGAAATCGACAAACGCTCAGCGGCGCACCTTGGAGGCGAACAGGCCCTGCGGCCGCACCATCAGGATCAGCACGATCAGCGACAGCGTGATCACCTTGGCCATGGAGCCGGCCAGGAAGAACTCGGTGATGGACTGTGTCTGCGCGATGCCGAAGGCCGAGACCACGGTGCCCAGCAGGCTGGCCGCGCCGCCGAAGGTGACGACCAGGAAGGCATCCACGATGTAGAGCGAGCCCGAGGTCGGCCCCGTGGAGCCGATGGTGGTGAAGGCGGCCCCCGCCACGCCGGCAATGCCGCAGCCGATGGCGAACGTCAGGCGGTCGGTCTTTTGCGTATCGATGCCCGTGGCGTTGGCCATCACGCGGTTGGCCACCGTGGCACGGACCCTGAGGCCCCAGCGGCTTCGGTGCAGCGCCAGCAGAACGCCGCAGGTGACCACCGCCGTGAGGCCCAGCACGAACATGCCGTTGATGGGGATATCCAGGCCCTCGACGGGCGCCCAGGAGCCCAGCAGCCAGTCGGGCAGCGTAGGGCTGACTTCCTTGGGGCCGATGAAGGTGCGAAAGCTCTGCTGCAGCGCCAGGCTGATGCCCCAGGTGGCCAGCAGGGTGTCGAGCGGGCGCTTGTACAGGTGGCGGATCAGCCCCCACTCCACCAGCCAGCCCGCGGCAAAGGAAAAGCCGAAGGCCGCCACGATGGCCACCGGAAAGTAGTAGGCCACCAGCTGCGGCGCATGCGTGGAGGCCAGCGTCGAACCCAGGTAGATGGTGTAGGCGCCGATGGTCATGAACTCGCCATGCGCCATGTTGATCACACCCATCTGCCCGAAGATGATGGCCAGCCCCAGGCCCATGAGCAGCAGCACGGCAAACAGGCTCAGGCCGGCAAAACCCTGCATGAGGCCGATGTTGAGCATTTCTGAAAAGTTCATGGGTGCCAGACTCCATTCACGGCAAACAAGGGGCGGCCATGCAGCGGCCCGGCCTGGAGGGCCGGAGGCTGCAGCGGGGGATTTACTGGTAACCCTTAGGGAACGGATCGGGCTTGATCAATTCCGGCGACTCGGCAACGACCTTGAAGCTGGCGTCCGGCATGCCCATGGCGATGCGCGACTTGCTCCACAGGTGGTGGTTGGCGTCGAGCTTGACGTAGCCCTCGGGTGCGGTCTTGAGCTCGATGCCCGGCGAGGCGGCCACCACCTTGTCCACGTCGAAGCTCTTGGCCTTCTCGACCGCGGCCTTCCACAGCCAGGGGCCCAGGTAGCCGGCCTGGGTCACGTCGCCGATCACGGCGTCCTTGCCGTACTTGCCCTTGAAGGCGGCCACGAACTTCTTGTTGTTCTCGTTGTCCAGCGACTGGAAGTACTTCATCGACGAGAAGAAGCCCGCGAAGTTCTCGCCGCCCACGCCAGTCATCTCGTCCTCGGTGACCGACAGCGTGACCAGCAGTTGCTTGTCACCCGTGATGCCGGCAGCCTTGAGCGCCTTGTAGAAGGCCACGTTGGAGCCCCCCACCACGGCGACGAACAGGCAGTCGGGCTTTTGCACCTTGATCTTGTTCATCAGCGAGCCGAAGTTGGTGCTGCCCAGCGGGTAGTACTCCTCGCCCACGATCTTGCCTTTCTGGAAGTTCTCCACGTGCTTGCGCGCGATCTTCATGGAGGTGCGCGGCCAGATGTAGTCCGACCCGATCAGGAAGAAGGTCTTGGCCTTCTTCTCGGTCTTGGCCCACTCCAGGCTATACAGGATCTGCTGCGTGGCTTCCTGGCCGGTGTAGATCACGTTCTTGGACTGCTCCAGGCCTTCGTAGAAGGTGGGGTAGTACAAGAGGCCGTTCTCTTTTTCGAACACCGGCAGCACGGCCTTGCGCGAGGCGCTGGTCCAGCAGCCGAACACGGCGGCGCAGTGGTCGTTGATGAGCAGCTTCTTGGATTTTTCGGCGAAGGTGGGCCAGTCGGAGGCGCCGTCTTCCTTGATGACCTTGATCTTGCGGCCCAGCACGCCGCCCATGGCGTTGATCTGGTCGATGGCGAGTTGCTCGGCCTGGATAGAGCCGGTCTCGGAGATGGCCATGGTGCCGGTGGCCGAATGCAGCTGGCCCACGGTGACTTCGGTGTCCGTCACGGCCAGCTTGGTGGTGTTGACGGCGGCGGTGGTCTGGCCGAAGGACCAGGCGGGCAGGCCCGCCATCGATGCGGCGCCCATGGCCTGCAGCAGGCGGCGGCGGCCGCCGTCCGTGGAGGGAGGAAGGCCCAGGGCATTCGGATCGGTGAGGTGCTTCATGGTGAAAACGCTCCTTGCAACAGACGGGTTGGGGTGGTGTGCGGCGCTGGCCGGCTGGGTTGCCGTGGGTGCCGCGCTGGTGCCAAGATTAGGGACAACCCTGGTAAGCGCCCATACGTCAATTAACGTAGCCCCTGCGTACGCACCTCGCGGCAAGCGTTGCTAGAACGTTTCTTGCATGGGCCCCGTGCATGCCCTCCACCCCTCCGTCCGGCGCACCGCAACCTGCCCAGCAGACGATCTTTCGCTTCCGGCGCGAGTACAACGCCTGGGTGGCCGACGAGACCATGGAGGACTACGCACTGCGCTACACCCCCAAGAGCTTTCGGCGCTGGAGCGAGTTCCGCGTGGCGAACACGGCGTTCGGCTCGCTGTCCTTCCTGGCGCTGGAGGCCATCGGCGGGGCCATCGCGCTGAACTACGGCTTTTCCAACGCCATGTGGGCCATCCTCGCGGTGGGGGTGCTGATCTTCCTCACCGGGCTGCCGATTGCCTACTACGCAGCGCGCTACGGCCTGGACATGGACCTGCTCACGCGCGGCGCGGGCTTCGGCTACCTGGGCTCGACCATCACCTCGCTGATCTACGCGGTGTTCACCTTCATCTTCTTCGCGCTGGAGGCAGCCATCATGGCGCTGGCGCTGCAGATGGTGGTGGACTGGCCGCTGCAGTGGTGCTACGTGGTCTCGTCCCTGGTTATCCTGCCCCTGGCCATGCGCGGCATCACGCTGATCTCGCGGCTGCAGGCGTGGACGCAGCCGCTATGGCTGTTTTTGCTGCTGCTGCCCTTCGTCTGGATCGCGCTGGCGCAACCGCAGCTGTACCGCGACTTCGCGGGGCTGTCGGGCCTCAAGAGCGGCAGCAGCCAGTTCAACCTGCTGATGTTCGGCGTGGCGGGAACGGTGATCTTCTCGCTGGTGGTGCAGATCGGCGAGCAGGTGGACTTTCTGCGCTTCCTGCCCGAGCGCACGGCCGCCAACCGCTGGCGCTGGTGGGGCGCGGTGCTCGTGGCGGGCCCGGGCTGGATCGTGATGGGCATGCTCAAGATGGCGGGCGGCGCCTTCCTGGCCTTTGCGGCACTGCAGTTCGAGGTGGGCACCACGCGCGCGGCCGAGCCCACGCAGATGTTCCTGGCGGGCTTCCACCAGGTCATGGCGGCGCTGGGCCTGCCGGGCCTGGCAGTGGCGGTCACGGTGCTCTTCGTCGTCGTCTCGCAGATCAAGATCAACCTGACGAATGCCTACGCGGGCTCGCTCGCCTGGTCCAACTTCTTCGCGCGCATCACGCGCAGCCACCCGGGGCGCGTAGTCTGGCTGGTGTTCAACGTGGGCATCGCCACGCTGCTGATGACGCTCGGGGTGTTCGGCGCGCTCGAGAAGGTGCTGGCGGTCTACAGCAACGTGGCCATCGCCTGGGTGGGCGCGCTGGTGGCCGACCTGGTGATCAACAAGCCGCTGGGCCTGTCGCCACCGGGCATCGAGTTCCGGCGTGCGCACCTGTACGACTTCAACCCCGTGGGCCTGGGCTCCATGGTGCTGGCGGCCACGGTGGCCTGCTGTGCCTATGCCGGCATGCTCGGCGAGATGGCGGCGGCGTTCTCGCCCTTCATCGCACTGGTGCTGTCGATGGCGCTGGCGCCGCTGCTGGCCTGGGCCACCAAGGGACGCTACTACCTGGCGCGCCAGCCCGATACCACCTGGCAGCCCGGCGAAGCGGTGCGCTGCACGGTGTGCGAGAACCAGTTCGAGTCCGAAGACATGGCACGCTGCCCGGCCTATGGCGCGGCGATCTGCTCGCTGTGCTGCTCGCTCGAGTCGCGCTGCCACGACCGCTGCAAGACCGGCTCGCGCGCCACCGACCAGCTGCGCGCCGTGGCGGCGCTGCTGCTGCCGCGCCACTGGGCGGCCAAGGTCAACTTCCGCATGGGCCAGTACCTGATGGTGATGGTCTCGCTGTGCGCGGTGATGGTCTTCCTGCTCGGCGTGGTCTATGTGCAGGAAAGCATCGAGACGCCCGCACAGTTCTTGCGCATGCCCTTCTTCAAGGTGTTCGCGCTGCTGGCGCTGTTGGCCGCCGTGTGCGCCTGGTGGGTGGTACTGAGTACCGACAGCCGGCGCATGGCGCAGGATGAATCGGAGCGGCAGACGCAGCTCTTGCTGCAGGAGATCGAGGCGCACAAGCGCACCGATGCCGAGCTGCAGGCCGCCAAGGACCAGGCCGAATCGGCCAGCCTGGCCAAGACGCGCTACGTGGCCGGCATGACGCACGAGCTGCGTTCGCCGCTCAACAGCATCCTCGGCTACACCCAGATCCTGCTCAAGAACCCGCAGACCGAGGGCTGGCTGCGCGAGAGCCTGTCCACCATCCAGCACAGCGGGCAGCACATGCATGCGCTGATCGACGGCTCGCTGGAGCTGGCGCGCATCGAGGCCGGCCGCCTGCGCCTGGACCTGCTGCCCCTGCCCCTGCCCGAGCTGATCCAGAACGTGGAGGGCATGCTGCGCCCGCAGGCCGAGGCCAGGGGCCTGCGCTTCGTGGTGCAGACCGAGGGCACCATGCCCGGCTGGATACGCGCCGACGCCAAGCGGCTGCGCCAGATCCTGATCAACCTGCTGTCCAACGCCGTGCGCTTCACCGAGCGCGGCGAGGTGCGGCTGCGCCTGGATTTTCGCCCGCACGTCTCGCGCATCGAGGTCATCGACACGGGCATCGGCATCGAACCGCAGGACCGCGAGCGCATCTTCCTGCCGTTCGAGCGCGGCAGCGCCGGGCGCCGGGCGAGCGAGGCCGGCACCGGCCTGGGCCTGACCATCACGCACCTGCTCACGCAGCTCATGGGCGGCGAACTCACGGTGGCGAGCACGCCGGGCCAGGGCAGTACCTTCACCGTGCGCCTGTACCTGCCCGGCATCTCGCCCGACCCGGCGTGGCGCCCGGCCCACATGGCCGCGCTGCGCCCGGTGATCGGGCACATCGCCCCGCGCCGCACGCTGCTGGTGGTGGACGACCAACCGCTGCAGCGCCAGTTGCTGGCCGGCCTGCTGGTGCCGCTGGGCTTCATCGTGCGCGAGGCGGCGAGCGGGCGCGAGTGCGTGGAGATCGTGCGCCAGTCCCCGCCCGACCTGGTGCTGCTCGACATCTCCATGGACGACCTCGATGGCTGGCAGACCGCCGCGCTGCTGCGCACCTTGTTGCCCGCCAGCGAACTGCCCATCGTCTTCGTCTCGGCCAACCAGTTCGACCACGAGCCCGGACGCCTGGCCGCCATGCAGGTGCAGGGCTTCGTGGGCAAGCCGGTGATCGAGTCCGAGCTGCTGCGTGCGCTGCAGGCGGCGCTGCAGATCGAATGGGTACACGACAACACGCCACAGCCCCTGCCGCCCCCAGCGGCCCAGGCTGCGGGCGCGGTGCCCTCCCCTGTCAGCCTGCCCCAGGACCTGCGCGACGGCCTGACCCGCCTGGCACGCCAGGGCCAGGCGGGTGCCGTGCGCGAGTTGCTGCGCCAGGCGCGTGCCCAGCTGCCGGCCCACGCTGCGGCACTGGCCGTGCTCCAGGCCTGCGCAGACCGTTTCGACTTCGAGGCCCTGGCCCGCCACCTTCGCGAACCCGACCATGAACAGTCCCTTTGATCCCACCGCTCCGGCCAGCCCCGGCGTGCCCGGCCAGCGCGTCATCCTGGTGGTGGACGACGCCCTGGACACCCTGCGCATGCTCTGCGACGCGCTGGCCGCCGAGGGCTATGCCGTGCTGGCCGCGCGCGACGCCGAAGAGGCGCTGCAGCGCTTCGACATGGTGGTGCCGGACGGCGTGCTGCTCGACGCGGTGATGCCCGGCATCGACGGCTTTGCGCTGTGCCGCCAGCTCAAGGCCACGCCGCCCTGGTCGCACGTGCCCATCGTGTTCATGACGGGGCTGTCGGACACGGCGCAGATCCTGCAGGGCTTTGCCAGTGGCGGGGTGGACTACGTGGTCAAGCCGCTGCGCATTCCCGAGGTGCTGGCGCGCCTGGCGACCCACGTGCGCAACGCCCAGGCCACGCGCATGGCGCGCGAGGCGGTGGACGTGGCCGGCCTGGGCGTGGTGGTGCTCGATGGCCAGGGCCGCGTGGCCTGGCGCTCGCCCCAGGCCACGCGCTGGCTGGAAGACGCCTTCGCCGATGCCGAGGCCCCCACCGCAGTGGCCGCCGCCTGGCTGGTGCAGGCCCAGCGCGATGGCGAACAGACCCTGGCGCTGGCCGATGGCCGCCAGCTGCTGGCCCGGCACATGGGCGCCAGCGGCCTGGCCGAATCGATGCTGCTGCTCAGCCACGCCCCGGCCGAGGCCGCCGCGCCGCGCCATCTGCAGCAGGTGGCACTGACCCCGCGCGAGACCGAGGTGCTCTCATGGCTCACCAAGGGCAAGACCAACCGCGACATCGCCGACATCCTGGGCATGAGCCCGCGCACGGTGAACAAGCACCTGGAGCACATCTTCGAGAAGCTGGGGGTGGAGACACGCACCGCAGCAGCCGCCATCGCGGGGCAGCTGCTGCAGGGCTGATGCGGTTGTGCGACCGGGGCGGTCCTGAGAAAGACGCCGGCCCTATTTCATGCCGAACACGATGATGGCCGTGACCGCCACCACCCCGATGACGACCAAGCCCACCACCTGCACCACCATCTCGGCACGAACAAGGTTGACCCAGAAGCCACCGCCTGCAGGCGGTGACGGTTTCTTATCCTGGTTTTGATCCATGCTGGCTCCTTGATTGACTGTTTTCAGATAGGGCGTGTCATCATTCATTTCACCCCCGCGCTGGCCTCGGCATGCGGATGGATGCGCGAAGCGCGGCGCAGCCAATAGCGGGCTATTGGCAAGCCGAGCG
>NZ_LMIH01000006.1:23747-76118 GCF_001428645.1 Acidovorax sp. Root217
GCATTGCGGCGTTGCCCTTCGTTTGTGTAGCCGTGCTACACGGCACTCAGGGCGCCTTGCACTGCACCGCGCTGCAGGCTTTCGCGGGGGTGAAATGAATGATGACACGCCCTAAGCAGCCTGTGCATCCCCCGGGTAACAAAGCGCACATTGCGTGCGGCGTCAGACCTGTGCAGCCCCCTGCGCACTGGCGGGCAGGCCGAACACGTGGTCGAACACCCAGTTGAAGACAAAGGTGTAGCACAGGAAGAAGACGATCATGCCGATGTCCATCACCAGTGCCTGCCACAGGCTGATCTGGAACCACCAGGCGAAGATCGGCACCAGGGTGATCACCAGGCCCATCTCGAAGCTCACGGCATGCACCACGCGGCGGGCTGCGCTGCGCCCGCGCACCTCCTGCCGCGCCTCCCAGCGCTCGAAAGCCCAGTTGAACAACACGTTCCACGCCACGGCGATCAGGGCTGCCACGGCAGCGATCACGCCGGCATGCGCCGCGCCCTGCCCCGAGAGAAAGGCCAGCCCCGCCGTGGCGGCTGCAATGGCGATGAGTTCGTACAGCGTGACGTAGACGACGCGGCGCTTGACGCCCTGCAGGCCGGCGGCGGTCTGGGTTGCTGTCAGGGAAGTGGTGGTGTTCTGCGATTCCATGGGCAGGACTGTATGTGCCAGAGGCTGATATAAAAAGTTAGCTTGTGTCAGTTTTTCTGATAGATTGAGCCCTCTATGGCTTTTTCGTCGGACAACATCCAGGTCTTCCTGTCCGTGCTGGACCAGGGCTCCTTCTCGGCGGCGGCGCGCAGCCTCTCGCGCGTGCCCTCGGCCGTGAGCATGGCAATTGCTCATCTGGAGGCGGAGCTGGACATGCCGCTCTTCGACCGCAGTGGCCGTGAGCCCCGGCCCACCGCCGCCGCACGGGCGCTGGAGCCCCAGGCGCGGCTGCTGGCTGGCCAGTTGCAACAACTCAACGCCCAGGCGCTGTCGCTCACCCAGGGGCTGGAGGAACGGCTCACGGTGGCCATCGCACCCGAGCTGCTGGCATCGCGCTGGACCGAGCCGATCGCCGCCCTGGCGCGCGAGTACCCGCTGCTGCAGGTGGAGGTGCTGGCCGCGCCCCAGGTCGATGCGCTCGAGTTGCTGCACACCGGGCGCGCGCAACTGGCGCTGGTGTTCGAACGCCCCAGCATCGACGGGCGCGAAGGCTTCCAGGAGGTAGGAAGCGAAACCCTGGTGGCGGTGATGGCGCCCGACCACCCGGTGCTGCAGGCCGCGCGCGAAGCCTCCACGGAGCGCGGCCAGCCGGCCGGGGAGGCGCAATTGCGCGAGGAGCACCTCACGACCACGCGGCAGATCGTGGTGGCCAGCCGCGACCTGGCGCAGATCGACCGGCGCTTCGTCTTCGCGCGCCACCACTGGCGTACCGACAACCACCTGGCCGCCCTGGGCCTGATCGAGGCCGGCCTGGGCTGGGGCTGGCAGCCGCGTGCCCTGGTGCAGCCGCGCATTGACGCAGGCACGCTGGTGGAGATGCCGTTCGAGAACCTGAGCAACGGCACGGCTCTGTGGGTGGACGTGGTCTGGTCCAAGGAGCGGCCGCTGGGCCTGGGCGCGCGGCGCTTCGTGGCGCTGATGTCGCACGACGCACACCGGGCCGGGCATCCCGCCGAGCAGGTCTGCTCCACGTCCGCATCAGAACACGCGTGACTCGCCGTCCTCAGGGATCCACAGCCGCTCCTGCACACCGGCATCTGCGGCCAGGGCCGCCAGGCCGGACCGCGTGGTGGGGCAATGGTCCAGCGCTTCCAGGTGGTTGGCCACCACCATGCCGGGTGCCAGGGTGCAAGCCTCGATCATGTCTTTCCCATCCATGAGGATCTCGCCCCCCAGGTCGAAGCGCGCTCCGCCAGCCGGCAGCACGGCCACCTCGGGGCGCAGCCGGGTGAGGCAGTCGCGCACCTCGGGGGTAAGCACCGTGTCCCCGGCGATGTAGACGCTGGGCTCGCCCGGCATCTCGATCAGGTAGCCATGGCCATGCTCCATGAGGCGGCCGACCCAGCCGCGCCCGTGCAGGCAGGCAATGGGCGTGATGTGCCCACTGCCCAGAAAGGGCTGGCGGCCGGTGCCCACCAGCGGCTGTGCCACCAGGCCGCGCGTGGCCAGGTAGTCCGCATCGCGGGGCATGCAGACCACAGGCGTGCCTCTCCCGCGCAGGAACTGCTTGCCCGCCCGATCCAGGTGGTCGAAGTGGCCGCGCTGGCAATGGGTGATGAGGGCATGCGTCACGCGGCCCAGCACGGCATCGGCTACTTCGGGCAGCTCCACGATGGGGTTGCGGCGGCGCGTGCCCCCCAGGTAGCGCAGCGTGGGCAGGCCACCCTGGCGCGAGAGCATGGGGTCGACCAGCAGGGCCACGGGCGCGCCCTGGGCCGTGAATTCCAGCACGATGGTGGCGTTGCGCAATTGGGTGATCTTCATGGGTGGTTGCAGGTGCAATGGATGAAGCCCTATTGTTCAAAGGCGTGCGTCTGGTGAAAATGGCTGGAATGGACAATTTATTGCCAATCCATGCCACGCCCGGACACTGATTCCCCTTTCCCCGCGCGCCCCCTGCGCCTGGCCCTGCTGCTGTACGAGGGCTGCATGCCGGCAGGCCTGTTCGCTACGGCCGACATGGCGCGCGCGGCCAACCTGCGCGCGGGCCGGCCGCTGTTCGACGTGCAGTGGGTGGGCCTGGACCTCCAGCCGGTCCCCACATGGCAGGGGCCGGCACTGGCGCCCACCGCAATCCTCGCGCAGGCACAGGCCAATGCCGTGCTGGTGCCGGGCCTGTGGCTGTCGTCACCTGACGAGGTGCAGGCCCAGCTGCGCCCCCTGCAGCCCCTGGTGCGGGCGCTGCGCGCCCTGCCGCGCCGCACGCAGGCGTGGAGCTACTGCGCCGGCGTGGTGCTGCTGGCCGCCAGCGGCCGGCTCGATGGCCACACGGCCACGGCCACCTGGTGGCTGCAGGCGGCGTTGCAGCAGGAGTTCACGGCCGTGCAGTGGCGCTTCGATGAACCCCTTGTGGCGCACGCAGCGGCCACCACCGCCGCCGGGGCCAGCGGCTACCTGCCGCTGATGCTGCATGCGCTGGCGGCACGGCTACCACCCCAGGCGGTGCAGGACCTGCAAGAGGTGCTGATGCTGCCCCGCCCGCGCGCCACCCACCCGGTGTTTGCCGGGCTGGACCTGATGGCCCAGGCAGAGCCCGCGCTGCGCAGCGCCATGCTCTGGGTGCAGCGCAGCCCGGCCCAGGGCCTGTGCCTGGCCGATCTGGCGGCGGCCATGCACCTGTCCACCCGCACCCTGGCGCGGCGGGTGCGCGAGCACACGGGCCTGTCTGCGGCACACTGGATGCGCCGCATCAAGCTGCGGCAGGCCGCAGATGCCCTGTGCCAGACCCGCCATCCGCTCAAGCGCATCGCCCAGGACCTGGGCTTTGCCAGCGAGGCCGGCCTGCACCGGGCCTTTACCCATGCGGTAGGCCAGACCCCCATGGCCTACCGCATGGCCCACGGCAACCATTGATACCCCCTTTCAAACCACTGGAGATGCACACCATGACCCCTCCCTTCCAGAGCAGCAGCAAGGCCTTCGGCGAGCGTTGGTCGGCCTGGCAGCCCAAGGCGGGCGGCAAGAAAGGCAAGACCTCTGCCCTGGCCGACTGGGATCCAGGAGCCAAGCCGTTCTCGCTGGGCAGCAAGACCGAAGACAAGGCCGCCGTGGAGGCCCTCGCGCTGGAGCTCGACGAGTTGCAGAACCTGTTCTATGCCGACAAGCGCTACAAGCTGCTGGTGGTGCTGCAGGGCACCGACACCTCGGGCAAGGACGGCACCATCCGCGGCGTGTTCGGCCGCATGAGCGCACTGGGCGTGCACACCATCGGCTGGAAGGCGCCCACCGAGACCGAACGCGCGCACGACTACCTCTGGCGCATCCACCAGCAGGTGCCGCAGGCGGGCGACATCACGGTCTTCAACCGCAGCCACTACGAGGACGTGCTGGTGCCCGTGGTCAACGGCTGGATCACGCCCGAACAGCAACAGCAGCGCCTGGCCCACATCAACGACTTCGAGCGCATGCTCAGCGAGACGGGCACCATCGTGCTCAAGTTTCTGCTGCACATCAGCCCCGAGGAGCAGCGCCTGCGCCTGCAGGAGCGGCTGGACGACCCGGCCAAGCACTGGAAGTTCAGCATGGGCGACATCGAGGTGCGCAAGCAGTGGAAGGACTACCGCCGGGCCTATGACACCCTGCTCAACGCAACGCACACGCCCTGGGCACCCTGGACCATCGTGCCGGCCGACTCCAAGACCCACCGCAACCTGATGATCGCCAGCGTGCTGCGCCAGGTGCTGCAGAACCTGGACCTGCGCTATCCGCCGGGCGATCCGCTGCTGGCGGATTTCAAGGTGGAGTGAGGCGGCCCTATCTGCCGCGAAGGGGCACTGGCACGACCCCTTTGCACAGACTCGGCGAAGGCCAAGATCGTCTTTTCAAGGTTATGCATCGATTGCATAATCCTGTAACACTCCGGCCTTGGACAGGCTTGCGGGGCAGGAATAAGCTTCGTGGCTTGAACTTATCCCACAAGGAAATTCACCATGTCGCAATCTTCCGGCGCGCCGGCCACCCCCTCCAAATTGGGCGCCGTCCACACCCTGCCTTCGTACCTGCAGGCCGACAACCTCGGGCCCTGGGGCATCTACCTGCAGCAGGTAGACCGCGTCACGCCCTACCTGGGGCACCTGGCCCGCTGGGTGGAAACCCTCAAGCGCCCCAAGCGCGCGCTGATCGTGGATGTGCCGATCGAGCTGGACAACGGCACCATCGCCCACTTCGAGGGCTACCGCGTGCAGCACAACACCTCGCGTGGCCCCGGCAAGGGCGGCGTGCGCTTCCACCAGGACGTGACACTGTCGGAAGTGATGGCCCTGTCGGCCTGGATGTCGATCAAGAACGCGGCGGTGAACGTGCCCTACGGCGGTGCCAAGGGCGGTATCCGCGTGGACCCCAAGAAGCTCTCCATGGGTGAACTGGAACGCCTGACGCGCCGCTACACCAGCGAGATCGGCATCATCATCGGCCCCACCAAGGACATCCCGGCACCCGACGTGAACACCAACGGCCAGATCATGGCCTGGATGATGGACACGTACTCGATGAACACCGGCTCCACCGCCACCGGCGTGGTCACCGGCAAGCCCGTGGACCTGGGCGGCTCGCTGGGCCGCGTGGAAGCCACCGGCCGCGGCGTGTTCACCGTGGGTGTGGAAGCCGCCAAGCTCACCGGCCTGCAACTCGAAGGTGCCCGCCTGGCGGTGCAGGGCTTCGGAAACGTGGGCGGCATCGCAGCCAAACTGTTTGCCGAAGCTGGTGCCAAGGTGGTGGCCGTGCAGGACCACACCGGCACCATCTTCAACGGCAAGGGCCTTGATGTGCCGGCCCTGCTGGCCCACGTGAAGATCCGTGGTGGCGTGGGCGGCTTTGCCGGTGCCGAAGCCATGAAGCCCGAGGAATTCTGGGGCGTGGATTGCGAGATCCTGATCCCTGCCGCGCTGGAAGGCCAGATCACCGAGCACAACGCCGGCCAGATCAAGGCCAAGCTGGTGATCGAGGGCGCCAACGGCCCCACCACCCCCGAGGCGGACGACATCCTGCACGACAAGGGCGTGCTGGTGCTGCCCGACGTGATCGCCAACGCCGGCGGTGTGACAGTGAGCTACTTTGAATGGGTGCAGGATTTCTCCAGCTTCTTCTGGAGCGAGGACGAGATCAACGCCCGTCTGGTGCGCATCATGCAGGACGCCTTTGCCGGCGTGTGGCAGGTGGCCCAGGAGCACAAGGTGAGCCTGCGCACCGCCACCTTCATCGTGGCCTGCCAGCGCATCCTGCATGCCCGCGAAATGCGCGGCCTGTATCCATGAGCTTGCGCCGTTCTCCGGACTGAAGCGGCCCACCCGGCAGCTTTCAGGTCCAAAGCAACCGCCAGCGCCGCACCCCGGCCCTGGCGGTTTTTTCATGGGCAGGGCTGTTGCGCGCGGGCGACGCCCCGTGCCCTCGTTCACGCCTGTTGTCGGCACGATGCAACCGCTTGGCGGGCCGTGAAACAGGCAGATACGCAGGCCAACAAATGGAAATGATTGCACCGGGGGCCACATGGGAGACTGCTTTGCATTCGGCAATCCCAGGAGACCACGGTGGCCATTCCCTCCCTGCGCAGCGTCATGGCGCGCTTCATGCTGAGCCGCCTGCGCACCGCCCGCTCGGTGGCCCGCCTGGCCTACCGCCTGCACGGCAACAAACGCGCCCTCATCGACCGGCGCGGCACCCTCACATATAAACAGCTGCATGAGCGCGTGCTGCGATTGAATGGCTGGATGCAGGCGCAGGGCGTGAAGCAGGGCGACATCGTATTCACCTGGCTGCCCGAGACCGGCGAGCAGTACGAGACGCGCCTGGCCACGTTCGAAAACGGCACCATCTTCGCCAGCTTCCACAAACACCTGTCGGCGCAGGCGGCGCTCGATACGCTGCTGCGCGTGAAGCCCACGGTGTTCATCCACGACCCGGCGCTGAGCGCACCCATTCTGGCCACCGTGCGCGAGCGCATGCCCGGCCTGCACATCCTGGCCCTGGGCAAGCCCTACGAGGACGCGCTGGCCCAGGCCACGCCCACGCGCGGCACGGCCAAGGTGCACGAGGACGAGGTGTTCGCACTGCACATGACCTCGGGCACCACGGGGCTGCCCAAGGCCATCGGCTATACCCACCGCAAATACCTGGACAGCGTGCGCTTCATCGCGCAGTCGATCAACTTCACGCCTCCCGCCAGCGGCCAGGACATCAACATGCTGGGCCTGCCGCTGACGGGGCCGGGCTCGGGCCTGGTGCTGCCCACGCTGCTCTCGGGCGCGGTGCTGGTGATGCCCGAGAACTTCCGCTCGGCCACGCTGGCCGGGCTGATCGAGCGCCACAAGGTCTCGCGCGCCTTCCTCTCGCCCTCGGCCATCATCGACCTGCTGGACGACCCGGAGCTGCCGCGTTACCGCCTGGCCTCGCTCACGCACGTGCCCTATGGCTCGGAGATGATGCCCGCGCCCAAGATCGCCGAGGCGATCCGCCACTTCGGACCCATCTTCCAGCAGGGCTACGGCTGCCTGGAGGCGCTGCCGCCCATCACCTGGCTGCTGCCGCACGAACATGTGGACGCGAGCGGCGCGCCGGTGGGCCTCCACATCCTGTCCTCCGTGGGCCGCGTGATGCCCGGGGTGGAGGTGGTGGTGCGCGATGACGCCTTCAACCCCCTGCCCCTGGGGTCCACAGGCCTCATCACGGTGAAGACGCCGGTCAGCTTCGAGCGCTACTGGCACGACCCCGAGAAGACGGCCGAGACCCTGCGCGACGGCTGGGTAGTAATGGGCGACATGGGCTACTTCGACAAGGAGGGCTACCTGCACGTGCTGGGCCGCAGCGCCGACCGCGTGCACAAGGACGGCCGCATGCTCAATCCGCGCGAGGTGGAAGAGGTTACGCACCAGCACCCAGCCGTCAAGGAATGCTGCCTGGTGCAGCACGGCGAGCAGGCCGTGCTGGTGGTGAGCCTGCGCCAGAGCTGGCGCACCGAGCACAGCTGGCGCGCGCTGGAGCACGACATCACCGAGTACATGGGCGAGAACCTGTCCGCGGCCTTGCAGCCCGACCGCGTGCGCATCGTGCCCGAAATCCCGCGCAGCTTCCTCAACAAGATGCTGCGCCGCGAAGTGCGCGCCATGCTGAACGCCGAGGAGCCCGTGGCCGAACTGGCGCACGCACTGTGAGCGGGCCCACCGCCGCGCAGGCCACCACCACCACGCTCACGCTGGGCACCAAGCTCAGCTATGCCGTGGGCAATGTGGGCCTGCAAATGCTGATCGCCGCCATGGGCTTTCTGCTCATGATCTTCTACACCGACGTGGCCCTGGTACCGCCGGCGGTGGCGGGCGCCGCGCTGCTGGTGGGCAAGGTGTGGGACACCATCAACGACCCGCTGTTCGGCTGGGTGACGGACCGCACGCGCTCGCGCTGGGGCCGCCACCGGGTGTACCTCATCTACGGCGCCATTCCGCTGGCCGTGGTGTCGGCGGCGGTGTGGATGGTGCCGCCGGGCCTCTCGCCCGTGGCCGCCTTCCTGTGGATTGCCATAACCTACACGCTGTTCGACACGCTGATGACGCTGGTGCAACTGCCCTACCAGGCCATGGCCGCCAACCTCACGCGCGACTATGACGAGCGCACCAGCCTCACGGCTTTTGCCTCGCTGGGTGCGCTGCTGGGCTTCTTCGCGGGCAGCGTGCTCATGCCCGTGCTGGTGCGGGCCGCGCCCGATGCGCGCACGGGCTATGCGCTGGCGGGTGCCTGCTTCGGCCTGGTGGCCGGCATGGCGGTGGCCGTGGTGGCCTGGCGCGTGCGAGAACCCGCAGTCGAGGAGGCCACAGCCGAGCCGGCCCCTGCCTGGGACTCGGTGCGCCGCACCCTGCTGGGCACGCTGCGCAACCGGCCCTTCTTGCTGCTGGTCGGCGCCGCCGGCCTGGTGCGCCTGGGCCTGACGCTGGTGCAGGGCGCGCTGGCCTACTTCGTCATCTACCAGTTGCAGGGCACGCAGGGGGATCTGCCGCGGCTCATGGCCATCCTGCTCGGGGTGGTGGGCATCTCGCTGTTCGTCTGGAAGCGCGTGGTGGACCGCTGGGAGAAGAACCGGGCCTACCTGCTGGGCCTGGTGTTCAGCGCCACCGGCCTGTTGACGCTGTACTGGATCGGGCCGGGCCAGCAGGGGGCCGTGCCGGTCGTGCTGGCGCTGATCGGCGTCGGCATGGGTGCGCACTGGATCGTGCCGTTCGCGATGGTGCCCGACACCATCGACCACGGCCACATGCTCGCAGGCGAGCGCACCACCGGCATGTACTACGGCCTGTTCGGCCTGGTGGACAAGATCGCGCGCACCCTGGCCACGGTGGTCGTTGCGGCCGTGCTCGACCTGACGCACTACGTGCCCAACGTGGCCCAGTCAGCCCAGGCGCTGGGCGGCATACGGCTCATGACCGGCCCGCTGCCCGCGCTGTGCCTGGCGCTGGCGATACCGCTGCTGCTGGCCTACCCGATCACGCGCGCACGCCACGGCGAGATACGCCGCAGTGTGGGCGATGTGCGCGACAGCCAGATCGCTGGCTGAGACTTCAGGCCCCGGGACCGGCCGGCCGGACGGGGACGACGGGCTCCACCCAGCGCAGGGCCAGGCAGAACGGCTGCGCGCAGGCGGATCGCCCCGCATAAGGGCAGCCAGACACCTCGCACATCGGCCGGTCGCGCTCGCGGGCTTCCTCGGTGGGCAGGTGGCCGCTGGCCTGCAGCACGGCCATCTGCGTCCAGGGGTCCAGGCGCTGGGCTTGCGGCAGCAGCATTTCACGGCCGTAGACCGCGGCGGGCAACTGGGCCTGGAAGTCCAGCACCAGCAGCGCGCTGGTGCGCGCAGCGACCGCCTCCGGCCCCTGCAGCACCAGCGCAAACACCCCCGATTGCAAGGACTGCGCGTTACCGGAGAACGGTAACTGCAGCGGCGCCGGCGGGGGCGATGCCACGGCAGAGGGTGCCGACTGCGATGCCATCCAGGGCACGGGCATGCGCAAGGTCAGTGCAAAGCCGCGCGGCCCTTCGGGAGTCTGCACCGTGCCCTGGCGCACCAGCCAGGTCTGCAGCGGCGGTTGCCCGGGGTCGGCGTCGCCTCTTTCGAGTGCATGGGCCAGGCCCACGGGCCAGGGCTGGGCGGCGACCACCCGCTGCGGCATGCCGCCGCCCCCGGTCAGTTGCGCCACCATGGCGCTCACCATGCGCAGCACGGGCGCGTCGAGGCCCTCGGCGGGCCAGATGGCCGCAGCGAGCAGCGCCGTGCCGGTAGCCGGCACAGTCTGGGACGCCGCCAAGGGCGCCCCCGCAGACGGCAGTATCGGCAGCGAGGTCCGCGCCGCCGCGCTGGCATCAGCGCCGCCGGCCGGCAAGGCCTGGCGCGGGTCAAACCCTGCGCCCAGCTGGCCCCGCGCCTGGGCCGAGATACTGGCCTTGTCGGCCGGGGCCGCTGCTGGTGCCGAAGGAGGGACCGGCGCGGCGGAAGGCGACGGCACAGGGCTCCCTGCGGGGTCGGCCACCGGGACCGGCGCGCGCACCGCAGTCGGCTTGTCCAGCCCGAGCAGCGAAGACTGCCGCTGCAGCGCGGCCTCTGCCAGGAACTGGGCCACGGGCGGCAAGGCGCCAGGGCGGGAGGAGTCGATGGGGGTGGCCATGCGGGACTGTGGGTAGACGCCTGATTCTGGAGCGATTCAGTGCCGATGAACAGGGCGGCCGCACCCGGGGCCCCCTGCCTGCGTCAGAATTCGGCCAGCCCTCGCCACCATGACCCTCCCACCCTCGCCTGCACCACCACCCCATGCCTGGGTCGCTCCGGCCGTGCTTGCCGCAGTGGCCGGCTTCCTGCTGCTGAGCGCCTGCCTGTTCGCGCCCAGTTGGGAGCGCGCCTTGCGCTCCGACGCATCCCCAGCCTCCTGGCTGTCAAGCGCCCTGCTGCTCACGCTGGGTGTCACCGCCCTGCGGCTGACCGCCGAACGCGCCCTGCCCCGGCCACTGGGGATCTGGCTGGTGCTGGCCTTTGGCGCGCTGGCGCTGGACGAGCAGTTCATGCTGCACGAACTGTGGAAATTCCGCTGCATCGAATGGACCACCGCCTGCCATTCGCATTGGGTGCGCGAGGCACCGATGCTGGCCGTGGGCCTGGTCGGTGCGGCCACCCTGGCCTGGCTGCACCGGGCTCTCGTCCACCGCAGCACGCAGGCGCTGATGTGGGCCGGCCTGCTGATGGGCCTGTGGGCGATTGCGGTCGACCAGTGGCCCGGGGTGCCCCCGGAGCTGGCAACCTTCGAGGAGGTTTTCGAGGTCCTGGCCGAAACGCTGGTGCTGGCAGCACTGCTGCGCCAGCCGGCGCGCGCTGGCTGACCCCGCCTGCTCAGCCCCGGCTGGTCAGGTGCATTCCTGGTCCACCCAGTGGCCGGCCCGGAACCACTGGCCGCCGACGTTGAGGTACCAGTGGTGCGTGAATACCGGCTGGCCCGACATCTCGCCCTTGGACGGAATCTCGATGCGCAGGATGTCGGCAATGCCGTCGCGGTCGAGGTCGATCTCGTAGGCCACCACGGCGGTCTGGATGCGCACGGGCTGGGGCACCTCGGGAGGGCTGGCCGCAATGGTCCATTCCTTGGGGTGGCGCCGCGCCTGCACGGCTACCGCGCTGGCGGGCAGGGCTGTGGCGGTTACCAGGCGGGTGAGAACCTGGGCCGTGTCAGACAGGCGTGCATAGCCCTTCACGTTGACCAATTCGTCGCCACCGCCGGCGGGCGGGTCTTCGAACCCGGGGCCGGTGTAGTGGCCCCCGCAATAGAAATCCCCGTTGTCGATCATCCAGGTGCGCTTGCGCAGGCCCTGCGCGCCCACCAAGCCCTGGTGCGTGATCGCGTAGATCGTGAGCGGAGGATCGAAGACAAGATAGGCCGCGCCCACGTCCCAGAAACCCGTGACGAATTCGATCTCCGGGCCGTTGTGGCGGTTGTGGCCGCCCATGGGCACATCCGTGGGGACAACTGCAAGGCGGCTGCCCGCCACCGCCGCCAGACCATCGGCCTCGGTGTCGTGCAGCAGCGCCACCTCGCCATGGCGCTTGAAACGCGAGGGCGCGATGGGCTTGAGCGCCAGGCGTACCCCCGGGATGCTGATATCGGCCACCGGGTCCACCGGCTTGCCGCGCGCGATCTCGTTCGTTGGGTCGAGCAGTACGCCGGCGCGCAGCAGCCGCTTGGCGGCCTCGAACTCGGGCCGGGCCGGATAGCGCACCTCGGCCCCCAACGCATGGGTCTTGATCAGTGCCGGCATCTGCAACGCGGCGGGGCGGGGCAAGGCATTGCCATAGGCGCGCAGCCGCTTGGGCGACGGCGCCACCCAGAAGGCGCGTGCCGGGTCTTTCGCTGCCTGCACCAGCGCCAGGGGTGCCGGCGCGAGCAGGTTGCAGGCCACGTGCGCCTGCAGCGGCAGGGGGGAAGCCAGTGCGCCCTTGCCGCCGGCATTCAGGCGCGGATCGCCGCGGTAGGACACCTCGCACCAGCCATCGCGCTCGGCCAACTGCTGCAGCACGGTGTTGGCGGGCACCTGGGCCAGCACGCGCGCATCGGCGCGCGGGGCCTCGCGCAGGTTGACCCACGAGCCTTGCACGTGGCGCACCTCGGGTGCCGTCTGCTGCGCCGCCGCGCCGTGCACCCACAGGGCCGACCCGGCGAGCCCTACGGCCACAGAGCAGACAGAGCGCAGTCGCATGCTCAGGCCACCAGTTCGGGCGCGGAGGCCGGCTGCTCCACCACCCGCGCCAGCAGGGCGCCCGCATAGCGCGCGGGCAGCGGAATCCACACACGCACCGGATTGCCCTGGGCCACGGCCACGGGCTGGCCGTGCATGTCGTGCATGCGCTCGAGCCGCAACTGCACATTGCCGCTCGGGTGCACCACCTCCAGCAGGTCGCCCACGGCGAAGTGGTTCTTGGTCTCCACCTGCACCCAGTCGCCGACGAGGCCCACGGCGTCCTGGCCGTCGGCGCCCAGCACTTCGCCTGCGAACTGGCTGCGCTGCGTGGCCGAATGGCCGCTGAGGTAATTCTGGTAATCCTGGCTGGGGCGGCGCTCGAGCAGGCCGCCGGTGTAGCCGCGGTTCGAGAGGCCTTCGAGCTCGACCAGCAGTTCGGGGTTGAAGGGCCGGCCGGCCACGGCGTCGTCGATGGCGCGGCGGTACACCTGCGCGGTGCGCGCCACGTAGTACAGGCTCTTGGTGCGGCCTTCGATCTTGAGCGAATTCACGCCGATCTGCGCCAGGCGCGCCACATGCTCCACGGCGCGCAGGTCCTTGCTGTTGAGGATGTAGGTACCGTGCTCATCTTCCATGATGGGCATGAGCTGGCCGGGCCGGCCCAGGTCTTCGAGCAGATAGACCTGGTCGGCCGCCGGGTGGCGTGCGCCGTCGCCACAGGTAGAGAACGACTGCTCGGCCTCCTGCTGGGCGGTGGCGAAGTCGAAGCCGGCCTCCATCTTCTGCGCCACGGCTTCGCCCGTGGTCGGGTCCACATCGGCGCCATGCGTGGCATAGCCCCAGCGGCAGGCGTTGGTGCAGGTGCCCTGGTTCGGGTCGCGGCGGTTGAAGTAGCCGCTGAGCAGGCAGCGGCCCGAATAGGCGATGCACAGCGCGCCGTGCACGAATACCTCGATCTCCATGTCGGGGCATTCCTGGCGGATCTGCGCGATCTCGTCCAGGCTCAGCTCGCGCGAGAGGATGACGCGCTCCACACCCATCTTCTGCCAGAACTTCACGGCCGCCCAGTTGGTGGTGTTGGCCTGCACCGAGAGGTGCACCGGCACATCGGGCCACTTGTCCTTGACCATCATGATGAGGCCGGCGTCGGCCATGATCAGGGCGTCGGGCTTCATGTCGATCACGGGCTCGATGTCGCGCAGGTAGGTACGGATCTTGTCGTTGTGCGCGATCAGGTTGCTGGTCACGAAGAACTTCTTGCCGCGCGCATGCGCCTCGGCGATGCCCTGGCGGATCTGCTCCAGGCGGAACTCGTTGTTGCGCGCGCGCAGCGAGTAGCGCGGCTGGCCCGCGTACACGGCATCGGCACCGAAATCGTAGGCTGCGCGCATCTTGTCGAGCGAGCCGGCGGGCAGCAGCAGTTCAGGGGCTTTGAGGGCGGTCATCGGGGGGCCATCCAATCGGGTTGTGTGGGGTTCAGCGCGGCACCGGCATGGCGATGGCCTGCGGGAATTGCTCGCCATCGAAGGCCTTGTCGCCATCGGCATCGGCCACGCCGTTGGCCACCAGGCCCTGGAAGTCGAAGTGGCGCGGGTCCATGAAGTGCGAGGGCACCAGGTTGCGCAGCGCCACGGCCATGTTCTCGATGCGGCCGGGGTACAGCTGCTGCCAGTCGCGCAGCATCTGCCCGATCTGCTTGCGCTGCAGGTTCTCCTGGCTGCCGCACAGGGTACAGGGGATGATGGGAAATTCGCGCAGCTCGGCCCAGCGCGTGAGATCGGCTTCGGCCACATAGGCCAGCGGGCGAATAATGACGTGATCGCCCCGGTCGCTCTGCACCTTGGGCGGCATGCCCTTGAGCTTGCCGCCGAAGAACATGTTGAGAAAGAAGGTCTGCAGCATGTCGTCGCGGTGGTGGCCCAGCGCGATCTTGGTGCAGCCCAGCTCGTCGGCCACGCGGTAGAGGATGCCCCGGCGCAGGCGGCTGCACAGGCTGCACATCGTTTTGCCCTCGGGCACATGCTGCTTGACCACGCTGTAGGTGTCGCGCGTCTCGATGTGGAAGGGCACGCCCAGCTCCGCGAGGTACCCGGGCAGCACCTGGGCCGGAAAGCCCGGCTGCTTCTGGTCGAGGTTGACGGCGACGAGCTCGAAGCGGTGGCCGTTGCGCTGCTGCAGCATGCGCAGCACGTCGAGCATGCCGTAGCTGTCCTTGCCGCCCGAGACGCAGACCATGACCTTGTCGCCATCGGCGATCAGGCCAAAGTCGGTGATCGCCTGGCTTACCTGGCGCACCAGGCGCTTTTCGAGCTTGATGGCCTCGCGGTCGGCGCCGCTGGGGCTCCCCGCATGGGCAGTTATTTCGGCGTCGGAGGGCAAGGCGGGGGAGTCGGTCAGCATGGGGCAGGCAAGAAAGCACGGCCGCGGCCAGAACACTTGGCTGCGATCCAAAATGCCACGTTGGCATGGCGCAGGGCAACGGAAGACCCGTCGCCCCTGCCCGATTTTCGTACAGATCGGGCGCAAAGGCCCCGGTTTTCAGGCCTCGGCGGCGTAGAACATGCGGCGCGCCGGTACCGTCTCCACAGCGCGCGCAATCGCGCCGATGTGGTCGGGCGTGGTGCCACAGCATCCACCGACGATGTTCACCAGCCCCTCGGCCGCGAACTCGTGCACCAACCGGCTCGTAACTTCGGGCGTCTCGTCGAAGCCGGTGTCGCTCATGGGGTTGGGCAGGCCGGCGTTCGGGTAGCAGCTGATGAAGGTATCGCCCGCCACGCGGTTCAGTTCCTGGATGTAGGGGCGCATCAGCGTGGCGCCCAGGGCGCAGTTCAGGCCGATGGCCAGCGGGCGCGCGTGGCGCACGCTGTTCCAGAAGGCCGTCACGGTCTGGCCCGAGAGGATGCGTCCCGAGGCATCGGTGACGGTGCCGCTGATGATCAGCGGCAGGCGCTGGCCGCTGTTCTCGAAATACTCGTCGATGGCAAACAGAGCGGCCTTGGCGTTCAGGGTGTCGAAGATGGTCTCGACCAGCAGCACATCGCTGCCGCCCTCGACCAGCGCCTCGGTCTGCTCGTAGTAGGCGGCGCGCAGCTGCTCGAAGTCGACGTTGCGCGCGCCGGGGTCGTTCACGTCGGGGCTGATGGAGGCCGTCTTGGGCGTGGGGCCCAGGGCGCCGGCCACGAAGCGCGGCTTGTCGGGCGTGCTGTACTTGTCGCAGGCGGCGCGGGCCAGCTGCGCCGACTTGAGGTTCATCTCGCGCGCCAGGTCGGCCATCTTGTAGTCCTCTTGCGCGATGGTGGTCGCGCCGAAGGTGTTGGTCTCGATCAGGTCGGCACCGGCGGCCAGGTAGCGCTCGTGGATGTCGCTGATCACATCGGGCCGCGTGAGGCTCAAGAGCTCGTTGTTGCCCTTGACGTCGCGCGGAAAGTCCTTGAACCGGTCGCCCGCACCGCCGGGGCCGGTGTAGCCCTCGCCCCGGTACTGCGCCTCGCCCAGCTTGAAGCGCTGGATCATGGTGCCCATGGCGCCATCGAGGATGGCGATGCGTTGGGCGAGGATGTCGGGCAGCTGCTGGGCGCGGGTGTAGTGGAGGGCTTGCATCCCCCTATTGTAGAAAGTGCGGCCGCGCCCCGCATGCAGCGCACAATATGCGCCTGCCGCGCAACAGGCCAAATGGCATCTGCCAGGCCCCATTGATACAACTGGCTGCCATCGCTTGCTGAAAAAGCGCCAACGGCCCTTAAACCCGAGTATTCGTTTGTCTTCTCGTCCTTTGTCATCCGCCCCGTCACCCGCCCACACCGTCCTGCACGACGTCTTTGGCTACGAGCAGTTCCGGGGCCCCCAGCAGGACATCGTCGAGCACGTGATCGGCGGCAGCGACGCATTGGTGCTCATGCCCACGGGCGGCGGCAAGTCGCTGTGCTACCAGGTGCCGGCCATCGTGCGCCAGCAGCAGGGCCGCGGGGTGACCATCGTCATTTCGCCCTTGATCGCGCTGATGCACGACCAGGTGGGCGCCCTGCACGAGGCAGGGGTGGACGCGGCCTTCCTGAACTCCACGCTGAGCTTCGACGAAGCGCAGGACGTGGAATTTCGCCTGCAGACCGGCGCCATCACCCTGCTGTATGCGGCGCCCGAGCGGCTGAACACGCCGCGCTTCCTGGGCCTGCTCGACAGCCTTTACAACGAGGGGCACCTGTCGCTCTTCGCCATCGACGAGGCGCATTGCGTGAGCCAGTGGGGCCACGACTTCCGCCCCGAGTACCGCGCACTCACGGTGCTGCACGAGCGCTATGCCGGCGTGCCGCGCATCGCGCTCACCGCCACGGCCGACGACCTCACGCGCGCCGACATCATCGAGCGCCTGCAGCTCGAGGACGCGCGGCTGTTCATCAGCAGCTTTGACCGCCCCAACATCCGCTACCGCATCGAGGAAAAGAAGGACGCCACCACACAGCTGCTGCGCTTCATCGAGCGCGAGCACGCGGGCGAAGCCGGCGTGGTGTACTGCCAGTCGCGCAAGCGCGTGGAGGAACTGGCCTCGACCCTGAGCGACGCGGGCCTCACCGCCCTGCCCTACCACGCAGGCCTTGACACCAAGGTGCGCCAGAAGAACCAGGACCGCTTCCTGCGCGAAGAAGGCATCGTGATGGTGGCCACCATCGCCTTCGGCATGGGCATCGACAAACCGGACGTGCGCTTCGTGGCGCACGTGGACATGCCCAAGAACATCGAGGGCTACTACCAGGAGACCGGCCGCGCCGGGCGTGACGGCCTGAACGCCGATGCCTGGATGGCCTACGGCCTGAACGACGTGGTCAACCAGCGCCGCATGATCGACGAGAGCCCCGCGGGCGAGGAGTTCAAGCAGGCGCTGCGCGGCAAGCTCGACGCGCTGCTGGCCCTGGCCGAAGCCACCGACTGCCGGCGTGTTCGGCTACTGGCCTATTTCGGCGAAGCGTCCACCCCCTGCGGCAACTGCGACAACTGCCTCACGCCCCCCGCCATCTGGGATGCGACCGACGCGGCGCGCAAGCTGCTGTCCACCATCTACCGGGTGCAGCAGGTCAGCCGCATCGGCTTTGGTGCCGGCCACATCATGGACATCCTGCGCGGCAAGCAGACCGAGAAGGTGCTGCAGTTCGGGCACGAGAAGATCTCCACCTTCGGCATCGGGGCCGACCTGTCAGAGCCCCAGCTGCGCGGCGTGCTACGCCAGTTGATCGCCACCGGCGCCCTGGGCCTGCAGAAAGTGATGCTCGACAGCGGCCACAGCTTCGACACCCTGTGCCTCACCGAAGGCTCGCGCGCCGTGCTCAAGGGTGAGGTACCGGTACAACTGCGCGAGTCGGTGTCGGCCGCGCCAGCCAAGCGCACCCGCAAGGGCAGCGCGCCACCGGCCGCCGCCGCCAACCTGGGGCCCGATGCGCAGGTGCGCTTCATCAACCTCAAGGCCTGGCGCGCCGAGGTGGCCAAGGAGCACAACCTGCCGGCCTACGTGATCTTCCACGACGCCACCCTGGCGGCCATCGCCGAGCGCAACCCTGCCACCCTGGAAGACCTGCAGGGCATCAGCGGCATGGGTGCCAAGAAGCTGGAAGCCTACGGCAGCGAGGTGCTGCGCGTCTGCGCGCAGTAGGGCTTCAGCGGCCGGGCTTCTTGCCCGGAAAGAAGGTCTGCGTGAGGGCCCGGCCGATCTGCTCGAAGGCCCTGCCGGCCTCGCCATGCTCGTCCAGGTCCTCGGCGCAGGTGGCCACCACGATGGCGGCACGGCCGCCGTCTTGCGGGTTGACCACGCCCATGTGGCAGGCGCGGTGCAGCTGGGTGCCCGTCTTGTGGATGAAGCGCTCGCTGCGCGGCAGGCCGGCTTCGAGCCGGTAGGCGTCGTAGGTGGCGTACTTCAGGTCGGTGAACAGGCGCTGCTGGTGCGCGGGCGAGAGCAGCTTGCCGGTGACCAGCTTTTCCAGCATGCCGCCGTAGGACGTAAGCGGTGCGGAATTGAGCCCGCGCGCGTAGTACCGGGCGTAGGCCTCGTCCATGGTCTTCACGCGCAAGTCGGTCGTGGCCACGTCGATGGTGCGCGCCAGCGCATCCACGCGCTTCGGCCCCATCGGTGCGGAAGCCAGCCGCACCAGGTCCATGTTGGCCATCTTGCGCGCACCGGGGTGCAACTCGGCATACACGTCGTAGCGCACCTGCGTGAAATCGGTGATGCGCTCGACCCCCTTGGCACCGAGCAGGTCGCGCGCGCGGCGGTTGAGCGTGTCGTCGCCGATGGTGCGGATCAGCATGTTGGCGGCGGTGTTGTCACTCTCCATCAGCATGCGCTTGAGCAATGCGTCCAAGCGGTAGCGGGTGCCGGCCTTGTTCCAGACCACGTTGCCCGAGCCGTCAACCTTGTCCGTGTCTTGCAACGTCACCTGCTCGGCAAGGCTGTGTTTTCCCTGCTCGACCTCCTGCAGCAGGGCAATGGCCACCGGCAGCTTGGCCGAGGAGCCCAGGTACCAGGGCCGGTCAGCCTGGTAAGACAGCACCTCGCCAGTGTCCAGCCGCTTGACGTAGACCCCGAGCTGCCCCGGCGTGGCCTGGTCGATTTTTTCGATCTGCTGGCGCAGCGCGTCGCTCCACGCGGCGCCATGCGCCGTCAGGCTAGCGCTCGCCAGGATCAGCGCGGTGCACCACGCGCGCAACGGGAGGGCACTCTGGGTCATGGGTTCTTCCGTCGGTCAGCAGGCCAGAGTTGCACAGGGCCGCCCCCACGTCGCGCAGGGCACGGTCTGAACGCGCGCTGGACAGCTCTCCACGCGTACAGGCAACCACGATAACCCGCTGGTCGCGGCCCAGGCGTGGGACAGTGACCAATCCGGAGTCGCATGTGCGCGCCCTTTGCGTGCCGGTCTTGTGCGCAAAGCGAGCCGTCTTGGGCAGGCCTGCCTGCACGCGGTGGACCCCCGTCTGCACCCTCTCCATGACCGACAGCAGGTAGCGGGTGTGCGCGGCATGGAGCACCTTGCCGTTGACCAGCAGCTCCAGGAGGTCGGCATAGGCATCCAGCCGGCCCGAGTTCAGGCCGCTGGCGTAGTAGGCCTCGAAGGCATCGCCCACGCTTGGCAGCAGGAAGGACGCGGCGGGCACGTTCAGCAGGCGCGACAGCACCTGCACCCGGTCCGCATCGCTGCGCTGCTGCTTGATCACCAGGAAGTCATGGCCGGACAGGTGCGATGCCTGCGGCGTGAGGTAGCCATAGGCGTGGCGGCGCACGTCGGCCAGGCTGGTGATGCGCTCGAATCCCCGGGGCACGAGCTGCTCGACCAGCGCATTCACGGCACGGATGCCGACCAGCCCGATCAGCATGTCGCTAGCCGTGTTGTCGCTGTAGATGACCATCTGTTCCAGCAGATAGCGGATGCTCAGCGCCGCCCCAACGGGCTTGGCGTTGGTATGGCCCGCACCGTCCACGTAGTCGGAAGCACGCACGCGCAGCCTGGTATCCAGCGTGAAGTCGCCCCGCTCCACGGCCTGCAGCACCGCCAGCGCCACGGGCACCTTCACCGTGGAGGCCAGGTACCAGCGCTCCTGGCCGCGATGGGACACAGCGATTCCGCTCTCCAGATCGCGCACGTAGACGCCGATGCCGGCGGTGTTCTGCGCCGCCACCTGGGTGAGTTCGGCCTGCAGCAGTTCAGGCCAGGCAGGACGCGGTGACGGGGCGCCCTGAGCATGCGCAGAGCCCACAACCAGCGCCATGGCGGACAGCGTCAACGAATGGAAAAAAGCCTTTGGACGGGCGATGGCGGGCACCTCCGTAAACCCGCAAAGGTACACCCCGCCCCTCGTGGGGCCGGTAACACACTGTGATCCGAGGGGTTACCGAGTCAAGAATCCGTGCATGGCATTCCACCGCCCTGAGAAGCGAGCCTGTCGCAAAAGGCGCTGCGGGGCGCCACAATGGCACCCATGCTGACCCTTAACGACATCCAAGCCGCCGCCGCCCGCGTCCGGGGCCATGTGCTCGACACCCCGTGCGTCGAGTCCAAGACGCTCTCCCAGATCGTGGGCGCCCAGGTGTTCCTCAAGTTCGAGAACCTGCAGTTCACGGCCTCCTTCAAGGAGCGCGGGGCCTGCAACAAGCTGGTGCAGCTGAGCGCTGAAGAACAGGCACGCGGCGTGATCGCCATGAGCGCCGGCAACCATGCCCAGGGGGTGGCCTACCATGCGCAGCGCCTGGGGCTGCATGCGGTGATCGTGATGCCGCGCTTCACACCGGGCGTGAAGGTGCAGCGCACGCGCGGCTTCGGTGCCGAGGTCGTGCTGCACGGCGACACGCTCGAAGAAGCGCGCGCCCATGCCTACCAACTGGCCGAGCAGCGCAGCCTGACCTTCGTGCACCCCTACGACGACGAGGCCGTGGCTGCCGGCCAGGGCACGCTGGGGCTGGAGATGCTGGCGGCCGTGCCCGACCTCGACGCGCTGGTGATCGCGGTGGGCGGCGGCGGCCTGATCTCGGGCGTGGCCACCGCGGCCAAGGCGATCCGCCCGGACATCGAGATCATCGGCGTGCAGACCTCGCGCTTCCCGGCCATGGTCAACGCCATCCAGGGCACGCAGCACCCGCAAGGCACCTCGACCATCGCCGAAGGCATTGCCGTGGGCACGCCCGGCAAGATCACGCAGGAGATCATCCGGCGCCTGGTGGACGACCTGGTGCTGGTGGACGAAGGCGACATCGAGCAGGCGGTGCTGATGCTGCTGGAGATCGAAAAGACCCTGGTCGAGGGCGCCGGCGCCGCCGGCCTGGCGGCACTGGTGCGCTACCCCGAGCGCTTCAAGGGCAAGAAGGTGGGGCTGGTGCTGTGCGGGGGCAATATCGACCCGCTGCTGCTGGCGGCCATCATCGAGCGCGGCATGGTGCGCTCGGGCCGGCTGGCACGCGTCAAGGTCAGTGCGCGCGACATCCCGGGCGTGCTGGCACGCATCACGGCCATGGTGGCCGACACGGGCGCCAACATCGAGGAGGTGCACCACCAGCGCGCCTTCACCATGCTGGCCGCGCAGAATGTGGAGATCGAACTGGTGCTGCAGACGCGGGGCAAGGCCCATATCGAAGAGGTGCTGCAACACCTGCACGATGGGGGCATGGAAGCCGTGCTGATCTGATACGGATTTGCCTTCAACCGTATAACGTCGTTGGTTCGCCTTGCCGTGCTACAGCACTGTCTGCGGCTCCCGCCTAGTTATACGATCAAATGCAAATCCGTATGAGGGAGTTGGTCCTGCCTCCCACTCCGGCTAGAATTGCGCAAGTTTTAAGCATCTGGAGCCCCGCATGTCCGACCACAATACCCCCCACGCCCCTGAAGAGCATCCGGCCGACGCCGTGGAAAACGTGGTGCCGCTGATGCCCATCGTGCTGCCCGTGGTGGGCGGCATCATGATGTTTTTGCTGGCGTTCATCGCCGTGAACATGGCCTGATCGCCACGGAGCGCCCCACACGCGTCCATGGCAGCCCCGCGCAGCGGGGCTTTTTTTCGTCCTTTTTTCTTCAACCCCCAGGAGCTGCCCCATGAGACCCGGAAGCGCATTGGTTCTTTTCTCCGGTGGACAGGATTCCACCACCTGCCTGGCCTGGGCGCTCACGCACTTCGCCCATGTCGAGACCGTCGGCTTCGACTATGGCCAGCGCCACCACATCGAGCTCACGGCCCGCCAGACCGTCCTCGCGGCCGTGCGCGAGCGCTTTCCGCAATGGGCTGGCCGGCTCGGCGAGGACCACATGCTCGACCTGGCGGTGCTGGGCCGCATCAGCGACACGGCGCTGACCAGCGAGACCGAGATCCAGATGACCGCCGCCGGCCTGCCCAACACTTTCGTGCCCGGGCGCAACCTGCTGTTCTTCAACCTGGCGGCCGCCGTGGGCTACCGGCGCGGGCTGCACACCCTGGTGGGCGGCATGTGCGAGACGGACTTCTCAGGCTACCCGGACTGCCGCGACGACACGCTGAAGGCGCTGCAGGTGGCCGTGTCGCTGGGCATGGGCCAGCGCTTCACCTTCGAGACCCCGCTGATGTGGCTGGACAAGGCCGACACCTGGCAAATGGCGAAGGACCTGGGCGGGCAGGCGCTGGTGGACGTGGTGCTGGAGCAATCGCACACCTGCTACCACGGTGTGCGCGGCGAGCGCCATGCCTGGGGCTACGGCTGCGGCACCTGCCCGGCCTGCGCCCTGCGCAAGGCCGGCTACGAGCGCTGGGTAGGCTCGACTGGCGCCTGAAGCACCCATTTGAAAGACATAACCCCATGCAATTTTTGCATGGATTTAGACCCTGTCTGACAGACAAGCGGGCGGTAGATTCATAAAATCGACATCCCAGCCGACCCGCGGAATCCGTGGAATCCGTCCTCCACCCCGTGGGGATGACCCGCGCCCCGCCCGCCGACTGAGCAAGAAAGCCGTTTTTTCAAAGGCAGCGCTCAGCATCCGCACCTGCGCCAGGCCTTTCGCCCCGGGTCCCGGGACGCTCCCTTTGAAAAGACTGTTTTTCAACTTAGGAAGCTCCCGATGAACGCACCCACCATGCAGGGCCTGAATCTCAACGCCCCCTCGCACGTCAAGAATGCCCGGCTGATCGCCTGGGTGGCCGACATGGCCGCCCTGTGCAAGCCCGACAGCATTTACTGGTGCGATGGCAGCAAGGAAGAGTACGACCGCCTGTGCCAGCAACTGGTCGATGCCGGCACCTTCCAGAAGCTCAATCCCGCCAAGCGCCCCGGCAGCTTCCTGGCCTGCTCGGACCCGACCGACGTGGCCCGCGTGGAAGACCGCACCTACATCTGCTCGGCCGCCAAGGAAGACGCCGGCCCGACCAACAACTGGATGGCGCCGGCCGAGATGCGCACCACGCTGCAGCCGCTGTTCGATGGCTGCATGAAGGGCCGCACCATGTACGTGGTGCCGTTCAGCATGGGCCCGCTGGGCTCGCCGATTGCGCACGTGGGCATCGAGCTGTCCGACAGCCCCTATGTGGCCGTGAACATGAAGATCATGACCCGCATGGGCAAGGCTGTGTACGACGTGCTGGGCGTGGACGGTGATTTCGTGCCCTGCGTGCACACCGTGGGCGCCCCCCTGGCCGCCGGCCAGGCCGACGTGAAGTGGCCCTGCAACAAGACCAAGTACATCGTGCACTACCCCGAGACGCGCGAGATCTGGAGCTACGGCTCGGGCTACGGCGGCAATGCGCTGCTGGGCAAGAAGTGCTTCGCTCTGCGCATCGCCTCCACCATGGGCCGTGACCAGGGTTGGCTGGCCGAGCACATGCTGATCCTGGGCGTGACCAACCCCGAAGGCCAGAAGTACCACGTGGCCGCCGCCTTCCCCAGCGCCTGCGGCAAGACCAATTTCTCGATGCTGGTGCCGCCGGATGCCTTCGACGGCTGGAAGGTCACCACCATCGGCGACGACATCGCCTGGATCAAGCCCCAGGCCGATGGCAGCCTGCGTGCCATCAACCCCGAGGCTGGCTACTTCGGCGTGGCTCCCGGCACCAACACACTGACCAACCCCAACTGCATGGCCAGCCTGGACAAGGACGTGATCTTCACCAACGTCGCCCTGACCGATGACGGCGACGTCTGGTGGGAAGGCATGGAAAAGGACACCGGCGGCCTGCCCGCCCACCTGATCGACTGGCAAGGCAACGACTGGACACCCGAGATCGCCAAACAGACCGGCGCCAAGGCCGCCCACCCCAACGCCCGCTTCACCGTGGCCGCCACCAACAACCCCGCGCTCGACCCCGCCTGGGACGACCCCAAGGGCGTGAAGATCAACGCCTTCATCTTCGGTGGCCGCCGTTCGACCACGGTGCCGCTGGTGACCGAGGCACGCAACTGGACCGAAGGCGTCTACATGGCCGCCACCATGGGCTCCGAAACCACGGCTGCCGCCGCCGGCCAGCAGGGCGTGGTGCGCCGCGACCCGTTCGCGATGCTGCCCTTCATGGGCTACAACATGAGCGACTACTTCCAGCACTGGCTGACGCTGGGCGAGAAGCTGGCCGCGTCGGGCGCCACCCTGCCCCGCATCTACACCACCAACTGGTTCCGCAAGGACGAGGCCGGCAAGTTCGTCTGGCCCGGCTACGGCGAGAACATGCGCGTGCTCAAGTGGATGATCGACCGCCTGGAAGGCAAGGCCACGGGCGAGCAGACCATGTTCGGCGTGGCCCCTGCCTACGCCGAGATCAACTGGACGGGCCTGGATTTCAGCGCTGCCCAGTTCAACACCGTGACCAGCATCGACAAGGCCGCCTGGGCCGAAGAGCTCAAGCTCCACACGACGCACTTCGAGCAGTTGGCCTACCACCTGCCCCAAGCCCTGCTGGACACCAAGGCTGCCATCGAAAAGCGCCTGGCTGCCTGATGGCATTTCTGGTGCCTGGCTTGCCGGCACCATAAAAAAGCCGCCCCGACTGCAAGGTCCGGGCGGCTTTTTCACGGCAGGCGCTTTGGCGAAGTGTTGGCAGGGTGGTTGGCGAGAAACCCAGAAGCAACAAAAAAGCCGTGGCACAGGCCACGGCTTGAATGTATTGCGAGGGTAGCCAGACCGGTCGCGCGCGGCGACCGGCGGGCTGACCGCTCAGTTGTACCCGCGGATGTCGTTCAACGTGGGCACACCCATGGCATGGTTCAGCTCGGCCATGATGCGCGGGTCGCGGATGGCGACTTGCCAGGTGCGCTGGTCTTCGGCCGCCCGGCGATTGCTTTCGACCCAGCGGGCGAAGCCGGCACGCAGCGAAGCGGCGGCACGGCGGGCAGGTACGGACAGCAGGGCCAGCGCGGCGAATGCCACCAGCCACAGCACCATCCAGGCGGCCAGCAAGTGGCCTTCGCTCCAGGTGTCGATCACCTGGTTGGCGACCACCAGCAGGGCGGAGACGACGGCTGCCAGCAGCAGGGAGGACGCGCCACGGGCGCTGTCGAAGCTGGCTGCGATGCCCTTGATGGCAGCGGCAGCGTTTTGGGCGCGGATCACGCCAGAGTGTTCGGTAGGATAGTCAACGTGTGCAAAATTGGTCATTTCGGTTCCCTTTATCAGCGCTTTTGGCGACATTGCCGGGCGAGTGAGTGAATCTTAGGGTTTACCCCATGTGTTATCAAGTTTATATCTTGAATCACTGCCATTCACGGCAGTGATGTACTGTAGATGCAGCCCCGCCAGCAACAAAAAAGCCGTGGCATGCCACGGCTTTGCAGCGCAAAAGCTAACCGACTCAGTAGTACTTGCGGATGTCGCTCATCCCATGGTTCAGTTCGGCCATGATGCGCGGATCGCGCAGAGCGACCTGCCAAGTGCGGCTGTCTTCGGCGGCGTGGCGGCGGCTTTCGGCCCAGCTGGAAGCAGCGGCGCGCAGGGCCAGACCGGCACGGCGGGCCGGTGCGGACAGCAGGGCGAGGGCAGCGAACGCCACCAGCCAGAGCACGACCCAGGCCGACAGCAGGTGGCCGTCGGTCCAGCGATCAACCACCTGGTTGGCCAGCACCAGCAAGGCGGAGACCACGGCGGCCAGCACCAGGGAGGCAGCGCCACGGGCACTGTCGAAGCCTGCGGCGATGCCCTTGAGGGCAGCCGCAGCCTTTTCGGCGCGGATCACGCCAGGGTGTTCGGTTGGATAGTCCACGTGTACAAAATTGGTCATTTCGGTTCCCCTATCGAGCGCTTTTGGCGACATTGCCGGGCGATGTCGCAATACTAGGGTTTACCCTTTAGTCTTTCAAATTTATATGTTGAATCATTGGTATTCACATTGGTGATGATTTGAAACCATGTCCAGCCGCCTGAACTTCCGCTCCCTCGACCTGAACCTGCTCAGGGTCTTTGACGAGGTCATGGCCGAGCGCAGCCTGACCAAGGCGGCGCACAAGCTGTCGCTGACCCAGCCAGCCGTGAGCAACGCCATGCGCCGCCTGCGCGAGGTGCTCGGCGACGACTTGGTGGTGCGCAGCGGCCAGGGGGTGGAGCCCACGCCCCGGGCACTGGCCCTGTGGCCCCCCATTCGCGATGCGCTCACGCAGTTGCAGGAATCGCTGGCACCCGGCCGCTTCGACCCGGCCACGGCCGAATCCACCTTCGTGCTGGCCATGGCCGATGCCACGGGTGCGACCCTGGTGCCCGGCCTGGTGGAGATTCTGGAGAGCGAGGCGCCCGGTGTCGCGGTGCGGGTGGTGCCCTTGACGACGCGCGACCCGCGCCGGCTGCTGGAGGAAGAGGCAGCCGACATGGCCGTGGGCTACTTCCCCGCCGTGCTGGCCGACCTCACTGCGCGCGAGCAGTCGGGCGGCATGGTGTCGTTCGAGAGCCGGCGGCTGTACGACAGCGAATACATGTGCGTGATGCGCCAGGGCCACCCGCTGGCCGATGCGCCCCTCACGCTGGATGCCTACTGCGAGGCACGCCACATGCTGGTGAGCTTTTCGGGCCGGCCCTTCGGCTTCATCGACGAGGCGCTGGCATCGCTCGGGCGGCGCCGGCGGGTGGTGCTCACGGTGAACCAGTTCTTCACAGCGGGCCGCGTGGTCTCGGGTTCGGACATGCTGACCGTTCTGCCGCGCCACTTCGTACCGGTGACCGGTATCGCGGATGCCCTGGTGCAGCGCAACCTGCCCTTCGACGTGCCGCCCGTGCACGTGGACGCACTGTGGCGCCGCAACAGCACGCAGGAGGCGGCCATGGGCTGGCTGCTATCGGCGCTGGCGCGTTCGGCACGGCGCGCGTTTCCGCAGGGGGAGCCCGGCCATTCGGCTGGCAAGACCCCTTAGACTGCACAGCCCATGAAAATCCAGATCCTGTCCGACCTGCACCTCGAAGCCAACCCCGATTTCATGCCCGAGCCCGCACCGGGCGGCGACCTGCTGGTGCTGGCCGGTGACATCGGCTCCTACCAGGACGGGGGCCGCATGCAGGACGAGGACTTTGGCCTGGCGCGTTTTTCGCCGCTGCCGCAGTTCGCCGGCTGGCCTACGCCGGTGCTGTTCGTCCCGGGCAACCATGAGTACGACGCGCTCGACTTCGACACCGCCCACGCGCGCCTGCGCGCCACCTGTGAGCGCCTGGGCATCCGCATGCTGGAGCGCGAGACGCTGGTGATGGACAGCGTGCGCTTCGTGGCCACCACCCTGTGGGCGGACTACGACGCGCTGGCGGACAATGCGCAGGTGACAGATCTCGCCCGGCGCCTGAAGCTGCGCGAAAAGGCCTTTCGCGCGGCCAACCACTACCTGCGCAAGACCGGCGGCACCAAGGACGGCGAGCCCTTCCTGGCCGAGCCCATGCGCGAGCTGGCGCTGGTGTGCACAGAGTGGCTGCGCGAAGCACTGGCCACGCCCTTCGACGGCACCACGGTGGCCATCACCCACTTTGCGCCGAGCCTGCGCAGCGCCGACCCGCGCTACGGCGTGGTGCCGGGTACGGCCGGCTTTTGCAATGTGCTCGATGAGCTGCTGCCCCATGCGCAGGTATGGATCCACGGTCACCTGCATGCGCCGAGCGACTACACGGTGCAGGGCACGCGGGCCGATGGCAGCCCCTTTGCATGCCGGGTGGTGGCCAACCCGCTGGGTTATGCCCGCAATGGAGAACAGGAAACCTTCCGGCCCCGTTACTATGTAACCGTATGATGGCCTGCACGGGCTACCCACCCGTGCAGCGCAGGAAGAAAACCTGACACAGGTCAAGACAACAATCGCCGGCGCCCCTTACCCTGGCCACTCTGGTCTGGCCATTCCAACAAGGAGAACTCGCATGAACATCCTGCTCGCTGTCGACGGCAGCGCCTTTACCAAGAAAATGCTCGCCTACCTGGCTGCGCACGAGGAACTGCTGGGCCCCAAGCACAACTACACGGTGCTTACCGTGCAGGCGCCCCTGCCCGCCCGCGCCCGTTCGGCCCTGGGCAAGGAAGCCGTGGACACCTACCACGCCGAGGAAGCCGACAAGATCCTGGCCCCGGTGCTCAAGTTCATCTCCCGCCAGGGCGTGCAGGCCAAGACCATCGTCAAGGTCGGTCAGGTCGGTGAAACCATTGCCAAGGTGGCGGACTCCGGCCGATACGACCTGTTGGTGATGGGCTCGCACGGCCATGGTGCGCTCGCTACCCTGGTCATGGGCTCCGTCACGACGCAGGTGCTGGCGCACTGCAAGGTGCCGGTGTTGCTGGTGCGCTGAGTTGGCGGCGGCATGCGCCGCCCCCTCATGCAAAACGCCCGGAATGCCGGGCGTTTTCGCGTGCAGTCACCACCACTTCACCTCGAGACCAGCCCATCGAAGCAGGTGCGCAGCACCAGGTCCACGATCTCGGCGTCGGAATACTGGCCGCCTTCTTTCAGGAAGGTCACGACCGGGTCGCAGGCGCGTGCATACAGGGTGTACAGCACCACCAGCGGGGGCAGCGTGGGGTTGATCACGCCCTGCGCCTGGGCTTGCACGATCCACTCGCCGATCTGGTCGCTCACGGTGACCAGGCCGTCGAGGTAATCCTTGTCGGCCATGAGCACGGCGCGCAGCGTGGAGTTGCGGCTGGGCAGCAGCGGCATTTCGTTGGTCAGCAGGCGCTCCAGCGACCAGCGCACCAGGGCGCGCAGCTTCTCGTGCGCTGGCAGCTCGGCCGGAAGCGCGCTCAGGTAGGTACGCACCCGCGCGAGGATCTGCACCATGGCGGCACTGCACAGCTCTTCCTTGCTGCAGAAGTGCTTGTACAGGCTGGCCTTGGCGATGCCCACCGCATTGGCGACATCGTCCATGGTCATGGCGTCGAAGGCCTTTTCACCCAGCAGGCGACAGGCCGACTGGAGGATCGCGCCCTCCCGAGCCTGATGCATCTGCTCCTTGAAGGACACTTTGGGTTGTAGCGTGGTGGTGGACATGGACCCCATCTTATACATTGCAGTAAAAAAATAAATGACAAAGTTGCAATACAACTACGCCGTTCACGTTTTAGTCTGCAGGAATCGTGCCGCCCCACTGCGGGGAGTGCCATTTCGTGCGGGTTACCCCCTGTTGACTGCTTTTACAGCCCCGGGCTTGTAGTTCACGGCTGGGTCAGCGTTTTTGCAGCCGTGGCCGTGAGCGCGGCGGTCAGGGCATCGAGCACCACCGACTCCAGGTTCCAGCAGTGCCAGTACAGCTGGATGGGCAGGGCATGGCCGGGAGCGAGGTCGACCATGCTGCCGTCTGCAATGGGCCCGCGCGCAAGCAACTCGGGCACCACACCCACGGCCCAGCCAGCGGCGACGGCGCGCATCTGGCCCTCGGTGCTGGGCACGAACAGGTGGTTGAGCGCCACGCGCTTGAGCCCGAAGGTGCGCGCCACGAACTCGGCCGCCATGTCGTCCTTGCGGTTGAACGACAGAAAGGACACCTCGCGGAAATTGTGCGGCGTAAGCCCATGGGGCAGATGCTTCTCGGCAAACGCGGCGGACGCCACGGCCACGTAGCGCATGGCACCGAGCGGCACCATCTTGCAGCCGCGCAGCGCCTGCTTGAGGGTGGTGACGCAGCCCAGCACCTGGCCCGAGCGCAGCCACTCCTGCGTGAAGTCCTGGTCGTCGACGATGATTTCCAGCGGCAGGCGCTGGCCCACCAGCTCGTGCAGCGCGCCCATGGCCCAGGTGGCGATGCTGTCGGCATTGATGGCGATCGAGATGCGCTCGTCCTCGCGCGTGGCGCCGGGGGCGCTGGGGGCCAGCTCCTGCAGGTCGCGCTCCAGGTCGGCGCGCAAGAGGCGCATCTGCTTGGTGTGCTTGAGCAGCAACTGCCCCGCCGAGGTCGGCCGCAGCGGCCGGCTGCGCACGATGAGCACCGAGCCCACCTGGGCCTCCAGCGCACGCAGGCGCTGGGAGACAGCCGACTGCGTGACGTTCAGGCGCTGGGCGGCGCGCTCGAAACCGCCCTCTTCGACGATGGCGGCAAGGCATTCGAGGGCGGCGGGGTCGTAGGTGCTCATGGCTGGGATCTCGGCAAACGGGTGCAAGGGTGGCCTTGTGGGCACTGCTTGCATTAGACAGACTGATGCGTTTGGATTGAGTTTAATTTTGCTTTTAGTAGAACGCAATGTGGATCACACTGCCATCCATGAAAACCATCATCCTGGGCGCCGGCATCATCGGCATCAGCACCGCGTGGCACCTGTTGGAGCGCGGCCACGAGGTCGTCGTGGTCGACCGCCAGCCCGATGCGGCGCTGGAGACCAGTTTCGCCAACGCCGGCCAGATCTCGGTGAGCTACTGCGAGCCCTGGGCCAACCGCGATGCACCGCTGAAAGCGCTCAAGTGGATGTTCGACAAGGAGGCGCCGCTGCTGTTCCGCCCCCAGCTCGACTGGGAGCAGTGGCGCTGGGGCCTGAAGTTCCTGGCCCAGTGCAATGACAGGGCCTTCGAGCGCAATGTGCAGCAGATCGTGGCGCTGGGCGCCTACAGCCATGCCGCGCTCAAGGACCTGGTGGCCACCACCGGCATCGACTACAACCGGCTCGAACGCGGCATTGCCCACTTCTACACCGACCAAAAATCCTTCGACGATGCCGGCCACGCGGTGGAGCTGATGCGCAAGCATGGTGTGCAGCGTCGCCTGGTGAGCAAGGAAGAGCTGCTGCAGATTGAGCCGGCATTCAAGGCCTATGGCGATCACATCACCGGCGGCACCTATACCAGCACCGACGAGAGCGGCGACGCCCGGGTGTTCACCCAGGCCCTGGCCAAACGCTGCGCGGAGCGCGGCGTGCAGTTCCTGTACGGGCACGACGTGCTGCGCCTGAACAAGATCGGCGACACCATCGATTCGGTGGCCGTCATGGCCCGCAGTGGCGCGAATGGCCTCAAGAAGGACTTCCTGCTCCAGGCCGATGCGGTCGTGGTGGCCTGCGGCTCCTACAGTGCGCCGCTGCTGCGCACGGTGGGCGTGGACCTGCCGATCTACCCCGGCAAGGGCTACAGCGCGACCTTCCCGCTGCTGCGCCCCGAGGCGGCGCCCTCGGTTTCCACCATCGACGACGGCCGCAAGATCGCCATGAGCCGCCTGGGCAATGTGCTGCGCGTGGCCGGCACCATCGAGCTGGGCGGCTACGACCTGTCGCTCGACTCGCCGGTCGCCAAGGCCCGCTGCCACATGCTGTCGCGCCGCATCGAGGAAATTTTGCCCGGTGTGTGCGACACACGCACGCCCGAACAGGGCGGCAACCCGCAGTACTGGACGGGCCTGCGCCCCGCCACCCCGACCAACATTCCCTTCATCGGCCGCACCCGCGTGGGCAAGCTGTGGGTGAACGCCGGCCACGGCACGCTGGGCTGGACGCATGGCGCGGGCTCGGGCAAGGCGCTGGCCGAGCTGATCAGCGGCGAGCAGCCGGCAATGCACTTCGGCTTTCTGGGCGAGCAAGCGGCGCGGCCGCGCAGGGCCACGCTGGCCACGTCCTGACCCCCAGGCGGCAGCTGTGTCAGGGCCTGGGTTCCGTGCCCAGAGCCTCGGGCCAGTGCTCGCCCATCCAGCGCAGCAGATCGCGCCACATGGAGCGCACCTCGGAATCTGCCGGCATGTTCAGCGCATGCGGCAGCTCAATGGTGACCACCGGCATGCCCCGGTGCACACCGCCGTAGTTTCCCAGCGAGCCCGGGAAGATGCCCACCTGGTCCAGCCACAGGCGGCCCAGCCGCTCGGGCGGCGACAGCGGGCCGTCGAAATCGAGCACGCCGTAGGGCGCATGGATGCTTACGATCAGGTGCGGCCGGAAAGCCGCCATCTGCGCGTGCAGGAACTGCGACTCGGGTTCGGACAGCGGTGACTTGCCGGGGAAGCGCCGAGGGTCGCGTTTGGTGCGCTTGTCCCAGTAGAGGGGCGCATCCTTCTCCCAGCCGGGGGTGGGGAAGTTGCGGTTCAGGTCCACGCCACGGCCATTGGTGCGCGTGGCCGGCTTGGCCAGCAGGCCATCGGGGTTGAGCACCGGGATGAAGCGCCAGTGCACGGGCCGCTCGGTCTGCTCGGCGAAGGCGATCCAGCGCAGGGCCAGCGCCGCAGCCGTGAGTTCATCGCCATGGATGGCGCCGGCAATCAGCACGCGCAGCGGTGCATCGGCAGCACCCCGCACCACCGGCGCAGGCACGTCGCGCCAAAACAGGGGCACGCCATGGGCCGACACGGAGCCGCTGGGCGTGAGCAGTGCCTCCTCGCACTGCGTGCGCGAAACCGAAGGCAGCCGCTGCAGGAACAGCGCGCACGCCCTGGGTCCGCTGGGTTCTGCCGCCACGGGGGCAGCCGCCACCACGGGCGCTGGCACCACGGCATCTGCCGCCGGCAGGCTGGCGGCATTCCGTGCTGCGGTGACCAGGGTCGTCTGTGCGGGCGTGGGCCGCTGGGCGCTCGCTCCACGCTCCACCCCGCTGCGCGGCGCCATCCACAGGCCCCCTGCGGCCAAGGCCACGAGCAAGGTACCCGCCAGCGCCGGGCCCCACCAGCCCGGTGCGGGCGACGCAACGGAAGAACCCGAACGGCCTTGTGTCAATGCAGAACCCGCGAGGAAGCCAGGAAATCCGCCAGCGCGCCATCAAAACCGTCGGGGTCTTCGAGTTGCGGCCAGTGGCCCGCATGCGGCAGGCTCAGGTGGCGCGCATCGGGCAGCACATGGGCCAGGGCCTGCAGGGCAGCGGGCGGCGTGCAGCGGTCCTGCGCGCCGCCGATGATCAGCGCCGGCATGTGCAGCCGGCCCAGCACGCCGGCACTGCGGTCGAAGGTGGAGAGCGCCTGCAGCGCGCGCCGGTAGGAACCTCGGTACACCTGTGACAGGGCATGGGTGGCCAGGCGCACGCCTTCGGGCAGCGCGCCGCTGCCGATGAACTGTGGAACCACGGCCTGGGCCAGCGATTCCATGCTGTCCTGTGCGGCATCGAGGGCCTTCAGCCGGGGCTCCACCCAGTCCGCCATCGCCTGCGCATCCAGCGCGGGGCCACCGGCGCACAGCACCATGCGGCGCACCAGGGCGCTCTGGCGCACGGCCACCTCCAGCGCCACCATGGCGCCCATGCCGTGGCCGACCAAGGTGACGGGGCCGCACTGCAACGCATCGATCAGCGCCATGCAGGCTTCGGCCAGGCCCTTGAAGCCATAGGGTTCGATGGGGGCGCTGTTGCCATAGCCGGGCATGTCCCAGGCCACGGCCCGGTAGCCCAGGCTGGCCAGGGCTTCGACCTGGGGCGCAAAGGTCAGGTGGCCACCATCGGCGTCGTGCAGCATGAGCACGGTATGCCCGCTGCCCAGGGTGGAGAAATGGGGGAGAAGTGCCATGGGTATCCTGCGCAATCCCTGCCATGGCAAGGGTCGGTTCATGATAGCCGAGGTGTTTTTAACCCCGGACGGCGGTCAGGACATCCACGCCCCAGGCCCCGCATGCGCGACACCTGCAGCGCCCCCGGCCGCAACAGGGCCGTGGCATGCAGCCCATAATGGCCCCCTGCCCTTTTTCGGCCCCTGCGCCTGCCCTTTGTGAACCGCCCCCTGCCCCGCCCTGCCCTTGCCCGGCCCCCGAGCTTCTCCGCCCGCGAGTTCCGCGATGCGCTGGGCATGTTTGCCACCGGCGTCACCATCGTCACGGCGCGCAACGAGGACGGCACGCTGGTAGGGCTCACGGCCAGCTCGTTCAACTCTGTCTCGCTGGACCCGCCGCTGGTGCTGTGGAGCCTGTCGCGCGGCGCCAGCACCATGCCCACCTTTGCCAACGGCGCGCACTACGCGATCAACGTGCTGGCCGCAGACCAGAAGTCGCTGGCCGAGCGCTTTGCCACACGCGGCATCGACCGCTGGGCGGGCGTGGAACACCATGCCGGCATCAACGGCGCCCCGGTGCTCGATGGCGCGGCCGCCAGCTTCGAGTGCTTCAACCGCAGCCGCTATGAAGAGGGCGACCACCTGATCTTCGTGGGCGAGGTCGAGCGCTGCAGCCACCGTGCCGGTGTGCCCCCGCTGCTGTACCACGGCGGGCGCTTTTACACCGAGCATCCGCTGTAGACCGCTGGTGTGCCACAAGCCCACGCATCCCGCTGCGGCATGCGCCGGGGTTTTGACATGCACGGCGAAGCTGGAAGAATGGCCGGATCGCTTCCGGCCGCACCAGGCACCAACCCATGCCTGAGGGCGCTGCCGGGCCCGCCCTGCCTGCACTGGAGCCCCATGTCACTGCCCCGTCGCCTTCTCGCCTCCTGTCTCATCGGCCTGGTCCTGGCCACATCCGCCCAGGCGGCTCCACCGCGCAACATGGTCAGCGTGGCCAAGCCCGAGATCAACCTGCGCGCTGGTGCCGGGACCCGGCATCCAGCGTTGTTCACGCTGGGACGGGGCTTTCCACTGGAAGTCATCGGGCGCAGCGGCAACTGGCTGAAGGTGCGCGATTTCGAAAGAGACACCGGCTGGGTCCACCGCCCTCTGGTGGGCAAGACGCCCCACCACATCGTCAAGAGCCCCCGTGCCAACATCCGCAGTGCCCCGAGCACGCGCAGCCGGGTGCTGGGGACGGCGGAGAACGGCGAGGTGCTGCGCACCCTGGAGCGGCGCAGCGAGTGGGTCAAGGTCCAGCAGGACGGCGGCCCCAGGGGTTGGGTGGCCGGCCGCCTACTGTGGGGCTGGTGAGCGCCGAATGCAGGTGCGCAGCATCAACACGGGCAGTGCCCGGCGCCTGAAGGTGGGAGAGCGCAGCGTGCTCACCGCCATCGGCAAGCACCCGGTCGAGGGCCCCGTGGCCGTGCACCGCCTGGGCCTTGAGGGCGACGAGCAGTCCGACCCGAGCGTGCATGGCGGCCTGGACAAGGCCGTGTATGCCTACCCCGCCGCACACTACGCGTTCTGGCAGGCGCAGCGCCGCGAGCATGGTGTGAGCCTGTTCGATGAAGTGTTGCCTGCGGGCTTCGCGGGCGAGAACCTGACCGTGGACGGGCCGCTGGAGCACGAGATCTTCGTGGGCGACACCCTGCACTTCCCCGATTGCGTGCTGCGCGTGACCGCACCGCGCGAGCCCTGCTTCAAGTTCAACGCGGTGATGGGCTTTGCCCAGGCCAGCCGCGCGATGGCGCTGGCGGGCTGCTGCGGCTACTACCTGGCGGTGGACGAACCCGGCAGCATCGCCGCCGGCCAGCGCGCCACACTGGTGCCCGGCCGGCGCTCGCTGGGCATTGCGCAGGCCTTCGCGGCCAAGTTCGCAAAGCATTCGCGCTGACGCTGCAAGGCGCTTGCACGCTACACGGCCCGGCCGTGCGGCGGCTCCACCAGTTGCCGCGCCTGCTCCTGCAATTGCGGGAAGACCTTGCCCACCAGCGCCAGCTGAGCGGCCATGAGGCTGCGGGCCGGAGCGTGGGGCGGCGCGCTGCCGGTGGGGCCGAACTCCTGCAGCACCTGTGCCACGGCCGGCGCTGCAGGCGCTTTGCCGGTTCGCGCACCACTGGCCTGCTGGGCCTGCTCCAGCTTTTCAGCCAGTTGCTGCAGCGACAGCAGCAGGGCGCTGGCCATCTCCTCGTCTGCCGCGTCCATATCCGCCCCGGCCCCCCCGCGCTGCGCACCCAGGGCCGAGAGGTAATTGAGCTGGGTGTGCGACAGGCGCAGGAAGTTGGCCACCACCTCCACGTTGCCGCGCACGCTGCGCGGCTCCTTGAGCATGGCGCTGTAGGAGTTGGACAGCGCGGCATCGGCATTGTGCGCATTGCGCCTCGCCAGGCGATATTCCAGGTGGTCGCGCTTGCCGCCGTGGTACTGCGCCAGGATGGCGCGCAGATACAGGGCCTGGGTCTGCAGCACCTGGGCCGCCAGCCGCGGCCACTGGCGCGACTGCCAGTGCGGCAGCACCAGCCAGGAGGCAGCGGCCGCGATCAGGCAGCCGGCGGCGGTGTCCAGCAGGCGCGCCAGGATCACGCCCTGGGCCATGCCCATCTGGTGAAAACCGAGCAGCAGCAAGGTGGTGACCGCAGCCGTGGCCAGCACGTAGCGGGTGTGCCGCGCGCCGAAGAACACCGCACCGGCGAACACCAGCAGCGCGGCCTGCACCAGCGCCCCCGGAAACAGCTGGATCGCCGCCCAGCCCATGGCCAGGCCGATGGCTGTGCCCTTGGCGCGCTGCAGGAGCCGCGTCTGCGTGGCCGCGTACTGCGGCTGGCTCACGAAGACGATGGTCAGCAGGATCCAGTAGCCGTGCGGGTCGCTGGTGGCCTGCATGAGGGCAAAGCCCGCCAGCAGCGACAGGGCCAGGCGCACGCTGTGCCGCAGCCAGGGCGACTGCGCATGCAGCTGGGCGCGCACCCGGCCCCAGGCATCGCCCAGGCTGCGCGGCTCGCGGTCGAACAGGACGTGGTCGACGCCGCCCTCGGCGGCGGCGCCGCCCAGGGCGGTCGCGAACACCGCGGCCATGGCCGCCAGGTTGTGGCCCAGGGCATGCAGTGAGCGCAGGGGCCGGGCCATGGAGGCCGCCCCCTGCGTGCCAACGAGGTCAGCGGCAATGCCATCCTGGTGCGCGATGGCGGCCTGCAGGTCCTCGATGGCGCGGGAGGTCATGCCCCCGTGCTGCGGGAGCGATTGCTGCTGGATGGCCAGCGACAGCTTGAGCGATTGCTCACCCAGCAGCGTGAGCACGCGCTGGCAGCGGTACAGCACGTCGCTGTGGAAGAACGCCGTGGCCAGCAGGTCGTAGTGCTCGTGCGAGGAGCTCACGCGCTCGTGCACGTCCTGCGCGGCCAGGTACTGGTGCATGGCGGTCTGCAGCCAGGCGGGTGGCTGGCCCCGACCCATGCGGCTCATGAGGCTTTCCTTGGCGGCATTGAGGGCGTCCACCACGCGCCCGTTGTGCAGGGCCAGCGCCATGCGCCGGCGCTCCAGGTCCACGTCGCGCACGGGCTCCAGCAGCAGGGCCTTCAGGCGCAGGTACTCCCCCAGCACCGCATACAGCCGGGCCAGGCGAAAGCGCACCGGCGCGCGCGGCATGGCCCAGGCCCAGGCCACCGACACCAGGCCATACCAGGCGGCGCCCGCCAGCATCAGCGGCGTCGCCTGCGCGGCCCCGGCACGGCTGGTGTGGGCGGCCAGGGCCGCATAGATGAACAGCACCAGCGAGCCGAAGGCAATGGCACGGTAGCGTTCGCCGAGTGCGCCCAGCAGGGTGAAGGCCAGGGCCGACAGCGCCAGCACCCCCATCAGCGCCCAGGGCCAGGCCACCGTGGCCCACACCGCCAGGGCCATCAGGCCAAAGCAGCCCAGCGCCAGCAGCTGCGCGCGCAGGCGGCCACGCCAGCTGTCGTCGGTTTCTGTCAGGGCGCTGGCGATCACGCCCAGCAGCACCGGCATCAGCTCGGCCTGCCAGCCGGCCCACCAGCCCCAGGCCAGCACGGCGGCCAGCGCGCAGAAGGCCCGCGCCCCGCGCGTGACACCTTCATGGTTGCGTGCGCGCTGCCAGCTGGATTTCCAGGATTCGTCCACGGGACTGCCTCACATTAGGGATTACCCTAATATTAAGCAATAAATCGGCCAGAAGGCTGTTCAGGCCGCACCGTGGCAGCACACGCACAGCTTGTTGCCATCGGGATCGCGGAAATACGCCCCGTAGTAATTCGCGTGGTATTGGGGGCGCAGACCGGGCGGGCCTTCGCAGCTGCCGCCATGGCGCAAGGCCAGGGCATGGACTTCGTCCACGGTGGTGCGGTCGATGGCCAGCAGCGCGTTCATGGCGCCGTTGCCGGGGCTGGCGGCCTGGCCGTCGAACGGGCGGCCGATGAGGAACAGCGGGCGCGCAACGCCGGGCATCTGCCACCCGGCCCAGGGCACCCCGGGCTCGCAAAAGCGCTGCACCAGGCCCAGGCGCTCCAGCACCGGGCCATAGAAGGCCAGGGCGCGCCCGAAATCGTTCACGCCGATATGGACATGGGACAGCATGCGCCGATCTCCTCCTCAAGAATGCTCGCCGCACGACAGCGGCGCGAGACCTCAGCGCACGGTGTCGGGCAGCTCGATCTTGACCTCGAGCACTTCCAGGTTGTCCTGGCGTTCCAGGTGCACCTTGAGGTCTTCGGGGTTGATCTTCACGTACTTGGAGATCACGGCCACCAGTTCGCGCTGCAGCGCGGGCAGGTAGTCGGGCTCGGAGGCGTTGCGGCCGTTGCGTTCGTGCGCCAGGATGATCTGCAGACGCTCCTTGGCAACGCTGGCCGTCTTCTTCTTTTCACCAAGAAGAAAGGAAAGGAAGGATGCCATGGCTTACTTGCTCCCGAACAGGCGTTTGAAGAAGCCGGGCTTCTCCGCGTCGATGAAGCGCAGGGGCTTGTCGGTCTGGCCGAGGAAACGATCGATCACGTCCTTGTAGGCTTCCGAGACGTCGCTGCCCTGCGAATGGATGGCGGGCGTGCCCTGGTTGGACGACTGCAGCACCACCTCGGATTCGGGGATCACGCCGATGAGCTTGATGCGCAGGATGTCCTGGATGTCTTCGAGCGAGAGCATCTGCCCGTCTTCGACGCGGCTCGGGTTGTAGCGCGTAATGAGCAGATGCTCCTTGATCGGCTCGCCGCCCTCGATGGCGCGTTTGGTCTTGCTGCCCAGCATGCCCAGGATGCGGTCGGAGTCGCGCACCGAAGAGACTTCGGGGTTGGTGACCAGCAAGGCCTCGTCGGCGAAGTGCATGGCCATGAGGGCGCCGCTTTCGATGCCGGCAGGCGAATCGCAGACGATGTACTCGAAGCCCATTTCGGCGAGGTCCTTGAGGATCTTTTCCACGCCGTCCTGCTTGAGAGCGTCCTTGTCGCGCGTCTGGCTGGCGGCCAGCACGAACAGGTTATCGCACTGCTTGTCCTTGATGAGGGCCTGGTTCAGGTTGGCCTCGCCCTGGATCACGTTGATGAGGTCGTACACCACGCGGCGCTCGCAGCCCATGATCAGGTCCAGGTTGCGCAGGCCGACGTCAAAGTCGATCACGGCAGTCTTGTGCCCGCGCATGGCGAGGCCGGAGGCAAAGCTGGCGCTGGTGGTGGTCTTGCCCACACCACCCTTGCCGGAGGTCACGACGACGATTTTGGCCATGGGTTTATTGAATCTCTCTGGGGTTGATACGAACGGGATTGCGCAGCGGCTCGATGAAGAGCTTTTCGCCTTCCAGGCGCACCTGGGCCGGCCTGCCCGCGACGTCGTCGGGCAGTGCGGTCTCCGTCGTGCGGTAGATGCCTGCGATGGAGACCAGCTGCGGCTCCATGCAGGTGGAAAAGATGCGTGCTTCGGTGTTGCCGCGCGCGCCAGCGATGGCGCGCCCGCGCAGCGGGGCGTAGACGTGGATGTTGCCATCGGCAATCACCTCGGCGCCAAAGCTGACCATAGCCAGCACCACCAGGTCGGCGCCGCGCGCATAGACCTGCTGGCCCGAGCGCAGCGGCTTGTCGATGACCATGGTGCCGGGGCCGGCCACCGGCACTTCGCGTACCACCTCGATCTCGTGCACCACCTCGCGGATGACTTCCTGCACCTGGACCGGCGCCTCGGGCTCCGGTTCGGGGGCTGCGGCCGCCTCGGCACGGGCCGGGGGCGCATCGGGCACGGCCGCCAGGCCCACGGCGCGCGCGGCGTCCATCTGGGCGGCGCTGCCACCGCGCACGGCCACGGGCAGGGTGCGGTGTTCGCGCAGCACGGCGACGATGGCGGCGAAATCGATGGTTTCCTCGGACTCGCGCACCAGGGCCAGGTCGATCAGCACCGGATCGTTGTCGAAAAAGCCCGGGGCGTCGGCCACGCGCTCGACCAGATCGGCAGCGAACTGCGTGGCATCGGTGGTCTTGAGCAGCACGGCCACGACGGACAGCGATGCGCTCTTGAGGTCGAAGCGGGTGCGGGCCTGGGCCGCCGTGGAAAAGGCCATGAAATGGGAGGTTGGTAGAAGAAGCGCGCAAAAACAGGTAAAGAAGCCGCAAAGTGTACCGTGGGCCCGCAAATGCCCTGTCTCGGAGCGTATCAGGCCCGCGCCAGGCAGCGGCCTGCAGTGCTGGCGCACCCCTTCCATAATCGACCGATGTCCATTGCCCGCAAAACCCACCTCGACTCCCTGGCCGTCGGCCTGTTGCTCGCCTGCTGCATGTTCTGGGGCTTCCAGCAGGTGCTGGTCAAGGCCACGGTGGCCGAGGTGGCCCCGGTGTTCCAGGCCTTCGTGCGCTTCGTGCTGGCCGCCCTGGCCGTGGCCGCATGGTGCCTGTGGCGCGGCGTGCCCCTGTCCAGCCGCAGTGAACCCGCAGGCGCCCTGCGCGCCGGGCTGCTGGCCGGGGCCCTGTTCGCGGGCGAGTTCGCCTGCATCTATGTGGGCCTGCAGTACACCAGCGCCTCGCGGCTCACGGTGTTCCTGTACGGCGCACCGTTCTGGGTGGCGCTGCTGTTGCCGCACTTCATTCCCGGCGAGCGGCTGCGCGGCTGGCAGTGGCTGGGCCTGGCCGCGGCCTTCGTGGGCGTGGGGCTGGCCCTGGGCGACGGCATGGTCGGATCGGCGAATGCCGCCATGCCCCAGGCCTGGCTAGGCGACCTGCTGGGCGTGGCCGCCGGCCTGATGTGGGCGCTGACCACGGTGGTCATCCGCACCACGCCGCTGGCGCGCGTGGCCCCGGCCAAGCAGCTCTTTTACCAGGTGGGCGTGAGCGCCGCCGTGCTGCCCCTGCTGTCCCTGGCGCTGGGCGAGACCTGGGCCTGGCACTTCAGCGCCTTTGCCTGGGGCTCGCTGCTGGTGCAGGCCCTGGTAGGCGCCTTCGTGAGCTACCTGGCCTGGATGTGGATGCTGGCCCACTACCCGGCCACGCGCATCTCGGTGTTCGTGTTCCTGACCCCGGTCTTCGCGCTGCTGTTCGGCGCCTGGTGGCTGGGCGAGCCGGTGACCCCGGGGCTGGTGGTGGCCCTGGCCTTGGTGGCGGCGGGCATCGTGCTGGTGAATCGCAAGCCGGCTGCAGCCTAAAACGGCCCTATCCACGCACGCCCAGATAGAGGTGGGCAAGCAAAGAAGACGCGGCGAGCGCCAGGCCCAGGCGCACGATAAGCCAGCGAAAAGCGTCGTACTCCACGGCATCGCTGCGCCGACCCGGGCCCTGCACAACCACAGACACCAAGACCAGCACCGCGCAGACCAGAGCCCCAAGCATGAGCAGCAATGGGCCACCGTTCAGCACGGCCAGGGTCCTGAAACGGCCCGCAGGCAGCGGCAGCGCCCCAGTGAATGTGGCCACCGCTGCGACGCCTGCCAAGTACAGGGCCAGACGGGTGCTGAAAGCGCGTCTATCCCCGTCCACATCCAGGTCGCTAGCTTGCTGAACCGGTTTTTCCCTGGCGGACTTCTTCGCCATAAGCGAGTCGAATTGGTCTGCGCGTCAGAATTTAGGAATACGGATGCGGCTGATCATCAATGAGCCGGAAACCGCAAACAGCAGCACCAGCGGATGCAGCGTGAAACCGCCGACCAGCACCTTGCCGAACCACAGGTTCTCGCCCAGCGCGCCCATGTAGCCGGCCAGGGCCAGCAGGGCCACCAGCACGATGGAGGTGGGGATGGGCGTGCCCTCGAAGTACCGGACCTTGCCGTCGTCGCCCGAGAGCGTTTCGGCCGTGACGTTGTAGCGCGCCAGGCGCGAGACGCCGCAGGCCACGAAGTAGGCCAGCACCACGCGGTCGTACAGGCCCTGCATGCCGCAGCCATAGGCCATGATGGCGGGCGCCACGCCGAACGAGATCACGTCGGCCAGTGAGTCGAGCTCGCGCCCCATGGCCGAGCTCTTCTGGCGCCAGCGCGCGATGCGGCCGTCCAGCACGTCGAAGATCAGTGCCGCCAGCACCAGGGCGGCGGCAAAGTAGACGTGCAGCACATCCCCGGTCGCCAGGTAGGTCATGGCCGAGAACAGCGCACCGACGCCGCACACCGCGTTGCCCAGCGTGAACCAGTCGGCCAGGTGGAACTCGCGGATCATCGAAAAGCGCTTGGGATAGGGTTGGGGAGTGGTCATGTCGGGAGCGCTCCGGTCGCGCCTGGGGAAGTGGTGACGCCACATTATGGGCGGCTGCGCGCGCCGTTTCCTGTAGGCACATGACCCGCGCGGGCGAGGATGCAGTGTGCACCGCCGCGCCCACCTGCCAGCGCACCCTCGCAAGTGGGCGCAGTCCATCCCTTCTGACTGTCAAATTTTTTTGAACAGAGTGTCCATGTATTTAGAGGATTGTCAAAAAATCGGCGCGCACCAACAATGGCCTCTCCACCTGTTTTTCAGGATGGACCCGATTTGCCAGGAGACAACACCATGCACACTGCCGGGAGCGCACAGTCGCCCTGCCCCACCCTTGTCGCTGCGGGCCGGGGGGCCTGCGCATGACGACTGCCATCGGGACCCCGCACAAGCGCCCTCCCTTGTCGGCCCCCTTCGCCCCGGCGTTCCCCGTGCGCAGCCTGCAGGACGTGGAGCGCCTGGAGACGTTGCCGCTGGCCCAGGCGCTGCCGGTGCAAAGCACCTACGAGATCTTCTGCAACTCGGCCCATGCCTTTGGCGACAAGACGGCGCTGAGCTTTCTGCCCACGGCCGACCCGGCGGACGAACCCGTGCGCTGGTCGTACGCGCAGTTGCTGGCCGGCATCCACCAGACGGCCAACCTCCTCCACGACCTGGGCGTTGCGCCCGGCGACGCCGTGGCCGTGTTGCTGCCCGGCTGCCTGGAATACCACCTGGCCCTGTGGGGCGGCGAGGCGGCCGGCATCGTGCAGCCGCTCAACCCGCTGCTCACGCCCGAAAAGCTGGCGTCCATGATGACCCTGGCCCGCGCCAAGGTGCTGATCGCCTATGGCGAGGACGGCGACTCGGGCTTCTGGACCAAGGCCATGGGCCTGCTCGGCCAGGTGCCCACGCTGCGTACCGTGCTGCGCGTGGCGCCGCACGGCGAGGCCCCAGGCGCGGCCGGCCCCCTGCCCGAGGGCGTGATCGACTTTGCCAGCCGCAGCGCCCAGCCCGATGACCGGCTGGTGAGCGGGCGGCGCATCGTGGCCGGCGACATCGCGGCCTACTTCCACACCGGCGGCACCACGGGCGCGCCCAAACTCGCGCGGCACAGCCATGGCGCGCAGGTGTTCACGGCCTGGGCGTGCGTGCAGATGCAGGGCATCCGGCCCGAGGACGCGGGCATCAACGGCTACCCGCTGTTCCACGTGGCCGGCGTGCTGCCCGGCGCGCTGGCCGCGCTCTCGGCCGGGGTGGAGACCATCATCCCCACCACCGGGCTGTTCCGCAACCGGCAGGTCATCGCCAACTACTGGCGCCTGGCCGAGCGCTACCGCTGCACCTACCTGTCGGCCGTGCCCACGGTGCTGGCCGCGCTGGCCAATGTGCCACTGGACGGCGCCGACATTTCGACCCTGCGCTACTGCCGCACCGGTGCGGCGGTGCTGGCGCCCGAGCTCGCGGCGCGCTTTACGCGCCTCTTTGGCCTGCATGTGCACGAGAGCCTGGGCATGACGGAGATGGCGGGCATCTCCACCATCACGCCGCCGGGCTTGAACGCGCCTGCGGGCTGCGTGGGCTGGCGCCTGCCGTACGTGCGGCTGCGCATCGTGGCGCTGGATGCGCAGGGCAATGCCTCGGACCAGGAGATGCCACCCGGCCAGCCGGGCATGGTGCTGTTTCACTCGCCCAACCTGTTCTCGGGGTTTCTCGATGCGGCCGACACGGCCAGGGCCTTCACCGCCGACGGCTGGCTGGCCACGGGCGACCTGGGGTTCGTCGATGCCGATGGCCGGCTGCACCTGAGCGGGCGCTCCAAGGACCTCATCATCCGCAGCGGCCACAACATCGACCCGAAGGTGATCGAAGACGCCCTGGGCGCCCACCCCGCCGTGCAACTGTGCGCTGCCGTGGGTGCGCCCGATGCCTATGCGGGCGAGCTGCCCGTGGTGTTCGCCACGCTGGTGCCGGGCCAGCAGGCCAGCGAGGCCGAGCTGCTCGACTTCGCCAGTGCAGGCGTGGACGAGGCCGTGGCCCGGCCGCGCCGCATCACTGTGCTGGACACCATGCCCGTGACCAACGTGGGCAAGATCTACAAGCCCGCCCTGCGCCTGCAGGCCGCCTGCCAGACCGTGCAGGCGCTGGTCGACGGCGTGTGCACCGAGCTTGCCGTGACCGGGCGCCCCGCCGTACAGGCCGAGGGCGAGAGCGCCGTGCGTGTCACCGTCGATGCCGCCACGGCAGGCCTGAATGCACAGGCACTGTGCGAACGCCTGCGCCAGGTGCTGGAGCCCCTGCCCGTCAAGGTGCAGGTAGCGCTGTCACCACCCGGGGCCTGAGATTTTTTCACCGAGCGACCACCGATAACGATTCCAGGAGACAAGACACCATGCCCATTTCCCCTTCCACCCTCCAGCGGCGCACCTGGCTCGGCGCAGCCGCCCTGGCCCTCGGCACCCTCGCTGGCACGGCCGCGCTGGCCCAGCAGCCGGCCTACCCCACCAAACCCATCAAGGTGATCGTGCCCTTTGCCCCGGGCGGCGCCACCGACGTGCTGGCCCGTGTGCTCGCCGAGAAGATGGCAGTCGGCCTGGGCCAGCCCCTGGTCATCGACAACAAGCCGGGCGCGGCCGGCATCATCGGCACCGATGCTGTCGCCAAGGCCGCGCCCGATGGCTACACCATCGTGCTGGGCCTGAGCAATTCGCTGCTCACCAACCAGTTCCTCTACGAAAAGCTGCCTTATGACCCGCAGCGCGACCTGGCGCTGATCTACCAGATCGCCATCGCCCCGCTGGTGCTGGTCACCCACCCCAGCGTACCGGTCAGCACCGGCCCCGAACTGCTCAAGTACGCCGCCGCCAACAAGGGTAAGGTGGCCTATGGCTCCTACGGCACGGGCGCCTACCCGCATCTGGCCGGCGCCTACATGAGCCTGACCCAGAACGCCGACATGAGCCACGTGGCCTACCGGGGCGAGGCGCCCATGGTGCAGGACCTGATCGGCGGCCAGATCCAGATGGCCTACGCCAGCGCCCTGGTGGCCAAGGCGCACATCGACGCCGGCAAGCTCAAGGCGCTGGGCGTGACAGGCGAGCGGCGCATGGGCATCCTGCCCAACGTGCCCACGCTGGCCGAGCAGGGCATGACCGACGAGGCCTACCGCGTGGCCGGCTGGCTGGCCTTTGCCGCGCCGGCGAACACGCCACCGGCGATCCTGGAACGCCTGGCAGCCGAAGTGCGCAAGGCCGTGCAGCTGCCCGACGTGGCACAGCGCATCGCGGGCATGGGCTTCGAGGCCAAGGCCAGCTCGCCAGCCGAGTTCAAGGCCGCGTACATGAAGGAGCGGCCGGTGTGGGAGCGTTTGATCAAGCAGTCGGGCGCAAAGCTCGACTGACCCCCTGAGCTGCTTCGCAGCATCCCCCCTGAAAGGGGGACGCCCCCCGGTGCGGCGGGGCGGCCCTCGCACGGGGGCACTGGCCTGCGCCGTGCCTCCTCAGAGGCTGGCTTCCCCTACCCCTAGGTCGCGCCCGCGGCTCGCTGGTTGGCAAACGCCACATACCAGTCCAGGCAACCCGGGTTGGCCATGGCGTCCTTGTTGACGACCTTCTCGATGGGCTGGCCCAGCAGGAGTTTCTTGATGGGCAGCTCCTGCTTCTTGCCGCTCAGGGTGCGCGGAATCTCGGGCACCTGGAAGATGTCGTCGGGCACGAAGCGTGGGCTCAGTGCGGTGCGCACGGCGTTGTTCAGGCGCTGGCGCATGGCCTCGTCGAGCGCCACGCCCTCGCGCAGCACCACGAACAGCGGCATGTAGCTTTCGCGGCCCAGGTATTCGAGGTCGACCACCATGCTGTCGAGCACCTCGGGCAGGGCCTCCACCGCGCTGTAGATCTCGCTCGTGCCCATGCGCAGGCCGTGGCGGTTGATGGTGGCGTCGGATCGACCGTAGATGATGCAGCCGCCCGTGCGGCCATCGATCCTGAGCCAGTCGCCATGGCGCCAGACGGCGCCGGCCTCAGGCCCCGTGTCGCCGCCGCCGGGCCGGCGGCCATGGCCGGGCGGGTACATGTCGAAGTAGCTTGAGAGGTAGCGTTCGCCTTTCGGATCGTTCAGCAGGTACAGCGGCATGGAAGGGATGGGCTGCACGCAGACCAGCTCGCCGACCTCGTCCTTCACCGGCTCGCCCTGGGCGTTCCACGATTCCACGGCGGCGCCCAGCATGCGGCACTGCATTTCGCCGGGCACCTGGGGCATCTCGCGGTGGCCGCCGATGAAGGCACCGCAAAAATCCGTGCCGCCCGAAATGTTGTTCCACCAGATGTCCGGCGTGCCGATGCGCGCGAACTGCGCCGTGCCCCAGGCCTGCACCTCGGGCGAGAGCGGGGAGCCCGTGGTGCCCAGGGCCCGCACGCGCGAGAGGTCGCCACAGTCGGCCAGCGCGAGCCCCGACTTCATGCAGTTGGCGAAGAAGGCCGCGCCCGCGCCGAAGAAGGTCACCCCCGTCTCGGCCGCAAAGCGCCACAGCGTGCCCCAGTCGGGTTGGTCCTTGCTGCCGCCCGGGTTGCCGTCGTAGATGACGCAGGTGGTGCCTGAGAGCAGGCCGCTGGCCTGGGCGTTCCACATCACCCAGCCGGTGGAGCTGTACCAGTGGTAGCGCTCGCCGAAGCTGTTGGCCTCGTAGCTGCAGCCGATGTCGTTGTGCAGCACCTTGAGCTGCAGCGCCACCAGCACCATGCCGCCGTGACCGTGCACGATGGGCTTGGGCAGGCCGGTGGTGCCGCTGGAGTAGACGATCCACAGCGGGTGGTCGAACGGCATCCATTCGGGCTCGAAGGCATCGACCGCCGCGCCGCTGGCGGCCACATCAGCCGCCCAGTCGGACCAGCCGGGCAGCGTGGCACCGGCGTCGAGGTTGGGCACCAGGACGGCGTGCTGCACGCTGGGCAGGGCCGCGCGCAGCTCGGTGAGCACGCCGGTGCGGTCGTGGTCGCGGGCGCCATAGGTGATGCCGTCCACGCCGATCAGCACCTTGGGCTCGATCTGGCGAAAGCGGTCGAGCACGGCGTTGGTGCCCATGTCGGGCGCACAGATGCTCCAGACGGCACCGATGCTCACCGTGGCCAGCAGGGCCACCATGGCCTCGGGGATGTTGGGCAGGTAGGCGGCCACGCGGTCGCCCGGTTGCACGCCGTGGGCCTTGAGGTGCAGCGCCAGCGAGGCCACCTGGCGGCGCAGCTCGGGCCAGGCCAGCTCGCGGTGCTGGCCTTTCTCGTTGCGGCTGACGATGGCCGGCAGGCCGGCGGCATGGGCCGCCTGCACATGGCGCAGCGCCTGGCGTGCGTAGTTGAGCCGCACGCCTGGGAACCATTCGGCCCCCGGCATGGTGTTGCGTGCCAACGCCACGGTGGGCGGGGCGGGCGATTCGATCTCGAAGTAGTCCCAGACGCTGTGCCAGAAGGCATCGAGCTCGGTGGTGGACCAGCGCCACAGCGCGTCGTAGCTGTCGAAGGCCAGGCCGCGCTGGTCGCGCAGCCAGTCCTGGTACAGGCGGATCTGCGGAATGAAAGGGGGGATATTTTTTGTCTCCATGGCGACGCAGCGTACCAGCGCTGGCCCCTGCGTGCCACGGCGCATCGTCTCCGGATTGACACCCGCTCCCGGTCACGCCCCAGAAGGGCCGTGCGCTGCTGCGGCAGTCCTGTCAAACCTGCACGGGCAACCAGCTGCGCAAGAGCCGATATCAGTCGCCTTCCGGCTCGTGCAGGCCCGTGATGGCGTAGCCTTTTTCCTTGAATTGGGCGCCGGGCTTGACGATGCCGTAGTGCTCCCAGCGCTCGGCTTCTTCGTCCAGGTCCTGGCCTTTCACCTCCGTGTCCCAGTCGGTGTTGGTCGCTTCCTCCGGGATGCGCCTTCCTTCCGGCACGGCAAGGTGGGTAAAACGGCCCTCGGCTTCGGCCCGACGATAGATGTCCACGCGCATGGTTGGTCCTTTGGCGGTTACAAAGGGCCCACTCTACTGCCCATGGCCGCCAGTCGCCGTAGGAAAAACTCTCGCTGCCGGAAGGGCCATGCAGGAACAGGCTGTTTTGTTTTTAGCACAGTTGTGCTAAATTTCAACCATGGACGCCAAGACTCAGAAAGCCGAGCTCACGCGCGCCGCCATCATTGGCGCCGCGCTGGATGTGGCTGCGGCCGACGGGCTCGAATCCATCACCCTGCAGGCCGTGGCCGACCGGGTGGGCCTGTCCAAGAGCGGCGTCTTCTCACGTGCTGGTTCGCGGGAGGCGCTGCAGAAGGCCGTGATCGAAGAGTACGGCCGCAGCTTCCTGGCCCAGGTGTTCGTGCCCGCCATGCAGCAGCCCAAGGGCCTGCCCCGCCTGAACGAGATCGTGCGCCGCTGGATCGCCCGCACGCGCGATGTGGAGGCCTTCACGGGCTGCATCTACATCGCCGGCGCCTTCGAACTCGACGACCGCAGCGGCGAGCTCCGGGACCTGCTGCACACCGAAATCACGCGCTGGCGCGCCGCGCTGCGCCGCACCGTGCTGCAGGCCATCGAGGCCGGGCACCTGCCTGCCGGCACCCCGGCCGACCAACTGGTCGCGGAGATCTACTCCATGCTGATGGGCCTGTTGCACGACGTCCGCTTCCTGCGCGATCCCCAGGCACCGCACCGCACCGAGGCGTCCTGGGCGCGCCTCGTCAAGAGTTACCAGACCGCCTGACACCCCGGTGCATGCCGTGGAAACCTTTGCTATTTGTTCGTCCAAATTTCGCACAACCGTGCGAAGAAAGGAAATCCCCATGCTGATCCTTTGTGGCATTGCGGCAATCGCCGCCATCGCGGGCGCTATCCATGCGCTGCGCAGGGCACTTGACGGCCTTCCGCGCAACAACCGCGACTGGGTCTTCTACTGACCCGGCGCCGGCCGCCCACCCCTTCCACTTGTCCCGGAGCCCCACCATGAGCCAATCCACTGCCCTGCAGGCCACCTCGAACTTCTACGGCGCGCATGCCGGCATGCGCCTGGTGCGCCTGGCACTGGGCACGGCGCAGCGCCTGTGGCCCCGGCTTGCCGTGCGCAGCGCCTACCGCCTCTTCGGCACACCCCTGCCCTTGCGCAAGAGCGGCCACCGGGCCCCGCCCGCCGCAGGCTGGCAAGCAGAGCGCTGGCCTTTCGAGGATGCGGAGATCACGCTCTACACCCGCAGCGACCTGCCCGCCGATGGCCCGGTGGTGTTGCTGTCCCACGGCTGGGGCGGGCACGCGCGGCACATGCTGGCCCTGGCCGAGGCCCTGGTTGCGCGCGGCATGCGCCCCGTGCTGGTGGACCTGCCCGCCCACGGCGGCAGCCGGGGGCGGGTGAGCAACCTGCCGCAGTTTGCCCGCGCCATCGAGTACGCCACGGCGCGCCTGCAGGCCCGGGGCGACACGCTGGCCGCCGTCGTGGCGCACTCGCTGGCGGCGAACGCAGCGGCCCATGCGGCGAGCCGGGGCCTGCCCGCCGCCCGCCTGGTGCTGCTGGCACCGCCGGCATCGCCGCGCGAGTACACCCGGCTGTTCGCGCAGGTGTTCGGCCTGACCGAGACCACGCGCGCCGCCATGGAGCGGCACATCGAGGCGCGCGAAGGCATCCTCATGCCCCAGTTCGAACCCCAGGCCGTGGGGCCACGCATCGCCCTGCCCACGCTGGTCGTGCACGACCGGGGCGACCGCATCAACCGCTTTGCCGATGGCGAGGCCTACCGCGACCACATCGCGGGCGCGCAGCTGCTGGCCACCGACGGGCTGGGCCACCGCAAGCTGCTGCAGGACGAGGCCGTGCTGCGCGCCGTGGCGGATTTCATACGGAAGACCCCCTGAGTCGCTTCGCGCCTTCCCCCTGAAAGGGGGACGCCCCCAGCGCAAGCGCTGGATACGCCGCCTCCGCGGCGGGGCGGCCCTTGCGCGGGGGCGCTGGCCTTGGCCACGCCAGTACCGTGCGTTGCGGGTTATACGACGCACCATGAAAAACCGATAGGACCCGGCCTGCAGGCCTATGATCGGCAGCCTGTTCCTGCCGACCCGAATTCCCGATGTCCCTGCTCATGTCTGCCTGGCCCATCCTGGTCTGGGTGTTGCTCGCCCTGGTCGTGCTGTCCGCCCTCTTCTTCCTGGCCAAGGGCGACCGACGGGCCTTTGCGCAACTGCTGGGCCTGGTGGCCTGTTTCCTGATCGGCGCGCTGCTCATGGAGTTCATGCTCTTCATGGCGGCACGCATGTCGCGCACGGGCGGTGTGCAGGGCACGCCGGTGCTGGGCGACGGCACGCGCCAGCTGCTGCAGACCATCGCCAACCCGCGCTCCATCACGGCACCGCCACTGTCCATGGCTGCCGTGGCGGCGTATTCCGTGCCGCTGTCCTACCTATGGCTGGCGGTGACCTGGGTGCTGCACCTGCACGGCGGTGGCAAATCGGGTGCTGGCAAGAAGAAAAAGCCGGCCAAGGCATCCGGCAAGTCGCGCAAGGCTTGACCTACGGCAAAGCCCCTGCTGGCACGGGGGCAGCACAATGGGCACGCACCCACAGCGGGTGCGCCCATACCCTCTTGCCATGGCTTCTTCCCGAAGTGACGTTCTCATCGTGGGCGGCGGCCCCGCCGGGCTTTCGCTCGCCATTGCCCTGGCGCAGGCCGGCTTCAGCACCACGGTGGTGGAGCAGCAGCCCGAGGCGGCGCTGGCCGACCCAGCACTCGATGGCCGCGAGATCGCGCTCACCCACCCCAGCGTGGCCACCCTGCAGCGCCTGGGCACCTGGGCCGGCCTGCAGGCGCATGAGCGCGGGGAGATCCGCGAGGCCCAGGTGCACGATGGCCCCCTGGGTAGCCACGGCCCCCTGCGGCTGTACACCGGCAGCACGCAGGCACTGGGTGCCATCGTCTCCAACCACGCGCTGCGGCGCACGGCCCATGCGGTGGCGGCGCGCACGGCGGGCGTGCGCATCCTCAGCGGCGCGCAGGTGCACCGGGTCGCCACCGATGCCGACCATGCCGAACTCGACTGCACGCTGGCCCCGGCCGAGGGCACCGGCGCCTCGCAAACGCTGCAGCTGCGCGCACCCCTGCTGGTGGCGGCCGACAGCCGCTTTTCGGCCACGCGCCGCCTGCTGGGCATCGGCGCGGACATCACCGACTTCGGCCGCACGGTCATCGTCTGCCGCATGCGCCATGCCCTGCCCCATGGCGGCACGGCCCACGAATGCTTTGGCTACGAGCGCACGCTGGCCATCCTGCCCCTGCCCGACGCCCCGGATGGCCAGCCCGTGTGCTCGGTGGTGGTCACGGCCGGGGCCGCCGATGCAGCGGCCCTGATGGCCTTGTCGCCCGAGGCCTTTGCCGTGCAGGTGCAGGCCCAGTTCAACCAACGGCTGGGACCGATGGCACTGGAGGGCCAGCGCCATGCCTACCCGCTGGTCGGCGTGTATGCCCGGCGCTTTGCCGGGCCGCGCTGCGCGCTGCTGGGCGATGCGGCCGTGGGCATGCACCCGGTGACGGCCCATGGCTTCAACCTCGGGCTTGCGGGCGTGGAGCGTCTGGTCGGCGCTCTGGTCGCAGGCCGCCACCTGGGCCACGACCCGGGCCACGGGGCTGCCCTGGCCCGCTATGCCAGCGCCCACCACCGCCATGCCTGGCCGATGTACCAGGGCACGAATGCCATCGTGCGGCTGTACACCGACGCCCGGCCCTTGCCCCGCCTGCTGCGCCAGGGCGTGCTGCAGCTGGCTCGGCGCCTGCCGCCGCTGCAGGCGGCCATCGTGGGGCAGCTCACCGGGCGCATGGGCGCGCTCGCTCCCGCGCCGCACCGGACCGCGCTGCGGCCCTGGGACTGAAAAGCCTGGCCTAAGAGCGGCCAACAAAACTCAGCGAAGCGGTTCTGGCTAGGCGCTGCGTCGCAGGCAGTACGAGCAGTACGAC
>NZ_LMIH01000006.1:76151-97334 GCF_001428645.1 Acidovorax sp. Root217
ACTCAGCATGCCCCAGACGAGGGCCACCCCGGCGACGAGCAGATCGCCAGTGACACTCGCGTCGGACGCATCGCCGCTGGTGAAGCGCTCTTTCTGCCGCTCGCGCTCGGCGCGCGTGCGGTCACGCTCCAGCGACACCAGTGCGTCGGCCAGGTCGGTGCGCTGGGGCGGGTGCAGTTGGGCGGCGCGCTGACCGGCCTGGGCATAGCTCTCCAGCGCGCGTTGCACGGCCTCGGGGTCGATCAGCGAGAACGCAGCGCGGCAGTAGGGGCAGGCGTGGTCCTTGCGAATGTCCACCGGCGAGCCGCAGCCCGTGCAGTAGATGGCACCCACGCGCTTGGCGAGGTCGGCCACTTCGGGCTTGGTCATGTGGCGCACGAAGCCCTTCTCCACCATGAAGGACGAAAAGGTGCTGAAGCGGCCATGCTGGCTGGCGCAGCGGTAGAGCACATAGCGGCCGCTGCGCACCAGGTCGAAACCGTGCGCCAGCGGGCGCACGCAGCGCGGGCAGGCCAGGCTGTTCTGCAACGGGCGCCGCTCGTCCGTGCGGTGCTCGTGCAGCAGTCTGAACAGCTCCACTACCGCCGCAGGCGCGAGCTTGAGGTTCTCGTGGCGGTCGAACCAGATGCCCTGGCAGGCAAAGCACAGGTCGAGCGTCTGCATGCCCCCCTGGTTCGTGGCGAACTGGTGCGCTTCCATGGGCTGGCGGCAGGAGGGGCAAGAGGGCAGGTGCTGCATGGGGCGGGTGGAAAGCCGGCGGGTATACAGCCATGGTAGCGCGCTGGCGGGCGGACCCGCAGGCGACGCAACCCGCGGCCCAGGTCGCCGAACCGAAGCACAATGGCGTGTTGCCAACCCGACAGGCGCCTGACGGCGCCCTCTGCGAGAGAAGAGATCAACGATGCCTGCCATCTGGAAGAAACCCATCACCGTCGAATCGCTCACCCACCACAGCCTGCGCACGGCTGTGCCGCACCTGGGCATCGAGTTCCTGGAAGTCGGCGACGACTTCGTGCGCGGCCGCGTGCCCGTGGACGAGCGCACCCACCAGCCCTACGGCCTGCTGCACGGCGGCGTGAGCGTGGTGCTGGCCGAAACCCTGGGCTCGGTGGGCGCCGCCCACTCCTGCCCCGAGGGCTACCGCGCCGTGGGCCTGGATATCAACGCCAACCACCTGCGCTCCACCCAGAGCGGCTGGGTGACGGGCACGGCCCGCCCGGTGCACATCGGCCGCACCACGCATGTGTGGCAGATCGACATGGTCAACGACGCGGGCGAGATGACCTGCGTGTCGCGCATCACTATGGCGATCCTGGCGCCGCGCTGAGGCAATACGGCCTAAACGGCCGCGCAGACCCCGTCGGCGCGCGGATCGGTCGCGCCCTCGATGCGCCCATCGGGGTGGAACGCCACCGCCCCGGCATGGCCCATCATGTCCTCGAAGGCACCCACCATCTGCACGTCGTGGCCGGCGGCGCGCAGCCGCTCCACCAGGGCCGGGTCGGCGCGCGATTCGAGCTTGAGGTTGGTGGAGTTGTCCCCCCAGGTGCGGCCCAGCAGCCAGCGTGGCGCGGTCACTGCGGCCTGCATGTCCTGGCCGAAGAGCACATGGCGCGTGAACACCGCCGCCTGGGTCTGCGGCTGGCCTTCGCCGCCCATGGTGCCGTAGGCCAGCACGCGCCCATCCTTGAGGTGCGCCAGCGCCGGATTGAGGGTGTGGAACGGCAGGCGCCCGGGTGCGAGCTGGTTGGGCCCCGCGCCCAGCGTGAACGAGGCGCCGCGGTTCTGCCAGTGCAGCCCCGTCTCGGGCAGCACGATGCCGCTGCCGAACTCCCAATAGATGCTCTGGATGTAGCTGACCACGTTGCCCTGGGCATCGGCGGCGCCCATCCACACCGTGTCGCCGGGCTCCGTGGGCTCGGGCCAGGGCGCGGCGCGGGCCTTGTCGATGCGTGCGCCCTCGGCGTCGAGCGAATCGGCCTGCAGGAAGGCCGCCGGGTCGGCGCGCATGTACGCCGGGTCGCCCACGTGCTTGTTGCGCCAGGCAAAGGCGCGCTTGGTGGATTCGACCAGGCCGTGCACATGGTCGAAGCCCTCGGCCTGGCCCACTCCCAGGCGGTCGAACAGGCCCAGGATGGCCAGCGACGAGACGCCCTGCGTGGGCGGCGGCTGGTTGAAGACGCGGCCGGCCGACAACTGCACCGACAGCGGTGCCACCTGCTGGGCGTGCCAGCCCTCCAGGTCGGCCAGCGCCAGCGGGCTGCCCAGGGCCTGCAGGTCGCGCGCCATGCTGCGCGCCAGGTCGCCGCGATAGAAGTCGTGCAGCCCGGCCTCGGCCAGGCGCTGCAGCGTGGCTGCGGTGCGCGGCTGGCGCAAGGTATCACCCCGGTGCGGTTGCCCCTCGGGCGCGAAAGCGGCGGCGAAACCGGGCACATGCTCCAACTCGGCCCACTTGGCGCGGGTCAGTTCGACCTGCGAGGTGGTGATGGGCACGCCCTCGCGCGCATGGCGGATGGCGTCTTCGAGCAGGCGTGCCAGCGGCAGGGGCTTGCCGCCCCAGGCGCGGGCCACTTCCAGCGCCTCGGCCCAGCCGCCGATGGCCCCGGCCACGGTGAGCGCCGCGCGCGGCCCGCGCGTGGGGATGGCCGCGTCGCCGTGCGCCTGGTAGAAGGCGGCATCCGCCGCCTGGGCCGCGCCACCGCAGGCGCGCACCGCCACCGGGGCCGCCGTGCCGGGCGTGTGGATGAGCCAGAAGCCATCGCCACCCAGGCCGTTCATGTGCGGGTAGACCACGGCGATGGCGGCGGCTGCCGCGACCATGGCCTCCACCGCATTGCCGCCTTCGCGCAGCACGGCGGCGCCGGCCTGTGCGGCCAGGTGGTGGGGGGCGGTGACCATGCCACCGCGGCTTTGCAGGCTGTGCAACATCGGAAATGTCTCCTGGGGTTGGTTCTTCTTGGAGCGAATGCTAGTCCATCAATGACACGTGGGCCGCCACCACGCACCAGCCCTGGCCGGGCATGCGCACCCAGGTCTGCTGCTGGCGGCCCGTGCGCGCGCTGCCTTCGCGCGTGAACTCGGTGCTGGCGGTGGCAAAGTCGCGCCCGTAGGTGGTGAGGGTGGTGTTGCGCAGCGTTCGCGCCAGGCCGGCCGCCGGACGGCCGCTGCGGAAGGCGCGGATTGCATCAATGCCGTAGAGGCATTCCGTGGCGCCGTAGCGCACGGTGTGCGGGCTGTGGAAGAACAGCGCATCGAGCACCTCCACTTCGTTGTGGACCAGGGCATGCTCGTAGCGCGCAAAGGCAGCCGTGACCTCGGCGAGGACATAGGGCAAGTTGATGGTGGTGTTGGTGTCCATGGCGCTCAGTTCAATGCCCACCGCCGAGGTAGGCCCGGGTCAGGGCATCGTTGGCGGCGATCTCCGCCGCCGTGCCCTGGGCCACCACACGCCCGCCTTCGAGCACATAGGCCCGATCGGCCAGCGAGAGCGCCAGCGCGGCCATCTGGTCCACCAGCACCAGGGTCATGGATTCATCGCGCAGGCGCGCCAGCGAGGCGAACAGCTCTTCGATGACCTTGGGCGCCAGGCCCAGCGAGGGCTCGTCGAGCAGCAGCACGCGCGGGCGGCTCATGAGGGCGCGGGCGATGGCCAGCATCTGCTGCTCGCCGCCCGAGAGCAGGCCGGCGCGCTGGTGCAGCCGCTCGCGCAGGCGCGGAAAGCGCTGCAGCATCTCCTCCACCCGGGCCTCGCGGCCCTCGGGGTGGAGGAAGGCGCCCAGGCGGATGTTGTCGAGCACCGAGAGTTCGGGGAACACCTGGCGCCCTTCGGGCACCAGCACCAGGCCGCGCGCCACGATCTGCTCGGCGCGCAGCGGGCCCAACTCCACGCCGTCCATGTGGATGCCGCCCGACAGCGGCCGGTGCAGGCCTGCCAGGGTGCGCATCAACGTGGACTTGCCCGCGCCGTTGGCGCCCAGCAGGGCCACCATCTCGCCCTGGCGCACACGCAGGTCCACGGCGTGCAGCACGGGCTCGGCACCATAGCCGGTGGTGAGCCGGCCCACGCCCAGCACTTCGGGGGCATCGGCCAGCAGGGCACGCGCTGCGGCGGCATGCACCGCCACCGCACCGCCTGCGCCATCACCCAGGTAGGCCTTGCGCACGGCGGGGTGGGCCTGCACCTCGGCCGGCGTGCCCTCGGCCAGGTGGCGGCCCGACTCCATCACCACCACATGGTCCGACAGGCCCATCACCAGCGCCATGTCGTGCTCCACCAGCAGCACGCCCACGCCCTGGTCGGCAATGCGGCGCAGCAGGGCGGAGAGCTGGTCCTTGTCCTCCGTCGACAGGCCTGCGGCCGGTTCGTCGAGCAGCAGCACCTCGGGCCGCATGGCCAGTGCGCGGGCAATCTCCACCAGGCGCCGGTCGACGTGCGCCAGGTCGGCAGCCGGCACCTGCACGGCGCCCCGGTAGCCGCACCAGGCCAGCAGGGCGCGTGCCTGGTCCCGGGCACCGGGCGAGCATACGCGGCCATCGCCCAGCAACGGGCCCAGGCCACCGCGTGCCAGCGCCAGGGCCACGTTGTCGAGGACGCTCAGCGAGCCGAAGAGCTGCGAGGTCTGGTAGCTGCGCGCCACACCGGCCCGGGCGATGCGCCAGGCGCCCCGACCCTGCAAGGGCTCATCGCCCAATAGCGCGCCGCCACTGGTGGGCGTGTAGAAACCGCTGAGCATGTTGAGCACCGTGCTCTTGCCCGCGCCGTTGGGCCCGATCAGGCTGGTGACGGCGCCGGGCCGCACGGCAAAGGACAGCTCACTCACCGCGCGCACCCCGCCGAACACCATGGACAGGCCTTGTGCGCTCAGCGCACGGCCGCCCTCAGGCTTCAGGACCGGCAGAGAGCCGCCTGGGGCAGCGCCAGCTTCGGCACTGGCGGGCATGCTGCGGCGCAGGCGCGCGAACAGGCCCACCAGGCCCTGCGGCGCCACCCACAGCACCACCAGCAACAGCGCGCCAAAGAACAGCAGGCGGTACTCCTCCAGGCTGGACAGCAGCTCGGGCAGCAGGCCCACGATGACCGCGCCCACCAGCGGCCCGGCGATGCTGCCGGCGCCGCCGATCATCACCACCAGCACGAACAGGATGGACTGCAGGAAGGAGAAGCTGTGTGGCGTGACGAAGCCCGACAGCGGCGCATACAGCCCGCCCGCCAGCCCCGCGAGCAGGGCCGACACCGCAAACGCCACGGTCTTCACGACCAGCGGATTCAGGCCGATGGACTCGGCCGCCGTCTCCGAGTCGCGCACCGCGCGCAGCGCGGCGCCCCAGGCGCCACGCGAGAGCCGCACATAGGCCAGCAGCGCCACCGCCACGGCCACGATGGCCAGCACGGCAATGGCGCGCTCGCCACGCAGCGCATCGATGCCCAGTGCCGGCGCGGCAATGCCCATGATGCCGTTCTGCCCGCCGGTGAGCTCGCGCATCTCCACCGCGCTGTGCTCCACGATCAGGCCGAAGGCAATCGTCACCATGGCCAGGTACGGGCCTTTGACGCGCAGCGCCGGCAGGGCGAGCAGTGCGCCCATGGCGCCCGCCAGCACGGCAGCCACCGGCCATGCGGCCCAGAAGCTCCAGCCCGCCTTGGTGGTGAGGATGGCCACCGCATAGGCGCCGATGGCGTAGAAGCCCACGTGCCCGAACGAGACCTGGCCCGACAGGCCGAGCAGCACGTTCAGGCCGATACCGACCAGCGCCAGCAGCGCCACGTTGGCCAGCACGAAGACGTAATAGCCATTGACCTGCGTGGCCAGCGCCAGGCCCGCGGCCACGCCCAGCGAAGTGAGTACGAGCAGGGTGGGCATGGCCAGTCCGCGCGCGGACGAAGGAAGGGAAGGTGCGTTCTGCATGGAGGAGAAAATCGTCTTCATACCTTGCGCACCAGGGCACGCCCGAAGAGCCCGTTGGGCCGCACGGCCAGCGCCACGATGACGAGCGAGAAAGTGAGGATCTGCGTGTAGCCCGAGCCCAGCGTGGAGGTGATCAGCGCCTCGGCCACACCGAACAGCAGGCCCGCAGCCATGACGCCCCAGGCGCTGCCGATACCGCCCAGGATGGCGACCGCAAAGGCCTTGAGGCCGAACAGCGTGCCCATGTCGGACTGCACGTTCACTAGCGGCGCGATGAGCACGCCCGCCACGCCGGCGAACACGGCCGACAGCGCGAACGCCGCCGACACCACCCGCCCGATGGGGATGCCCATGAGCCGGGCCGCATCGCGGTTCTGCACCACGGCCAGCATGGCCGTGCCCCAGCGCGTGCGCCGCGCCACGAAATGCAGCACGGCGGCCAGCACCAGGCCGATGGTCGGGATGATGAGCTGCAGCGGGTACACACCCAGGCCGATGTCGCCCAGCGTCATCGGTGCCTGGGCCAGCGGCGACGGCAGGCTGCGCGGCTCCTTGCCGAAGGTGAACATGGCCAGGTTGTCGACCACGATGCCCAGCGCCACCGTGGCCATGAGCCAGGCGTCGGAGCCCCGGCGCGCGAAGGGGCGCACGGCGAAGAATTCCACGGCCAGGCCGTAGAGCGCGCACAGCAGCAGCGCCAGCAATACCGCCAGCGCCATGGGCCAGCCCAGCACCATGGCAAAGCCGTAGGTGAGCACGGCGCCCAGCATCATGGAACTGCCCTGGGCGAAGTTCACGGTGCCGGAAACGACGAAGGTGACGTGAAAGCCCAGGGCCATCAGCCCGTACATGCTGCCCAGGCCGATGCCGCTGATGAGGGCGGAGAGAAAAAGCATCGTGGTGATCGAAGTAGTGAAAGTGCAGGGAAGCCCCGCACCCCTGCGGGCGCGGGACTGCATGGCGTGGCTTGCTTACTTTTCGAGGCCCACCGGCAGGATGCGGTTGCCTATGAACTGCGCCCAGACATAGTCGTTTTCGCTCAGCGCGTCATGGTTGCCTTCGCTGAAGGGCTTGTCGTAGCCCTTGATCAGTCCGTCGTATTTGCCGATCTTGTAGAAGCCCTGGCGCACGGCGTCGCCCTCGGTGCTGCCGGCCTGGGTGATGGCCAGCGCCGCCAGCTGCATGGCGTCGTAGGCGTTGGCCACGCCCACGGCGGGGGTGATGTTGTCGGGGCCCTTGATCTCGGGGTACTTGGCCTTGAGGGCCGCCAGCACCTTCTCGCCCACCGGGCCCTGCTTGCCGAAGAAACTGTAGGTCTGCACGAAGTGCACGTTCTTGGCATTGGGGCCGGCCAGTTCGGTGAAGCGGCCACCCGCAGGGCCCCAGTGCGAGACGATGGGCACCTGCCAGCCCATGCGGTCGAGCGACTTGACCACCTGGGCCGAGGGGCCCACGTTGCCGACCAGGAACAGCGCGTCGGCGCCTGCGGCCTTCAGGCGCGTGAGCTGGGGCACCACGTCCACGTCGCTGTCGCCGAACTTCTCGATGCCGGCGGCCTTCATGCCCTTGGCGGTGAGCGCTGCGGTCAGGCCCTTCTCGTTGGACTCGCCCCAGGGGTTGTTCACCAGGATCATGCCGGGGTTCTTGGCATTGAAGGTCTTTTGCGCATAGGCCAGCATGCCGCGGTCGACGATCTCGTCCACCGCGGAGACGCGGAACGCGAAGTTGGGCTTGGCGCCGTTCTTGGTCACCGGCGTGCCTGCGGCCCAGGGTCCCATGAAGGGCACCTTCTCCTGGTTGGCCAGCTGCACGATGGCAATGGAGACCGGCGTGTCCAGCCCGCCGAAGAGCACGGCCACCTTTTCCTTGTAGATCAGTTCGCGCGCGGCCGTCACGCCCTTGGCGGGGTTGGCCTCGTCGTCGCGGCGCACCAGTTCGAGCTTGCGGCCGCCGAGCAGGCCGCCCTTGGCGTTGATCTCCTCGATGGCAATGGTCAGGCCGCGCGTGATGGCGTCCCCCGCCAGCGCCGATTGACCCGAGAGCGCCGTGACCAAGCCGACCTTGATGGGCTCGGCGGCATGGGCAGCGCTCAGGGCGCCCATGGCGGCCCAGGCAGCGGTGGCGAGCGTGGCGAAGGCAAAGCGGCGGCGTGTGGTGAAAGGCATGGCGGTTCTCCTGCAGTGGCGGGTGGACGGAAATGAACGGATCGGTGGGCGGGTGTCGGTCCGCCTCGGGAGGCTCCACCAGCAAGCAACGTGCCAATGTCAACAAACACCAATATCTATTGGTAACTTTATTGATATGTCATTGTCGACAATCTGGCACACGCTTTGCTGACAATAAAAACCAAAGGCAGTTCACCGCGTTCCGCCCCATTCCGAAGCAGCCCCCGCAATATTTCGCACTCCGGTGGTGCGATCAGGAGCACCAACATGCAGCAGCAAGCACACACCCCACCCACCCAGGATGCCGGCGCCACCGTCGAAGAGTTCCTGCGCCTGGTGATGATTCCGGACCCCGTGGCTGCGAGCCGCTTCGTCGCACCCGGCCTGGTCATCCGCTTCACCGGCGGGCGCCCAATGCGCCAGCCGGCCGAGTGCAGCGCCTTCAACGCCACGCGCTATGCCTGGGTGAAAAAGAAGTTCGAGAGCACCGACGTCGTGGCCGGCGCCACGCACGAAGAGGCCGTGGTCTACAACACGGGCACGCTCTACGGCGCCTGGCCCGATGGCACGCCGTTCGAGGGCAACCGCTATGTGGACCGCTACGTGCTGCAGCGCGGCCTGATCGTGCGGATGGACGTGTGGAACGACAGCGCCGAATGGCTGCTGGTGCGTGCCGGCCTGGCCGCGCCCTGGCCGACCGAAGGTGCCGGCGCATGATCACCAGCATCTACGGCGATGGCCCCCTGCCAGGCCACGGGCGCTTCGGCTACAGCCCTATCACCCGCCGCCCCGACTACACCTGGCCGAACGGCGCGCGCCTGGCGGTGTACCTGGGCTTCAACCTGGAGCACTTCGCCTTCGGCGGGGGCCTGGGTGCGCGCATCGGCCCGGCATCGCCCGAGCCCGACGTGCTCAACTACAGCTGGCGCGAGTACGGCAACCGCGTGGGGGCCTGGCGCTGCCTGGAGCTGTTCGACCAGTTGGCCCTGCCGGCCGGCTGCATCCTGAACACCGCGCTGTACGACCACTGCCCGGAGTTGCTTGCAGCCTGTGCGGCACGGGGCGACGAGCTGATCGGCCACGGCCACACCAATTCGGAGCGCCAGGGCGACTTCGCCGAAGCCGAGGAGGCCGCGCTGCTGGCCGCCTGCCGCGAACGCATCGCACAGGCCGGCGGTGGCGCGCCTACGGGCTGGCTCTCGCCCTGGATCTCCGAGAGCCCCACCACGCCCGACCTGCTGGCCGAGGCAGGCTACCGCTACACCCTGAACTGGGCGCACGATGACCAGCCCGTGCCGATGCGCACGCGCAGCGGCCAGCGGCTGTGGTCGATTCCCTACCCGCAGGAGCTCAACGACATCCCGATGATCGTTGCGCGCCAACTCGACGGCAAGGATTTCGCGCAGATGATTGTCGACAATTTCGACGAGATGCTGCAGCAATCGGCTACGCAGCCATTGGTGATGGGCATCGCCCTGCACCCCTATCTCGTGGGCCAGCCCTACCGGCTGCGGCATCTGCGCCGCGCGCTGGAGCATGTGGCTCGTGCGCGCGATGCCGGTGCCGTCTGGTTCACCACGCCCGGCGCCATTTGCGCGCACGTGGATGCCCTGTTCCCTTCTGCCTGAGCCCCGCCCCATGCACCACCCCATCGCCTCCCCCGGCCTGCCCTTCACCGACACCGTCCATGCCTGGGTGCCCCACGGCCATTTCGTGATCGAAGGGGCGCCCGGCGGCCCCGTGGCCGGCCTGCGCTTTGCCGCCAAGGACGTGTTCGACGTGGCCGGCCACCCAACGGGCGCCGGCAACCCCGCCTGGCTGGCCAGCCACCCGGTGCCCACGCGCCACAGCGCGCTGGTGCAACAGCTGCTCGACGCCGGGGCCACGCTGTGCGGCAAGGTCATTTCGGACGAGCTGGCCTACAGCATCCACGGCCACAACCTGCACTACGGCATGCCGCTCAACAGCGCCGCGCCCGACCGCATCCCCGGGGGCTCGTCGAGCGGATCGGTCGCGGCAGTGGCCGCGCGGCTGGTGGACTTTGCGCTGGGCACCGACACGGGTGGATCCACCCGCGTGCCAGCCAGCTACTGCGGCGTGTGGGGGCTGCGCACCACGCATGGCCTGGTGTCGCGCGAAGGCCTGGTGCCGCTGCACGACAGCTTCGACACGGCGACCTGGTTCGCGCACGATGCCGGCGCCTTCGAACGTGTGGCCCAGGCACTGCTGCCTGCCACCTCCTTCGCGGCGGCGCGCGCCGTCGTGCTGCAGGACGCGGCCGCCGAGGCCGACGCCGAGGTGGCCGCACTGCTGCCCCGCGTGGGGGAAGTGCTCGCCAGAATCCTGCCCCAGGGGGCGGGCGCGGCAACGGCAACCCAGGGCAGTTCGCTGGAGGACTGGCGCCGCCACTATGTGGCCTGGGGCGCCCATGAGGCCTGGCAGGCCCATGGCGAATGGATCAGCGCCCATCCGCCGGGATTCGAGGACGCCATCGCCGGCCGCTGGCAAGCCGCATCCCAGGTCACGGCCGAAGCCGCCGGGGCTGCGCGGGCCGCAGGGCAGGCCGCTCGCGCCCAGGTGCGTGCGCTTGTCGGCAGCGATAGGGTGCTGGTTGTGCCCTCGGCCGCCAGCGTGGCACCGCTGCGCAGCGCCGGGGGCACCGAGATCGATGCCATCCGCGCGCGCACCCTGCGCATCTGCTGCATCGCAGGCCTGGCCGGGTTGCCGCAGGTGAGCCTGCCACTGGCCACGGCCGGTGGCCTGCCCGCAGGGGTGTCGCTGATCGGCCCGGCGGGCAGCGACCTGGCCCTGGTGCGCCTGGCGGTGCAGGTCTGGCAGGCGCTGCAGGACGGCAGGCTCTGAAGGCGCGACAATGGGGGTAACAACATCCGCCGGGCCGCGCGACGACAGACAGCAGGCATTCCGGGCGAACACCATGGCCACCAAGACAACTCCCCGCGCCGACGCCAAGCCACCGCGGGCCACCACCTCGACACCATCCCCTGCGGCAGTGCCGCTCAAGGCGGCCGCGCAACTGCAGGAAAGCGACCTGCCCGGCCTACCGGGCCTGCGCACGGGCGACGACGTGGAAACACGCATCTACAACACGGTGTACGAGAGCGTGATGACCCAGCGCCTGACGCCCGGCACCAAGCTGCCCGAGGCCTCGCTGTGCGAGCTGTTCGACGTGCGCCGCGCCACCGTGCGCAAGGTGCTGCAGGCGCTGGCGCACGACCACATCGTGGACCTGCGCCCCAACCGCGGTGCCATCGTGGCCGAGCCCACGCCCGAGGAGACACGCCAGGTGTTCGAGGCGCGCCGCGCGCTCGAAGGCTCTATCGTGCGCCTGGCCACGCGCCATGCGACGCGCGAGGACATCGCCTCGCTGCGCCGGCAGCTTGCGCAGGAACACGACGCCATGCACCGCTTCACGCAGCCCGCCTGGGCACGGCTGGCCAGTGCCTTCCACCTGCGACTGGCCGAGCTGGCACGCAACCCGGTGCTGCAGCGCTACCTGATGGAACTGGTCTCGCGCTGCTCGCTGATCGTGGCGCTGTACGAGCCACCCGGCAAGGCCTCGTGCGAGCACGAAGAGCATGAACGCGTGGTGGATCTCATCGCCCAGGGCGACGCCGACGGTGCGGCGCGCGAGATGGAAGCGCATCTGCTGGCGCTGGAGCACAGCATCACGCTGCAACAGGAACGCAGCGACAACAATTTGGCGCGCATGCTGGGTATGGCCTGAGGCCTCCGCAAGATATCCGCGGTGATCAGTTGTCGGCGGCCTGTGATCGGGCCAGCCGCTCGCTCTGCCAGTACACGTCGTCGCCGCCATCCATGCGGTTGAGCACGCGGGCGAGCACGAACATCAGGTCCGACAGGCGGTTGAGGTACTGGCGCGGCGCGTCGTTCAAGGTTTCTTCGCTGCCCAGGCCCACCACCACACGCTCGGCGCGCCGGGCCACGGTGCGGCAGACATGGGCCTGTGACGCGGCTCGGGTGCCTGCGGGCAAGATGAACTCCTGCAAACGTGGCAGTGATGCGTTGTAGTGCGCCAGCGCTTCGTCCAGCTGCAGCACGGCCTCGGGCTTGAGCAGTTCGTAGCCGGGGATGGACAGCTCGCCGCCCAGGTTGAACAGCTGGTGCTGCACCTGCACGAGCAGGCTGCGCACATCATCCGGCAAGGGTTCGCACAGCAGCAGGCCGATGTGGGAGTTGAGCTCGTCCACATCGCCCATGGCATGGATACGGGTGCTGTTCTTGGAGACGCGCTGGTCGTTGCCCAGCCCGGTGGTGCCGGCATCGCCCGTGCGAGTGGCGATGGCGGTGAGTCGATTGCCCATGGAGGCCTCCTGTGCGCAGCGTCTGCAGAAGTCCGGCAACGCTGTTTCGTTGAATGGGGATTGCCATCGCAGGTGCAGGACACCCTTCTCGACAGCCATGCGCCGCATTGTCATTCATCGCCGCACATTGGCGCCTGAACCCATGGGAAAAGGCAGAAGCGGAAACGGCAAATGCAGTTCATGCCAACCATGCCCCTGAAAGGCAGGTGTCACGTCACTGCATGGAGAAAGAAGGTGCGGGTAGTGCGCCACCCGCCGGACGGGGCCGGTGGGCGGCACCCGCACCAGGGCGAGTGCCAGCCGCACCGGATTCATCTGCCGCGATGGCGGCGATCACTGGACCGTGGCGCGGCGGTTGGCAGCGTCGATCTCGGCAGTGGAGACCAGGCCGTTCTTGGCGCTGGACTGCATGCCGGCCCATGCGTCAGCATGGTAGCGATCCCACTCGGCGCGCGAGACCATGCCGTCGCCGTTGGCGTCCATCAGGCGGGCGTTGGTCTTCTTCTCAGCGTTGGCTGCTGCCTTGCCGCCGGCAGCGGTAGCATCGATTTCAGGGGCGGGAGCACCCTTGCCCATGCCAGCAGCGGGGTTGGCTACGGCGGCCGACGAGTTGGCCTTCTTGTTGTCGACCTTGTTCTGTGCAGAGGTGGCGGCTGCGCCACCCGATGCGGACGGGCTCACTTCGGCAGGGGTCTTGCCCACGCCAGCGGGGGCCTGTGCCAGCGCGGCACTGCAGGCGAGAACGGCCAGGGAAGCGATGAGGGTGTGCTTGGTAGTCATTGGAGAGTCCTTGTCAGAAGAAGAGCGTTGAGTGCTCTGGGTCCATTGTTCAAGCGATCCGTGATCCGGCCTGTAGGACTTGCGCAGGGACTGACGTGGGACTTCAAGCGCCCGCGCGGCGCTAGGTCGCAGCGCATTCGGCCGGGCGTCCTACACCAAGAGTTACACCGGGCAGGCAAATGTAGGCCCAGGCAACAGCCGGCAAAATGGCTGGCTGCCCACAGCCATCTGCGGTGCAATGGTGGCCTGTTCAACTTCGGAGCTCAGCACCCATGAAGACCCCAACGACCGTGAACACCCCATCGCGCAAAGCGGCCCACCCCTTCGATGCCAGCAGCGCCCTGCTGTTTGCCGTGCTTTCCATCGGTTCTTTCACTGCGGCGTCCACAGCCCATGCGCAGAACACCACCAACAACCCACCGCTGACCGCGCCGGCCAACAGCACCCGGCCTGCGACACCGAGCCTGGGGGTGACCCCGCCCATCCCCCACGGCGCCACGACCGCATCGCCCGCCCTGGCGCCCCAGCTCGGCGGCACGGCCAACTCCACCCAACAGGTGCAGAACTCGCAGGCCGGCGTCGCCTTTGCGCGGGCGGATGCCAACCGCGATGGCCAGCTGAGCCCGCAGGAAGCCGTGATGCTGCCAGCCATCAGCCAGAAGTTCGAGGCCCTGGACCGCAACAAGGACAAGTTCCTGTCGCTCGAAGAGTTTGCCCTGGCCGCCAAGTCCTGATCGACCCCACCTCCCCGTCCATCCACAAGCACGCTGCGGCGTGCTTCTTTTTTGCCCGCCAATCAGTCGTGCAGCGACGAGAGAAACTGCTGCAGCTCGGGCGTCTTCGGACTGCCAAAGAGTTCGGCAGGCGTGCCGGTCTCGTGCACGCGGCCCTGGTGCATGAAGATCACGCGGTCGCCCACCTTGCGCGCGAACGCCATCTCGTGCGTGACCATCATCAGCGTCATGCCTTCCAGCGCCAGCGACTCCACCACGCGCAGCACCTCGCCCACCAGTTCCGGGTCCAGCGCCGAGGTGATCTCGTCGCACAACAGCACCTGCGGCTCCATCGCCAGCGCACGGGCAATCGCCACGCGCTGCTGCTGCCCGCCCGACAGTTGGTCGGGCATGGTGTCGAACTTCTCGGCCAGGCCCACGCGTTCGAGCAGCTTGCGCGCCTGCTCGGCGGCGGCCTTGGCGTCGCGCGCCTTGACCAGCGTGGGCGCCAGCATGATGTTGCGGCCTACGGAGAGGTGCGGAAACAGGTTGAAGTTCTGGAAGATCATGCCCACCTGCTGGCGCAACGCGCGCATGGCGGTGGGGCTTTCGTGCATGAGCTTCTGGCCGTTGACGCTGAGCGCACCCTCCTGGAACACCTCCAGGCCGTTGATGCAGCGCAGCAGCGTGCTCTTGCCCGAGCCGCTCTTGCCGATGATGGCGATCACCTCGCCGCGCTGCACCTTCAGATCGATGCCTTTGAGCACCTCGTTCGTGCCGTAGGACTTGCGTAGCGCCGTGATGTCCACGATGGGGCGGCCGGGCAGCACATCGGCAGGGGCTGCGGTGGCAGGGGTGGTGGTGTCAGTGCCGGTTGCCATGGAGTTTCCTTTCGAGGGACTGCGCCACCAGGCTCACCGGGAAGCACAGCGCAAAATACATGAGGGCCACGCAGGCGTAGACCAGGAAGGGCTTGTAGGTGGCGTTGGAGATCATGCTGCCGGCCTTGGTCAGTTCGACGAAGCCGATCACAGAAGCCAGCGCCGTGCCCTTGATCACCTGCACCAGAAAGCCCACCGTGGGCGGCACGGCGATGCGCAGCGCCTGCGGCAGCACCACGTGGCGCAGTTGCTCGCGGAAGTTGAGCGCCAGGCTCTGCGCGGCCTCCCACTGCCCCTTGGGGATGGACTCCACGCAGCCTCGCCAGATCTCGGTGAGGTAGGCGCTGGTGTAGAGCGTGAGCGCAAAGGCCGCCGCTGTCCACGGCGAGGTCTTGATGCCGAACAACGCGATGCCGAAGTAGGCCAGGAACAGCTGCATCAGCAGCGGCGTGCCCTGGAAGACCTGCACATAGGCACTGATGGCGCGCTGCGCACCGCGCAGCTTGGACAGGCGCAGCACCAGCAGCGCCATGCCGACGAGGCCGCCACCAATGAAGGCGATCAGCGAGAGGCTCACCGTCCAGCGCGCGGCGCCGAGCAGGTTGCGCAAGATATCCCAGATGGAGAATTCGACCACATTACCTCCCGATCAGGAAACGCGCGCCCACCCACACCAGCAGGCGCCGGGTGAGCATGGACAGCGCCAGGTACACGATGGTGGCCACGATGAAGGCCTCGAACGCGCGGAAGGTGTTGCTGGAGATCAGATTGGCGGCGTAGCTCAGCTCCGGCGTGGAGATCTGCCCGCACACAGCCGAGCCCAGCATGACGATGATGATCTGGCTCACCATCGAGGGCCACACCTTCTGCAGTGCGGGCGGCAGCACCACCCGGCGGAAGGTCTGGCCGGGGGTGAGCGCCAGGCTGGCGGCGGCCTCCACCTGGCCGCGCGGCGTGGCCTCGATGCCGGCGCGGATGATCTCGGACGAGTAGGCGCCGAGGTTGATCACCATGGCCAGCACCGACGCGAGCTCGGGGGAGAGCTTGAGCCCCAGCGCCGGCAGCCCGAAGAACAGGAAGAACAGCTGCACGATGAACGGCGTGTTGCGCACCAGCTCCACGTACGCGGCCACCACCCAGCGCAGCGCCGCCGGGCGCGGACCCAGGTTGCGCGAGCGCGCCCAGGCGCAGGCCGTGCCCAGCAGCAAGCCCAGCACCGTGCCCACCACGGTGAGCCCTATCGTCCAGGCCACGCCGCGCAGCAGTAGAGGCCACTGCGAGAAAACGGCAGAGAAATCCAGTTGGATGAGCATGGTGTGCCTACCCCGCCGCGCTCATCGCGCGGCAGGCCTGTGCAGGAAGGAGTCTATGGAATGCGCCTGGAAGAGCGGTTGAGAAAACTCAGCGAAGCGGTTCTGGCTAGGCGCTGCGTCGCAGGCAGTACGCTAGTACGACAAGACGCAGCAACAACGCCAGAAGAGTTTTATCAATCGCTTACTGCGGCAGGTCGCCTGCTGGGCGGCCCAGCCACTTGCTGGACAGCTTGTCGATGTCGCCGGACTTCCTGGCCTCGGCGATGATCTCGTTCACGCGCAGGCGCAGCTTGTCTTCGCCCTTGGCCACGCCGATGAAGTTGGGGCTGTCCTTGAGCAGCAGCTTGTACTCGGTGGCCAGGTTCGGGTTCTTGACCATGATGGTGCCGGCCGTCGATGCGCTGGTGGCAATCGCCTGCGTCTGGCCCGACACGAAGGCCGAGATGCTGGCCGCATGGTCCTCGAAGCGCTTGACGTCCACACCGGCGGGCGCGACCTTGGCCAGCTCCTGGTCTTCCATGGCGCCGCGCGTCACGGCCACCGACTTGCCGGTCAGGTCGGCAAAGCTCTTGATCGACAGGCTCTTGCTCGCGAACACGGCCTGGAAGAACGGCGCGTAGGCGGCGGTGAAGTCGATCACCTTCTCGCGGTCGGGGTTCTTGCCCAGGGTGGAGATGACGAGGTCGGCCTTCTGCGTCTGCAGGTAGGGGATGCGGTTGGCGCTGGTCACCGGGATCAGCTCGACCTTCACACCCAGCTTGGCGGCAATGTAGTTGGCCATCTCCACGTCCAGGCCCTGGGGCTTGAGGTCAGTGCCAACGAAGCCGTAGGGCGGGTAGTCGGTGGGGATGGCGATCTTGATTTCCTTGGCCTTGAGGATGTTGTCCAGCGCGTTCTGCGCATGCGCGGCGGGCGCCAGCAGCGCGGCCGACAGGCCGGCGGCGGCCAGCAGGCCCAGGGTGGAACGGCGGGTGGTGGCACGGGTGGTCATAGCAAGGCTCCTAGGTAGGTGGATGCGTCGTCGGACGGTGGGGGAACAGGTTTCTTTTTCTTCGCTGCGGCAGCACTGGCCTTGCGCGGTGCACGCGCCTTGGCGGGTTCGGCTGCGGGTGCCGAGGCGCTCTTGCGCACGGGCGCCAGCGCATCGCGCAGCTCGGCCAGCGGGTCGTGGCTGGCCTGCAGGCGCAGCGCGTCCTGCACGGTGCCGATGTGTTCGGACATGAGGGCCTCGGCGCGGGCGATGTCGCCGGCCTCCAGCGCCTCGACGATGCGCACGTGGTCGGCGCACGATTGGGCCGCGTCGTGCGAGGACTGGTAGAGCATGGCGATCAGCGTGGTGCGCGCCGTGAAATCGCGCAGCGTGTCGGCCAGCAGGCTGTTGCCCAGGCACTCGGCCAGGCAGACGTGGAAATCGCCCAGCAGAAAGCTGCGCGCGCCCACGTCGCTGCCGGCCAGGGCCGCCTTCTCGCGCTGCAGGTGGCTCTTGAGCTGGCGCAGCGCCGCCTTGTCCACCGACTTGAGCTGGTGCAGCAGGCCGAGTTCGATCACGCGGCGCGCCTCGAAGGCCTCGCGCGCCTCGTCCTCGGAGGGTTCGATCACGTACCAGCCGCGGCGCGCGCTCACGGTGACGATGCCGCGCGTGGACAGCCGCGTGAGCGCCTCGCGCACGATGGTGCGGCTGCAATCGAACAGCATGGCCAGCTGCTGCTCGCCCAGGCGCGAGCCCGGGGCCAGCTTCTGGGCCATCACGGCTTCGATGATGCGGTTGCTGATGTCGGTGGCGGAGGTCATTGCATCCCGTTACGCAGAAACCGTGCCAACTGGTATACAAGCGCAATGCACCAGCTTGGCGCACCACCGGAGTGTCCGAGGCATGGCCTGCCCCGTCGGAGTGCTAGAGAATGCCGTCCCAGACCCACCAGTGAGCGGCTGCTGGATCTGGCACGCACCGGGATGGCACATTGAAGTGCATGGCCCATGGCGCCACTTGCGCATGGGCCGGCCAGCCCGGATCGCCACTGGTTGCAAAGCGCACCCAGGCACCGTGCATGGCGTCCGACAGTGCCTGTGGTGCGCAAGCGCCCGTGAATTCCAGCCCCTGCGCGGAGCGCAAGTTGCCGAACACAAAGGGCAGTTCCACCGCATGGGCCGCGCCCAGCCGCCCACGCCACTGGGGCGACCTCCAGTCGAATTGGTACAGGTACGCCTTTACGCCCAGGGCGCCGGCCATGGAGGCGATGCGGTGCGCGGGAACGCGGTAGTAATAGTCCGACTGCACAGCGCATAGCAGTTCGCCCGGGGTGGTGACGCCCTGCCCTGCAGCCGCCGCATAGGCCTGCAGCCCATTGGCCGGCAAGCCCACGGCATCGGCAAAGGACTGCAGCTGCGCACCCGTCACGCGGTCCACCGCGCCACCGGGCACGTGGTACAGGCGCATCTCATCGGCATTGCTGCCCACCATTACCTGCAGGCTAGGCAGTGCACATGCATCACGCATGGCCTGCAAGGGCGGCGCAGGCAGCACCGTGCCATCCACCACGGGCCGCAGCGGAAAGAAGTTGCGTCCGTCGATGCCATGCTGCAGCCGCAGGGCCGGCTCCGCAGCCAGGCGGTGCACGGCGTGCAGCACCGCAGGCAGCGGCGCTGCCGCCAACGCATCGCGCGTGGGCGCCACCCCCACCAGCGCTGCGATGGCCATGCGTACCGCAGCCGCTTCTGCCAGGTCCTGGCAGGCGATGCTTGGGCTTTGCAGGATGGCGCGCTGGAACAGCCCCTGCGCCACCGACATGCCCAGCAGGCAGGCCAGGGCACCGCCACCTGCGGACTGGCCGAACACCGTCACCCGCGCCGGGTCACCGCCAACGGCGTGGATGTGGTCCTGCACCCATTTCAGGGCAGCCACCTGGTCGAGCAGGCCGCGGTTGGCTATCGCGTCCTGCACATGCAGAAAACCGTCCACCCCCAGGCGATATTGCAGCGACACGAACACGATGCCCTGGCGCGCAAATGCTGCGCCGTCGTACAAGGGATCGCTGGCGCTGCCGCGAAAGAACCCGCCGCCATGCACCCACACCATCACCGGCAGGTGCTCGCCGGCCCCTGCCTCAGGCGCCCAGATATTCAGTGCCAGGCAATCTTCCCCGCCCTGCACTGGCGCACCGGCCAAGGCGGCCCGGGCCCACTGCGGCGCCATGGGCGCAAAGGCCACGGCATCGCGCACGCCGCTCCAGGCCGGCACGGCCACAGGCGGCAGAAAGCGGCGCGCTCCGTAAGGCGCCAGTGCATAGCGCACCCCCCGGAACACGCGCAGACCGGACTCCCAGACCCCGCGCAAGCGGCCACCGTGCGCCAGCACGGCCTCGGGCGCCGCAGGCCGGATCGGCGCGTGCAGCGTCATTCCGTGGCCAGGCCCAGCTTGTCGATCAGAGGGCGCCACACGGCAGCATCGCGGGTAGCCCAGGCGAGCGCATCGCCGGGGGTGGATCCCGTGAGTGTCACGTTCATGGTCTCAAGGCGGGTCTTGTACTGGGCATCGCTGCGGCATTTGTCCGTCACCGCATTGAGCTTGTTGAGCAAGTCTAGCGGTGTCCCTGCCCGTGCCACCACTGCAATCCATGAGGGCCGCGCCAGGTCGCCAGCGGCGGGCAGGGCTTCGGCGATGGTGGGCACGTCAGGCAACTGCGGTGAGCGCTGGGCTGCAAATAGGGCCAGCGGCACCAGCTTGCCGGCCTTGACCTGAGCGGTGGCCGTTCCGATCACCAGGGTCATCGCATGGATCTGCTGGCCCATCAGCGCCGTGAGACCAGCGCCCTCGCCGACGAAGGGGACATGGGTGGCTGGCACACCCATGCGGTCCATGAGGGCGGTGGTGAGCAGGTGCGCAGGGCTGCCCTTGCCCGGTGAGCCGAAGTTGAGGCCGCCCGGGGTAGCACGCGCCAGCTTCTCAAGGTCGGCCAGGCGGGTGATACCCTGCCCCGCCGGCACGGCAAGCACGAGCGGCGAGGTGCCCAGGACGGAAACGCCATCAAAGTCGCGCAAAGGATCGTAGGGCTGCTGCCTGTACACATACGGCGTGATGGACATCTGCGACATGCCGATGCTCATCAGGCTATAGCCATCGGCTGGCTGGGCCTTGAGATAGTTGACCGCCAGGATGCCATTGGCCCCAGGCTTGTTCTGTACGACCACGGCTTGGCCCAACTCGCGGGCGGCACAGTCGGCCCATACGCGGGTCATGGCGTCCGAGCCACTGCCGGGAGGCTGTTGGGCAATGATCTGGATGGGCTTGGAGGGGTAGGCACCCGGTTGCGCGCCTGCAGCCGTGGCCACGGCCAGGCACGCAGCGGCCATCAGCACGCGCGGTGAGGTTGGTGAATGCAGATACTGCACAGTCATGGTTTGTCTCCTGTCGTTGGCGTCTTGGTACGCGCTGTGCGCTGGCGGCTGCGGGCCTTGCCGCCGCCACCTTCCTCCTGGCAGCGGGCGGCAATGAGGCCCGCCAGGCATTCGAGCTGTGCGATGTGGGCAGCCTTGTGTGCAGGGCCATCCACCACAGGGGTGAACAACTGCAGCAGGCCCAGGCCGCGCAGTGTGGAAAACACAAGGCCCAGGAAAGCCTCGCGGTCTGCATGGCCAGTGAGTTCGGGGAAGGTGTCGAAGAAGCCGGCGCGCATCTTCGCATTGAGCGTGGCGCGCAGCGCGGCGATGTGGGCCAGCACTTCGGGCTGGTTGCGGCAACCGAGATAGATGTTCCAGGCCACGATGAAGCGCGGCTGGGCATAGACCAGGTTCCATGCGGCATGCACGAACTGCGCTGCGCGCTGCGGCGGTGCGAGCGCGGCGGCAGGCCACAGCTGGCCGTCCTGGCGGCCCGAGTCGATCAGCTCGCTGAGCACCCGCATCATCAGCACGGCCTTGGACTCGAAGTGGTGCTGCACGGCCCCTGAGGTCATGCCGGCCGAGCGGGCCAGCTCGTGGATGGACATCTCCTCGAAGCTCTTGCTCTGGATCACATCGATGGCGGTGGCGATCAGGTGCTGGCGCGTGGCGGCACTGCGCTCGGCATGCGTGCGCCGGGGGGGG
>NZ_LMIH01000006.1:97373-251444 GCF_001428645.1 Acidovorax sp. Root217
TCGAACGTAATGTAAATGGCCCGGTACGCGGCGACATCGGTGCATACCCGGGTGCATCCGCGCCGCATCCAGGGATGTGCGGCGCACAAGCACACGCCCCGGACCATGCCGCCCTAAAATGACCGAAGCACCACTGCCCACGCACGGAGACAAACCCATGAACGCCCCCACCGCCGCCTCGCACCTGCTGCCCGAGATCCACCTGCGCGAGGTGCCCCAGGCGCTGATCGATGCGCTGCAGGCCCGTTTCGGCGCCCGGTGCTCGCTGGCCCAGGCCGTGCGCGAGCAGCATGGGCGCGACGAAGGCTCACTGCAGGCGCCACCGCCCTCGGCCGTGGTGTTTGCCGAAAGCACGCAGGACGTGGCCGATGCCGTGAAGCTGGCCAGCCAGTACGACGTGCCGGTGATCCCCTACGGCGCGGGCTCCTCGCTCGAGGGCCATCTGCTGGCCGTGCAGGGCGGCATCAGCATCGACGTGAGCCGCATGAACCAGGTGCTGAGCATCGATGCCGAGGACCTCACGGTGACAGTGCAGCCCGGCATCACGCGCAAGGCGCTCAACGACGCGGTCAAGGACACGGGCCTGTTCTTCCCCATTGACCCCGGTGCGGACGCCAGCATCGGCGGCATGAGCGCCACGCGCGCCAGCGGCACCAACGCCGTGCGCTACGGCACCATGCGCGAGAACGTGCTGGCACTGGAGGTGGTGACCGCCAGCGGCGAGGTCATCCGCACCGGCACGCGCGCCAAGAAGAGCAGCGCCGGCTACGACCTCACGCGCCTGATGGTGGGCAGCGAGGGCACGCTGGGCGTCATGACCCAGATCACCGTGCGGCTGTACCCCCTGCCCGAAGCCGTGTCGGCGGCGATCTGCTCCTTCCCGAGCATCGAGGCGGCCGTGCGCACCACCATCCAGACCATCCAGCTCGGCGTGCCGATCGCGCGCGTGGAACTGATCGACCACCACACCGTGCGCATGGTCAACGCGCACAGCAAGCTCGGCCTGCGCGAGGAACCCATGCTGCTGATGGAGTTCCACGGCTCGCCGTCGAGCGTGAAGGAGCAGGCCGAGACCGTGCAGGAGATCGCCAGCGAGTTCGGCGGCAACGCCTTTGAATGGGCCAGCACGCCCGAGGAACGCACGCGCCTGTGGACCGCGCGGCACAACGCCTACTTCGCGGCGGTGCAAAGCCGCCCCGGCTGCCGTGCCATCAGCACCGACACCTGCGTGCCCATCAGCCGCCTGGCGGACTGCCTGCTCGACTCGGTGGCCGAGGCCGAGGCCAGCGGCATCCCCTACTTCCTCGTGGGCCACGTGGGCGACGGCAATTTCCACTTCGGCTACCTGCTGGACCCGAACATCCCCGAAGAGCGCGTGACCGCCGAGGACCTGAATCACAAGCTCGTGGCGCGAGCCCTGGCGCTGGGCGGCACCTGCACCGGCGAGCACGGAATAGGCCTGCACAAGATGGGCTTTCTGCTCGACGAGACCGGAGCCGGCGCGGTGGACATGATGCGCGCCATCAAGCGCGCACTGGACCCGAAGAACATCCTGAACCCGGGCAAGATCTTCGCGCTGTAAAGGCGGCCGTGAGGCCGTTGCCCCGGACGCGGCCTGGTTTGCGGGCATAAGTCACACATTCCCGCAGGGCGGTGCGGCGCGCCGCATACAGGCTGGCGTATCGTGGCCGATTTCCGGCCTCTTGCTTCGCCTGCCATGCACGCCACCCACCGCCCCTTGGTCTTTGCCATCGCCCTTGTGGGCGGCCTTTTCTTTGGCGCCCTGTTCGCGGTGTCCCTGGCCCGGCCCGCCTGGGTGGAGCAGACGGCCCGCACGATGATCCGCGCGCAGATCGAAAAGAGGACCGGCGAGAAGATCGCGGCGCTGGACGCACGCTTTCTCGATGGCAAGGCACGAGCCCTGCTGCAGGAGCGCGAGCGCGAAATCGCCGCCGTGCGCAGGGCACTCACCGACGGACTGCCCGCACGCATCGCGGCCATCGCGGCCGAAATGGGCATCCCCGAATGCGAATGCCGCAAGCGCACCTCCGAACGCATGGCGCTGAAACTCGGCACCCTGCAGCAGATGCAGACGCAGCTCTCGGACCTGATCCGTACCCAGTACCTGGAGACCGCCGGCCAGCTGCTGCGCGAACTGCGCATCTTCAGCGGCGCCAATGCCCTGGCCTTTGCCCTGCTGGGGATCGCGGCGCTCAGGAAGCCTGCAGCCCGCCTACAGCTGCTGCCCGCCGCGGCCACCTTGCTGCTGGCCACGGCTGCTGCCAGCGGGGTCTACCTGTTCGGGCAGAACTGGCTGCACACCATCGTCTTCGGCGACTATGTGGGCTGGGCGCTGCTGGGCTATATTGCACTGGTCTATGCATGGCTGTGCGACCTGCTTTTCAACCGCGCGCAGGTGACCGCCCATTTGCTCAGCAGCGCCGGCGGCAGCGTGTCCCCCTGCTGACGACTCAACCGCCACCCCACGCCCCCCATTCCATGCGCATCGCTTTTGTCTCCGACATCCACGGCAACCTCGCGGCCCTCGAAGCCGTGGCGGCGGACATTGCCCGGCGCGGCGCCGACCGGGTGGCGAACCTGGGCGACAACCTTTCGGGCCCCCTGCTGCCGCGCGAGACGGCGCAGTGGCTGATGGCCTCGGACTGGCTGTCGCTGGTGGGCAACCACGAGCGCCAAGTGCTGCAACTGCGCCCAGGACACGGCGGGCCTTCGGACCAGTACGCGCATGCGCAGCTCACCGAAGCGGAGTTTGCGTGGATGCGCAGCCTCACCCACACCCTGCGCCTGGACGAGGGCGTGCTGCTGTGCCATGGCTCGCCGCGCAGCGACCATGAATACCTGCTCGAAACGCTGGATGGCTCCACGGTGCGCGCCGCCACCCCGACCGAGATTGACGAGCGCCTGGCAGGCCAGTACGCACCGCTGATCGCCAGCGGCCACACGCACGTGCCACGCCAGGTGCGCCTGGGTGCGGGTGTTCTGCTGGTCAACCCCGGCAGCGTGGGCCTGCAGGCCTACGGCGACGACCACCCCGTGGCACACAAGGTAGAGAACGGCACGCCTGAGGCGCGCTACGCGATCGCCGAATCAACCGCGCAGGGGTGGCAGGTGGAGCACATCGCCGTGCCTTACGACCACGAATCGATGGCCCTGCTGGCCGAGCGGCGGGGCCGGCCGGAATGGGCCCATGCCCTGCGCACCGGTCGCATGCCGGTGTGAGGCCTGCCCTTTTTCAGCCATGCACCGCACGCGAATCACCGGGCGCCTGCGCCCGGTCGTTCATGCCGTAATCGCGCACCACCGCCGCCACGCGCAGCCGGTAGTCGGCAAGCACATGGTCGCGCCCGGTCGCCTGGGTGCTGCGGTGTGCCTCCTGCTGGCGCCAGCGGGCCACGGCTTCTTCGTCGCGCCAGAAGGACAGCGACAGCAGCTTTCCCGGCGTGGCCAGGCTCTCGAAGCGCTCGATGGAGATGAAGCCGTCGATCTGCGCCAGCAAGGGCTTCAAGGCCGCGGCGGCATCCAGGTAGGCGCCGCGCTGGCCGGGCGCTGGCAGCACCTCGAAGATCACGGCCATCATGGCGTGGACTCCTGCGCGTGGGCCGGCAGGCCCAGCGTGCCCTGCACGCCCTGGGTGAACGTGCGCTCCTCGCGCAGGATGAAGCGCTTTTCCTGCGCGAAGGCAAAGTTGGCACGGCCCTCGGCATCGGTGCGCAGGCGCGCGCGGTAGGCCTCGTAGGCGGCCAGCGAGTCGAAGCCGATCAGGCCCCAGGCCTCGTAGTTGCTGCCCTCGTGCGGCAGGAAGTAGCCCAGCAGGTGGCCGCCGCAGCGCGGGATGATCTCACCCCAGCGCCGCGCATACTCGGCAAAGGTGTCGCGCTGGAAGGGATCGATCTCGTAGCGGATGAAACAGGTGATCATGGAATGCAAAGCCTCGTGTTGGAACAGGCTTCACGATAGGCGCTTGACCGCCCCGGATGCTTCGCCCACCATCGAAGCATCATGACCAAAGTCGCCCTGCCGACCCTGCCCTCCGCATGAAGACCCTGCTGCTGTTCATCGCCACCGCGCTGGCCGAGATCGTGGGCTGCTACCTGCCCTACCTGTGGCTCAAGCAGGGCAAGACTGTATGGCTGCTGCTGCCCGCAGCCGCCAGCCTGGCGCTGTTCGCCTGGCTGCTGACCCTGCACGACACGGCGGCCGCCGGACGGGTGTATGCCGCCTATGGCGGCGTCTACATCGGCGTGGCGCTGGCCTGGCTCTGGGCGGTGGACCAGATCCGACCCACGGCCTGGGATGTGGCTGGCGTGGCTGTGGCCTTATGTGGCATGGCGCTGATCATGTTCCAACCGGCGCGCTGAACCGCTAATCGGCAGTCTTCGGCTTGGTCGTCTTGGCGGTGGCTTTGGGCCGCACATGGGCCGAGCGCGGGCTGCGCAGCGTGTCGGCGTCCAGGATCAGCCGGCCCTGGATGCGCCCCTTCATGCGCTTGACGCTACTGGCCGCGTCCTGCATGTGCCGCGCCATCAGCGTGCGCACGGTTTCCACGTCGCGCGCCCGCGCGGCCTGCACGATCTCGCGGTGGAAGTTGGCATTGACCTCGCCAAAGCGCCGGTGCTCGGCCTTGGGCGTGCGGTTGCCGTAGACGATGAGCTGGCGCAGCATCTCGTTGATGAGTTCGCAGTTGAAGCGCAAAAATGGGTTCGGGTTGGCCGCGGCCAGGATGTCGTGGAAGTTCACGTCCTCGCGCCGCTGGCTGAGCATGTCCTCGCTGCTCGAAGCCGGGTCGCAGCAGGCGATGGAGTGCTCCAGCGCCTCGAAGTCGGCCTCGGTCAGGTGCGGCACGGCGCCGGCGGCCAGCTCGGGCTCCAGGAACTGGCGCACGGCATAGATGTTGTCGATGGTCACTTCCTGGAAGAACAGGTAGTTCTGCATGAACTGCAGGGTTCGGTCCAGCGGCACCTCGGCGATGGTGCCGCCGCCCGAGGGGCCGGTGGAGATGGTCACCAGCCCCTGCACCTCCAGCGACTTGAGCGCCTCACGGATGGTGCCCTTGCTGACCTCGAACTGCGCCTGCAGCTCGCTCTCGCGCGGCAGGCGGTCGCCCGGGCTCAGGTTCTTCTCGGTGATCAGGCGCTTGATCTCCTGCGCCACCAGGTCGGGGCGCTTGAGGGCTTTGAGCGGCTTCTGTGCGGACGGTTTGGTTGGCATGGAGGGATTGTCGTTGCTCGGACGGATGCGCACGCCGGTGCGCGGCAGGGGTGAAGTACCGCCCATGGTGCAGTGTATGCACCGCATGGGGGCGGCGGAAGGGATGCAGGGTTTCCACGCACGGTGTTTATTCTATTTATCACTATAAATAGCAGAAATGAGCGCGAACGACGCTCTGCAGCGATGGCACGCCATGTGCTTTGCACAAGCCGTGCCCCGCTTTCGGCCACCCGGCCTCAACCCCTCCACAGGAGCCCCCATGCACCGTCGCCACCTCTTGCAACTCTCTGCCCTGGGCGCACTGCCCGCATCGCTGGGCCTGGCCCAGAGCGCCTGGGCGCAGGCCAGCGGCGCCATCCAGTTCGGCTGCCCGGTGCCCATGTCGGGCGCGTTCGCGGCCAACGGCAAGTTCGCGGACCTGGGCATGAAGCTGGCCATCGAGCAGTACGGCACGGCCCTCAAGCGCCCCCTGGCCTACACGGTGCTGGACACCGAAGGCAAGCCCGCCACGGCCGTGCGCAAGGTGCAGGAGTCCTCGCAGCAGCAGGGCACGCGCTTCTTCGCGGGCGGCATCCTGTCGTCCGAATCGCTGGCCATGGGCAAGGAGGCCGAGAAGGCCGGCGGCATCTTCATCACCACCGCCGGTGCCGACGAAATCACGGGCAAGGACTGCAATGCCGCCACCTTCCGCTGGTCGGTGCCCACCTTCGGCGCCATCGAGCAGACGGTGCGCCCCCTGGCCGAGGCCCTGCCCAAGGCCAAGCGCTGGTACACCATCACGCCGCAGTACGTGTTCGGCGACGGTCTGCTCTCGGCGGCCAAGAACATCTTCAAGGAAAAGGGCCTGGAGCACGTGGGCAACAGCTACCACTCGCTGACCGAGAAGGAGTTCAGCGGCTACCTGACCAACGCCATGGCCGCCAAGCCCGACGTGCTGGTGCTGCTCAACTTCGGCTCGCAGTCGTCCGACGCGCTGCGCCAGGCCGTGAGCTTCGGCATGCACAAGAACATGACCATCCTAGTGGCCTGGGCCTCGGGGCTGGAGCAGTTCGAGTCGCTGGGCGCCGACCTGTGCGAGGGCGTGTACTTTGGCGCGCAATACTGGCACACGGCCAATGCACCGCTGAACCTGGACCTGGTCAAGCGCAGCAACGACAAGTTCAAGTCCAACCCCAACTACAGCCTGGCGGGCTCGTACATCTGCACCAAGCTCATGATCGACGGCATCATCAAGGCTGGCACGGTGGAGCCCAAGGCCGTGATCGCCGCCATGGAAGGCATGAAGTACCAGGGTCTGACGGGTGATGAAGAGATCCGCAAGGGCGACCACCAGGTGCTCAAGAACTACTACCTGCTCAAGGGCAAGGCCAAGGCGAAGATGGCCAACAAGGACGACTACGTGGACGTGGTCAGCTCGGGCAAATCCTTCCTGCCCCTGGACCAGACCGGCTGCAAGCTCGCTTGAGCACCACGCGGCCCACTGGGCCGCGCCCTGAATCAGCACCCATCCATGGCCCCGCACACGGGCCGGGTGTCCCCTCCTTCTTCCCCTCGTCCATGAACATCTACCTGCTACAGGCCATCAACGGGATCGGCATCGGCATGCTGTACTTCCTGCTGGCGGTCGGCCTGTCCATCGTGTTCGGCCTGCTGCGCTTCGTGAACTTCGCGCACGGGGCGTTCTACCTGCTGGGCGCCTACTTCTGCTTCCAGATGACGCGCTGGGGGCTGAGTTTCTGGCTCGCCCTGGCCGTGGTGCCCGTGGTCGTGGGCGCGCTGGGCTGGCTCACCGAGAAGCTCGTGCTGCGCCATGTGTACGCCAAGCCGCACGAGTTCCACATCCTCGTCACCGTGGGCCTGGCCCTGGCCATCCAAGAGCTGGTGATCCTGCAATGGGGCCCGCTCGGCGACAGCGTGCCGGTGCCTGACCTGCTGCAGGGCGTGGTCATGTGGGGAGGCATCGTCTACCCCAAGTACCGGCTGTTCGTGATCGGCTTTACGGCCGTGCTGGCCGTGGGCCTGTGGTACGTGCTCGAAGGCACGCGCCTGGGCAGCGCGGTGCGCGCGGGCAGCGAATCGACCGAGATGGTCTCGCTGCTCGGCATCAACGTGTTTCGCATCTTCAGCCTGGTGTTTGCGCTGGGCGCGGCCACCGCGGCGATTGCCGGGGTGCTGGCCGCCCCGATGCGCGGGGCCGAGCCCTTCATGGGCATCGAGGCGCTGGGCGTGGCCTTCATCGTGGTGGTGGTCGGGGGCATGGGCAGCTTTGCCGGCGCGCTGATCGGCGGCCTGCTGATCGGCATCGTGCAGAGCGTGATGAGCACCGTGTGGCCCGAGGGGGCGCGGCTGATGATCTACATCGCCATGGCCGCCGTGCTGCTGCTGCGCCCGCATGGCCTGCTGGGCCGCAAAGGATGAACACCACCATGACGACACTTCTGCGCAAAAATTTCCACCTGCTGCTGGCACTGGCCGTGGTGCTGGTGATGCCGCTGACCATGCAATCGGGCTCGCTGGCCAGCGAGGTGCTGATCTATGGCCTGGCCGCCATGGGCTGCAACCTGCTGCTGGGCCACACCGGGCTGCTGTCCTTCGGACAGGGCATCTTCTTCGGCCTGGGCAGCTACACCATCGCCCTCACGCTCACGCGCTGGCCCCTGCCGATGCCGCTGGCCCTGGCGCTCGCCGTGGTGATGGGCGCGCTGGGCGCGGCCATCGTCGGCTGGGTGGCCATCCGCCAGCGCGGCACCTACTTCGTGATGCTGACCCTGGCCTTCGCGCAGATGTTCTACTTTCTCGCCTACTCCATGCCCGGCATTACGGGCGGCGACAACGGGCTGATGGACATCCCGCGGCCCTCGCTGGCCATGGGCGGCTTCACGCTGTGGCCGCTGGTCTCGCCGTGGCAGTACTACGGCTTCGTGGCCACGGTGTTCCTGGTGGCCTTCTGGCTGCTGCAGAAGGTGTCGGCCTCGGTCTTTGGGCGCACGCTGCTGGCGGTGCGCGACAACGAGGAGCGCGCAGGCGCCATCGGCTACAACCTGCGCTTGCTCAAGCTGCAGGCCTTCGTGATCTCGGGCGCGGTGACCGGCCTGGCCGGCGCTCTGCACGCCATGATGACCGGCATCGCCCCACTGGCGAATGCCGAATACCACACCAGCGAAATGATCCTCGTCATGACGGTCATCGGCGGCACGGGCAACCTGCTGGCCTCGCTGCTGGGCTCAGCCTTCTACCTGCTGCTGGGCGACTGGCTCTCCACCCTGTGGCCGCGCTGGCTGCTGATCTTGGGCGTGGTGCTGATGGTGGTCAGCCTGGGCATGCAACGCGGCCTGTGGGGCCTGGGCGAATCCATCTGGAACCTGCTGCGCGGCAAGGGCCGCGCCGAAAAGGCCGACGCCAGCACGCAAGGAGGCCAGGCATGAGCACTGCAACCCTCTCCCCCATCCTGCTCGAAGCCGTGGGCGTGGAAAAGCGCTACGACAAGTTCGCAGCCCTCGCGGGCGTGGACCTCAAGGTGCGCGCGAACACGGTCCATTCGGTCATCGGCCCCAACGGTGCCGGCAAGACCACGCTGTTCCACATGCTCACGGGCACCAAGGCCGTGAGCGGCGGGCGCATCGTGTTCGACGGGCACGACGTGACGCACGAGCCAGACCACCGCCGCGTGCAGCGCGGCATGGCGCGCTCGTTCCAGGTGACGAGTCTGTTCCTGACCCTGCCCGTGCGCGAGAACCTGCGCCTGGCCGCCCAGGGCACGGCGCCGCGCCACGCGCTCAACTGCTGGCATGCGCCGCAGGGCGCGCGCTCGCAGGCCGAGGTGGTGGCCAGCGTGCTGGCCCGCCTGGGGCTGGAGCGCCATGCCGACACGCCGGTGGGCAACCTCTCGCACGGCCAGCAGCGCCGGTTGGAGGTGGGCATGGCGCTGGCCGCGCGGCCCAAGGCGATCTTCCTGGACGAGCCCACCTCGGGCATGGGCATCGACGACCTCGATGACATGAAGCGGCTGATCCAGGGCCTCAAGGACGAGCACACCGTGGTACTGATCGAGCACAACATGAACATCGTGATGGACATCTCCGACACCGTGACGGTGATGCAGCAGGGCCGCGTGCTGGCCGAAGGGCACCCGCACGCCATCCGCAGCGACGACCGGGTGCGCAGCGCCTACCTGGGCAACATGATCACGGGGGGCAAGGCAGCATGACGATCCTCGACATCCAGGGCTTGCACGCCCACTACGGCAAGAGCCATGTGCTGCAGGGCGTGGACCTGCGCGTGGGCGACGGTGAGCTGGTCACCCTGCTCGGGCGCAACGGTGCCGGCAAGACCACCACGCTCAAGAGCATCTGCGGCGTGGTGCCGCCCACCCAGGGCCGTGTGCGCTTCGCGGGCGACGAGGTGCAGGGCCTGGCCACGCACGCCATCGCCCAGCGCGGCGTGTGCCTGGTGCCCGAGCACCGCGGCATTTTCAAGCTGCTCACGGTGGAAGAGAACCTGCTGCTGGGCCAGCGTAAGCGCTCGCCCTGGCAGCTGCCGGACATCTACCGCATCTTTCCGCGCCTCAAGGAGCGGCGCAGCAATGGCGGCGGCCAGCTCTCGGGTGGCGAGCAGCAGATGCTGGCCATCGGCCGCGCGCTCATGAATGCGCCGCGCCTCTTGATGCTGGACGAGCCCGTGGAGGGCCTGGCGCCGGTGATCGTCGAGGAGATCGTGGCGCAGCTCAAGACCATCAAGGCCGCGGGCGTGGCCATTTTGCTGGTGGAGCAGAACCTGGAGGTCTGCACCCAGCTGGCCGACCGGCACTACGTGATCGAGCAGGGCGCCATCGTGCACGAGGCGGACAACGCCGCCTTCCTGGCCGACGACGCCATCAAGGACCGCTACCTCGGCGTCGGCCTGGCATAGATTTTTCAGGAAAGCTTACCGTGAACATGATGACCAACCCCTCTGCCCTGCTGCCGCGCGTGAACGGCGCGCGCCTGTGGCAATCGCTGATGGACCTGGCGCAGATCGGCGCCACGCCCAAGGGCGGCGTGTGCCGCCTGGCCCTCACCGCGCTGGACGGCCAAGGCCGCGACCTGTTCGTGCGCTGGGCGCGCGAGGCCGGCTGCAGCGTGCGCACCGACGCCATCGGCAACATCTTCGCGCGCCGCGCGGGGCGCAACGACGCCCTGCCCCCGGTGATGACCGGCAGCCACATCGATACCCAGCCCACGGGCGGCAAGTTCGACGGCAACTACGGTGTGCTGGCTGGCATCGAGGTGGTGCGCACCCTGAACGACCACGGCATCGCGACCGAAGCCCCCATCGAGGTGGCGGTGTGGACCAATGAAGAGGGCTCGCGCTTCGTGCCGGTGATGATGGGCTCGGGCGTGTTCGCCGGCGCCTTCACGCTGGAGCATGCGCTGGCCCAGCGCGACGCGCAGGGCACCAGCGTGGCCGAGGCACTGACTGCCATCGGCTATGCGGGCACCGCCGGCCCCACCCCGCCCGTGGGCGCGTACTTCGAGGCGCACATCGAGCAGGGCCCGGTGCTGGAAGCCAATGGCTGCGTGATCGGCGTGGTGCAGGGCGCCCTGGGCCAGCGCTGGTACGACGTGACCGTGCAGGGCATGGAGGCCCATGCCGGCCCCACGCCCATGGAGCTGCGCCGCGACGCGCTGCTGGCCGCCAGCACGCTGGTGGCCGAGGTGAATCGCATCGCCCTGGCCCATGCGCCGCATGCCCGCGGCACGGTGGGCGTGCTGGAGGTGTTCCCGAGCTCGCGCAACGTGATCCCCGGCAGCGTGCGCATGACGGTGGACCTGCGCGCCGCCGACGACGCCGAGCTGCTGCAGATGGACGCCGAGCTGCGCACCGCCTGCGAGCGCATCGGCACGGCCCACCGCACGCCCATGGCGGTGGAGCAGGTGGTGTACTTTGCGCCGCAGCCGTTTGCGCCCGCGCTGGTGCAAGGCGTGCGCGCCGATGCCCAGGCCCTGGGTTACACCGCGATGGACGTGGTCAGCGGTGCCGGGCACGATGCCGTGTACCTAGCACGCCTGGCGCCCACCGCCATGGTCTTCGTTCCGTGTGCCGACGGCATCAGCCACAACGAGATCGAGGACGCCGAGCCCGAGCACCTGGAGGCCGGCTGCAACGTGTTGCTGCAGGCCATGCTGCGCAGCGCGAAGGTGGTGGCCGCATGAAGATCCTCATCGCCCGCCTGAACCACGAGACCAACACCTTCTCGCCCGTGCCCACGCCGCTTGCGGCGTTCGCGCCCACCTACGGCGAAGAGGCCTTGCGCGACAACCTGGGCATGCGCACGGCCATGGCCGCCTTCATCGACCTGGCCCAGGGCCTGGGCGCCACGCTGGTCACGCCGGTGTCGGCCATGTCCAACCCCAGTGGCCTGGTGCACGCCGCCGCCTACGACGAACTCACCCGCCGCATCGTGGAGGCCGCCCCCGGCTGCGACGCCATCCTGCTCGACCTGCACGGCGCCATGGTGGCCGAGAACAGCCCCGATGGCGAGGGCGACCTGCTCGAACGCGTGCGCGCCGCAGCGCCCGGCGTGCCCATCGGCGTGGCGCTGGACCTGCACGGCAACATCACGCCGAAGATGGTCGCCAACGCCGACGTGATGGTGGGCTTCAAGACCTACCCGCACATCGACATGTACGAGACCGGCGAGCACGCGGGCCGCCTGCTGCTGGCCATGCTGCAGGGCCAGGCGCGCTACAGCGTGCGCTGGCACCAGCTGCCCATGATGGGCCACACCCTGCGCAGCACCACGCTGCAGGGCGCCATGCTGCGTGCAGTGGATGCCGCCCGCGCGGCCGAGGCCGATGGCGTGCCAGCCGCTTCGGTGTTCGCGGGCTTCTCGCTGGCCGACATCGAGGCGCCGTTCATGAGCGTGGTGGTCACCGGCCTTGCCGATGCGCCCGAAGCAGCGCAGGCCGTGGCCGACCGCATCGCGGCCACCATCTGGCAGGAGCGCACCGAGTTCGTCTACGACAGCGAGCCCCTGGCGCAGTCACTGCAGCGCGCACAGACCCTGGCGCAAGGCGCCGAGCGCCCGGTGCTGCTGCTGGACCACAGCGACAACTGCATGTCCGGGGGCACCTGCGATGCCATGGACGTGCTGCAGGCCGCGCTCGACGGCGGCCTGTCGGACATCGCCGTAGGCCCCCTGTGCGACCCCGAGGCGGTGGCCGAGCTCGTGGCGGCCGGCGTGGGCGCGCAGTGCACGGTGCGCCTGGGCAACAAGGTGCCGCTCACCCAGCTCAACGTGGCCAAGGAGCCCGTGGCGCTGACCGGCACGGTGCGCGCCATCAGCGACGGCGAGTACACCGTGACTGGGCCCATCTACACCGGGCAGCGCTGCGCGATGGGGCGCACCGTGCTCTTCGACACCGGCAGCGCACAGATCGTGGTGACCGAGAAGACCCACGAGCCCTGGGACCTGGGCGTGTTCTCGTGCGTGGGCGTGGACCCCACGGCGCACCGCTTCGTGCTGCTCAAGTCGCGCATGTACTGCCGCCCGGTGTTCGTACCGCTGTCGCACGCGCTGGTCGAATGCGACAGCCCCACGGGAGTGACCAGTTCCAACTACGCGCTGTTCCCGTTCAGGAACGTGCGCCGGCCGGTGTTCCCATTGGACGCGGTTTGAGGGAACACCGGCACCGGCATCAGTTCACCTTGATCAGGCGCCAGTCGATGCGGTTGTCAGGCCGCTGCACCAGCTCGACGTTCTTCTTCATCGCCCAGGCCAGCATCTGGTTGTGCAGGGGGATGTTGGCCACCGTGTCGTTCTGCAGCTGCAGGCCTTCGGTCAGCAGGCGGTTGCGCACGGGCTGGTCGATCTCGGTCTTCACGCGGTCCACGACGTAGTCCATGCGCTCGTTGCTGTAGCGGCCCAGGTTGTAGTTGCCGTCGCCGCCCGTGGTCTTGGTACGCGTGAGCGACTGCAGGGTGTACAGCGCGTCGAAGGTCGGCACGCCCCAGCTGAGCAGGGTGATGCTGGCTTCGTGCCGCTGCGCCATGGGGTAGTAGGTGATGGAGGGCATGGTGCGCAGCTTGGCCTTGACGCCCACGCGCGCCCACATCGAGGTGATGGCCTGGCACAGGTTCTCGTCCTGGATGATGGAGTTGTTGCTGCAGGCGAAATCGACCTCGAAGCCGTCCTTGTAGCCGGCGTCGGCCAGCAGCGCCTTGGCGGCATTGGGGTCGTAGGGCAGGCGCTTGTCCACGGCCTCCGTCCAGCCGTTGACCAGGGGCGAGACCATGGCGCCCGTGGGCTTGGACATGCCGCGCATGGTCACACGCTGCAGGGTGGCCACGTCGATGGCCTGGTACAGCGCCTTGCGCACGCGCAGGTCCTTGAGCGGGTTCTTGCCCTTCACGCTGCTGCCCGGCAGCTCGTCGCGGAACTGGTCCAGGGCCAGGTAGACGGTGCGGTTCTCGACCATCTCCATGACCTTGATGCTGGGGTTGGCCCTGAGCCGCTCCAGGTCCTGCAGACTGGTGTCGCGCACCATGTCGACCTCGCCCGAAAGCAGGGCCGCGATGCGCGTGGCCTCGGACTTGATGGGCGTGTAGACGATCTCGGTGACATTGCCCTCGCTCTTGCCGGCATTCCACCACTGCGGGTTGGCGGCAAACACCAGCTTCTGGTCGGGTACCCATTCCTTGAGCACGAAGGGCCCGGTGCCCATGGCATTGCGGTGCGAGAAGGTCTCGTCCTTGGACTTGATGTCCTTGGGCTCGACAGCGTTGTTCTTCTCGGACCAGGCCTTGCTCATCACGCGCAGCTCGGTCAGCTGGTTGAGCAGCACCGGGTTGGGGTTCTTCAGAAAGATGTCGATGCTCTCGCCATCCACCTTGGCGATGCGGTCCATGCTCTGGGTGTAGATGGCGTAGGTGGAACTCTTGCCCATGGCGCGCTGCAGCGAAAACACCACGTCATCGGCCGTCATGGTGGAGCCGTCGCTGAACTTCACACCCTGGCGCAGCTTCACGCGCAGCTGCGTGGGGCTGACCTGCTGCCAGGACGTGGCCAAGAGCGGCTCGACCTTGAGCGTGCGGCTGTTGAACATCACCAGCGACTCGTACACCGCGGCATGGATGCCGTTGCCCAGGGCGCTGTTCTGGGAGTGGATGTCCATGGTCTGGATGTCGGTGGACCCGGCCCACTTGAACGGTTTTGCCGATGCGTGGGGGGCGATGGCTGCCAGGGCCAGGGTGGCGGCCGCGAGCAGGGAGTGCTTGAAGTGCATGGGGGTTTCCTTTGCAAAACAGGAAGGTTTGTAAGAACCGGCAATATGCAGCAGGACGCGCGCGCGCAAAAGCCCCCGTCCGGGCAGTGTGGTTCGCCCGCGCAATTGCGCGTCAGGGCCGATTGCGCAAACGCCGCACCTGCGGTATCTGTCTACTTGGCAAGAGGGTAGCGCGCTGCGCCCCGTTCGGTACCCACCTGCAGCAGGTTGATCACGCCCATCACGTCGTCCACCAGCTCCACGGCCTTCTCCAGCGCCCGCGCCTGCTCGGCGGACTGCACGCAGCCCATCAACGTGACCAAGCGCCGCTCGCCCAGCACCCACACGCTGGTGTCCTGAAAGCGCCCCTCCTCGCGGACGTAGCGCTGCACGCGCGGGATGATCTCGGCGTCGTACAGGTAGGAGTTGGACAACCGGCAGCGCCCCACGCGGTGGCAGCTGCCGCCATGCTGCGAGCGCACATGGGCCAGCTCACGCACCTCGGCCTCGGTGTACAGAGGGCCCTCGGGCACGGGGCAGGCCGCGATGGCCGAGGTCACCTGTACGAAGGGGTCATTGAAGGCGTTGGTGCGGGCGACGGGCGCCTGCGGCACCGGGCTTTGCGCAAAAGCGCCCGATACCATGGCAACGGCCAGTGCCAGGGTGCACCGCCGAACTCCATGGAATGTGAAAATGCCTTTCATCGGATGCCCTCCTTTCGGCACAGCCGCTGCTCCACCAACGAATGAACGCGTTCCCATGACCGGATTCCTTTGCGCAACCTGCGGCCAGACCCACGACAGCATACCGATGTGCCTGGGCGCCCCTGCACCGGAGCTCTGGTTCTCGGTACCCGAAGCAGAACGTGAAGCAAGGGCAGAACTGTCGTCGGACCAGTGCGTCATCGACGGCCAACACTTTTTCATTCTCGGCCGGATCTTGCTGCCCGTCGTCGACGGGGACGATTCTTTCGTCTGGCTCGCATGGGTGTCCCTGAGCGAGGCGAATTTCATGCGCAGCTGCGAGCTGTGGGAGAGCGAAGGGCGCGAGGCCGAGCCAGCGTTTTTCGGTTGGCTGCAAAGTGCCCTGCCTGGCTATGCGCCTGGCACGCTGAGCCTGAAGACGAACGTGCAGACCATGCCCCTGGGACAGCGCCCCCTCATCACGCTGGAGCCGACGGACCATCCGCTAGCGATGGAGCAGCGGGAGGGCATCACCATGGCCCGGGTGCAGCAGATTGCGGAAGCGGCTTTCCATGGATGATCGACGGCAGCGCCGGCTGTAGGACACGGCTGCGAGTTGCCGGACGAGCCATCGCAGGGCTCCGTTCCACGCTTAGGATGGACTGCACTCCTACCTGCACCATGCCCAGCGACCTCATCGTCCACCGCCCCGAAGGCCTGTACTGCCCGGCCGGCAATTTCTACATCGACCCCTGGCGGCCGGTGGAGCGGGCTGTGATCACGCATGCGCATTCGGACCATGCACGCATGGGCTCGGCGCACTACCTGGCGCACCAGGACAGCGAGGGCACGCTGCGCAACCGGCTGGGGGCCGACATCGATTTGCAGACGCTGGCCTATGGCGACACCATCGACCACCACGGCGTGCGCCTGTCGCTGCACCCGGCGGGGCATGTGCTGGGTTCGGCCCAGGTGCGGGTGGAGCATGGCGGCCAGGTGTGGGTGGCCTCGGGCGACTACAAGCTCGAGGACGATGGCACCTGCCCGCCGTTCGAGCCGGTGCGCTGCCATACCTTCATCACCGAGTCGACCTTTGGCCTGCCGATCTACCGCTGGCCCTCGCAGCCCGTGCTGTTCGCCGACATCAATGCCTGGTGGGCGGCGAATGCGGCCGTTGACAAGGCCAGCGTGCTGTATGCGTATGCTTTCGGCAAGGCGCAGCGGCTGCTGCACGGGGTGGACGCGGGCATCGGCCCCATCGTCGTGCATGGCGCGGTGGACCCGCTCAACGCCGTGTACCGCGCAGCAGGGGTGGCGCTGCCGCCCACGCTGCGCGTGACGGACCCAGGCGTTACCAAGGCCGAACTGCGCCGCGCGCTGGTGCTGGCACCGCCCTCGGCGGCGGGCACGCCCTGGCTCAAGCGCTTTGGCGAGCATTCCGATGCCTTTGCCAGCGGCTGGATGCTGGTGCGCGGCGCGCGCCGGCGCCGCGGCGTGGACCGGGGCTTCGTGATGAGCGACCACGCCGACTGGCCCAGCCTGCAAAAGGCCATCGGCGCCACGGGGGCGGAGCGCATCATCGTCACCCACGGCAGCACCGAGGTGATGGTGCGCTGGCTGTGCGAGCAGGGGCTGGACGCCCAGGTGTTCGCGACCGAATACGGTGCCGACGACAACGAGGGCGATGCCGGGGCAGCGCCGCCAGCGCAGGCCGAGGCACCGGCGCCCGAGGCAGCGCCATGAAGGCTTTTGCCACGCTGTTCCAGGCACTGGACGCCACCACCGCGCAGTCGGCCAAGCTCGCGGCGCTGGTGGCCTACCTGCGCGTGGCGCCGCCGGCCGATGCGGCCTGGGCCACCTACTTCCTGGCGGGGGGCAAGCCGCGCCAGATGGTGCCCACCAAGCGCCTGAAGGCGCTGGCGCAGGAAGCGGCGGGCCTGCCCGAGTGGTTGTTCGAAGAAAGCTACCAGGCCGTGGGCGACCTGGCCGAAACCGTGGCCCTGCTGCTGCCCCCGCCTGTGCAGCCGGTGGATTTGCCGCTGGCCGAGTGGATGGCCCAGCTGCTGCCCCTGCGCGCCCTGCCGCCCGAGGAGGCCGACGCCCGGCTGCGCACGCAGTGGGACATGCTGGCGCCGGAGCAGCGCTTCGTGTACTTCAAGCTCATCACCGGCAACTTCCGCGTGGGGGTGTCGCGCCTGCAGGTGACCCAGGCGCTGGCCACCGTGAGCGCGCTGGACCCCAAGCGCATCGCCCACCGGCTGATGGGCTACACGCAGATCGGCCGACAGCCGCAGGCGGGCGACTACAGCGCGCTGGTGGCGCCCGTGGAGGAAGCTGCGGACGGCGACACGGGCAGTGCGGCGGACCCAGGCATGGCCGGCCAGCCCTACCCCTTCTTCCTGGCGCACCCGTTCAGCCAGCCGGTGGCCGAGATGCCCGCGCTGCTGGGCGCGCCAGAAGACTGGCTGGTGGAATGGAAGTGGGACGGCATCCGCGCGCAGATCGTGCGCCGCGGCGGTGCGGTGTGGGTCTGGTCGCGCGGCGAGGAGCTGGTGACCGACCGTTTCCCCGAGCTGGCCGAGGCGGCGATGGCGGCCTTGCCCGACGGCTCGGTGGTCGATGGCGAGATCCTGGTGTGGCTGCCCGATGAGCCCCAGCCCCGCCCCTTTGCCGACCTGCAAAAGCGCCTGGGCCGCAAGACCCTGGGCCCGAAGCTGCTGCGCGAGTTGCCCGTGGTGCTGGTGACCTACGACCTGCTCGAACATGCGGGCCAGGACCTGCGCCAGCAGCCCCAGCAAACGCGCCGCGCGCTGCTGGAGGCCACGCTGCTGCAGTCCGACGCGGCTGCCATTGCACCCGCGCCGCAAAACACACTGCGCCTGAGCACGCTGCTGCAGGGCAATGACTGGGAAGACCTCGCGCGCCAGCGCGAGGCGGCGCGCGGGATGGGCACCGAGGGCTTCATGCTCAAGAATCGCCAGGCGCACTATGGCGTGGGCCGCACCAAAGACGTGGGCGTGTGGTGGAAGTGGAAGATCGATCCCATGAGCGTGGACGCCGTGCTGATCTACGCCCAGCGCGGCCACGGCCGCCGCGCAAGCCTGTACAGCGACTACACCTTTGCCGTGTGGAACGGACCACCCGACGACCCCGAGCGCCAGCTGGTGCCTTTCGCCAAGGCCTATTCGGGCCTGACGGACGTGGAGATCGGCCAGGTGGATGCCATCATCCGCAAGACCACGCGCGAGAGCTTCGGGCCGGTGCGCAGCGTGGATGCGAGCATGGTCTTCGAGCTGGGCTTCGAGGGCATCGGCAAGAGCCCGCGGCACAAGAGCGGCATCGCGGTGCGCTTTCCGCGCATGCTGCGCTGGCGCCAGGACAAGACCGTGGCCGAGGCCGATACCCTGCAGACCCTGATGGCCCTGTTGCCAGGGCAGGACGCCACCGCATGAGCACCGCCCGCCGCCCGCGCAAGCCGCTGCCCACGGTGGCCACCAGCGCGGCCACCGGCTGGATGGCTGCGCGCGGCTGGCAGCCCTTCGGCTTTCAGCAGGAGGTGTGGCGCGCCCTGGGCGAAGGCCGCTCGGGCCTGCTGCACGCCACCACCGGCGCGGGCAAGACCTATGCCGTGTGGCTGGGGGCGCTGCAGCACCTGGCGCTGGCAGGCGCGCCCGTGGCACCCGTTGCAGAGGCGAGCGCGCGCACGGCGCTGCGCACACGCCGTGCTGCAGCACCGCCGCTCACCGTGCTGTGGATCACCCCCATGCGCGCCCTGGCCGCCGACACGCTGCGCGCACTGGCAGCGCCCCTGCCCGACCTGGCGCCAGACTGGACCAGTGGCCTGCGCACCGGCGACACCGCCAGCGGCGAGCGCGCCGCGCAGGACCGCCGCCTGCCCACGCTGCTGGTGACCACGCCCGAAAGCGTGTCGCTGCTGCTGGCGCGGGCCGATGCCCATGAGCGCCTGCGCCATGTGCAGCTGGTGGTGGTGGACGAGTGGCATGAGCTGGTGGGCAACAAGCGCGGCGTGCAGACACAGCTGGCGCTGGCGCGCCTGTCGGGCTGGAACCCCGCCCTGCAGGTCTGGGGCATGTCGGCCACGCTGGGCAACCTGCAGGAGGCGCTTGACACGCTGCTGCCCCGCCCGGTGCAGGGCGCCCCCGCCGCACCGCCCGCCGTGCTGGTGCAGGGCCGCATCGACAAGGCGCTGCAGGTGGACGTGATGCTGCCCGCCAAGGTGGACCGCTTTGCCTGGGCCGGCCACATGGGCCTGGCGCTGCTGCCTCAGGTGGTGGAATCCATCGAGGCCTGTGCATCCTCACTGGTGTTCACCAACACCCGCTCGCAGGCCGAGCGCTGGTACCAGGCGCTGCTGGAGGCACGGCCCGACTGGGCCGGCACGATCGCGCTGCACCATGGGTCGCTGGGCCAGGAAGTGCGCGCCTGGGTGGAAAACGGGCTCAAGGCCGGCCTGCTCAAGGCGGTGGTCTGCACGTCGAGCCTGGACCTGGGCGTGGACTTTCTGCCCGTGGAGCAGGTGCTGCAGATCGGCTCGGCCAAGGGTGTGGGGCGGCTGGTGCAGCGCGCGGGCCGATCCGGGCACGCGCCGGGGCGCACGTCGAGCATCACCCTGGTGCCCACGCACAGCCTGGAGCTGGTGGAGGCGGCCGCCGCGCGCCACGCGCTGGCGCTGGGCCGCATCGAAGACCGGCACACGCCGCGCGCGCCGCTCGATGTGCTGGTGCAGCACCTGGTCACCGTGGCGCTGGGAGGCGGCTTCGTGCCCGAGGCGCTGCTGGCCGAGGTGCGCCGCGCCCCGGCCTATGCCGCGCTGGCCGACAACGACTGGCAGTGGGCCCTGCAGTTCGTGCGCCAGGGCGGGGCCTCGCTGACCATCTACCCCGACTTCCAGCGCGCCGCGCCCGATGAGAAAGGCGTGTGGCGCGTGCCCGATGCGCGGCTGGCGCGCCGCCACCGCAGCAACATCGGCACCATCGTCAGCGATGCCAGCATGCAGGTGCAGTTCGTGAGCGGCGGGCGCCTGGGCTCGGTGGAAGAGAGCTTCATCGCCCGGCTGCGCAAGGGCGACGTGTTCATGTTCGCCGGGCGCCTGCTGGAGCTGGTGCGCACCCAGCAGATGACGGCCTACGTGCGCATCGCCCCCCGGGGCAGCGCCGCGCTGCCGCGCTGGAACGGCGGGCGCATGCCGCTGTCGAACACGCTGGCCGACGCCATGCTGGAGATGCTGGAGCAGGCCGAGCGCGGCGTGTATGCCTCGCCCGAGATGCAGTGCGCCCGCCCCCTGCTGGCCGTGCAGGATGCCTGGTCGGCCCTGCCCACGCCCGGCCGCCTGGTGGCCGAGACCCTGCACACCCGCGAGGGCTGGCACCTGTACCTGTACCCGCTGGCGGGCCGCCTGGTGCACCTGGGCCTGGCCGGCCTGCTGGCCTGGCGCGCATCGCAGCAGGTGGCCAACACCTTCTCCATCGCCGTCAACGACTATGGGCTGGAGCTGCTCTCGGCCAAGCCCATCGATTGGGCCACGCTGCTGCCGCGCATCCTGGGCGAGGGCACGCCCACCGCCCTGGGCGGCGGGCTCGAAGAGGAGGTGCTGGCCAGCCTCAACGCCACCGAGATGGCGCGCCGACGCTTTCGCGAGATCGCGCGCATCGCAGGCCTCATCTTCCAGAGCCACCCGGGCGAGCAGCGCAGCAGCCGCCAGTTGCAGGCATCGTCCTCGCTGTACTACGACGTGTTCGCCCAGTACGACCCCGACAACCTGTTGCTGGCCCAGGCCCGCGCGGAGCTGCTGGCCAACGAGCTGGACATGGAGCGCCTGGCCCGCACGCTGCGCGGCATGCAGGCGCAGACCCTGTCCATCCATGCGCTGGAGCGCCCCACCCCGTTCGCCCTGCCCTTGATGGTGGAGCGCTTTCGCGAACGCCTGAGCACCGAGACCCTGGCCGACCGGCTGGCGCGCATGGTACAGGCGCTGGAAAAGGCCGCCGACGACACCACCGGCACCCACCTCGCCGACAATCCCGTGGACCCGGCCGACATGGCCTGGGATGTGCCCGACGGCGCCACCGCGCCACCCCGGCGCGCGCGCCGAGGCGATGCGGGAGACAGCCCCCGCCGACCCCGAAGGCGCCACGGATTCTGAGCACGACGACGACCGAAACCCCCTTGAACGCAGACCCTTCTTTCGCCCATTCACCCACCGCCCCTCCCCCAGGCGCCCAGGCCATCACCCTGCCTGGCGGCACCGCCCTGTGGCTGCTGCCCCAGCGCGCCGTGTGGTGGCCTGCCGCGCGCGCCGCCTTCGTGGCCGACGTGCATTTCGGCAAGGCCGCCACCTTCCGCCGCGCGGGCCAGCCCGTGCCACACGGCACCACGGCCGACAACCTGGCCCGGCTCGACGAAGTGCTGGCCGTGACGGGCGCGGAGCACCTGGTCTTCCTCGGAGACTTTCTGCACGCGCGCAGCGGTGCGGCAGACGCCCTGTGGCAGCAGCTGCAGCCCTGGCGCGAAGGCCAAGCTGCAGTGCGCATGACGCTGGTGCGTGGCAACCACGACGTGCATGCGGGCGACCCGCCAGAAGCCCTGGGTATCACCCTGGTCGATGAGCCCTGGCAACCGATGGAGGGGGTCGAGGTGCTGGCCTGCCACCACCCGCATTCGGTAGCGGGGGCCACGGTGCTGGCGGGGCACCTGCACCCCACGGCGACCCTGTACGGACTGGCGCGTGACAGCGTGCGCCTGCCCTGCTTTGCATGGACGCCGGGGCTGGTCGTGCTGCCGGCGTTCGGAGCGTTCACGGGATCCGCGGTGGACCAATTGCCACCGGGCACGCTGCGTTTCGTGGTGGCAGGGGCGCAGGTCCGGCGCCTGTGAGCGCACGGCGCGCGCTGCGTCAGAACATTCCGTTCCCGTGCGCCGACCGTTCGGGGACCACCTGCAGCACATCCCAGTGCTCCACGATCTTTCCGTCCGCGTCGAGCCGGAAGATGTCGATGCCCGCATAGTCCTTGTCGCCCGGCCAGGTCTGCAGGCAATGCAGCACCACGTGGTCCCCCTCGGCCAGGGCGCGCTTGAACTCCACGTGTTTGCCGGGGTACTCCCGCGCCATGCGCTCGAAGTAGTCGATGAATGCCTGCTTGCCATCGGCCACGTGCGGGTTGTGCTGGATGTAGACGCTGCCTGCGTACCGTTCGATGGCCTGCGCGGGCTGGCACTGGTTGAACATCAGGTCATAGAAGGCCATGACGTTGCGCTTGTTCTGTTCCTCATCCATGCGGGCCTCCTGGTGGCTGCGGTCAAGCATAGGGCCACCAGCCGGAGCCCTGAACCGCCGGCCATATTGCCACGCGGCCTGCCGCTTGGCCCTTCTGCCGATGAGGATTTTGAGCTGATTTGGGGCCGCGCCATCTGGACTCCCCGCCCCTCGCACAAGAGCAAACCGATAAAAAAAATCCCCCGACCCAACGGTAAATTTTGCATAGTGGAATTCAATTGCAAAAATGGGGGTCCGGGAAAGCAGCAAAAGACGAGAATGCGAGAGCATTCGCGTTTGGCCCCTGCCATACCCCGGCAAAGGGCATTTACACACCCGTTTCGTGAGACAAGCCATGACGACACAGCAACCGACCATCATCTACACCCTGACCGACGAGGCACCTCGCCTGGCCACGGCTTCCTTCCTGCCCATCATCCGCACGTTCGCCGCACCTGCCGGCATCAACGTGGCGGAGTCGGACATCTCCGTGGCCGCCCGCGTGCTGGGCGAGTTCCCCGAGTTTCTGAAGGAAGAGCAACGCGCTCCGAACACCCTGGCCGAGCTGGGCAAGAAGACGCTGCAGCCCGATGCCAACATCATCAAGCTGCCCAACATCAGCGCCTCGGTGTCGCAGCTCAAGGCGGCCATCGCCGAGCTGCAGGGCAAGGGCTACGCACTGCCCGACTACCCGGACCAGCCCAAGGACGACAAGGAAAAAGAGATCAAGGCGCGCTACGGCAAGTGCATCGGCTCTGCTGTGAACCCCGTGCTGCGCGAAGGCAACTCCGACCGCCGCGCGCCCGCCGCCGTGAAGAACTACGCGCGCAAGAACCCCCATTCGATGGGTGAATGGAGCCAGGCATCGCGCAGCCACGTCTCGCACATGCACCACGGCGACTTCTACCATGGCGAAAAGTCCATGACGCTGGACCGCGCCCGTGAAGTGAAGATGGAACTGATCACCAAGAGCGGCAAGGCTATTGTCCTCAAGCCCAAGGTCGCGCTGCTCGACCGCGAGGTGATCGACAGCATGTTCATGAGCAAGAAGGCGCTGCTGGAGTTCTACGAGAAGGAAATCGAAGACGCGCGCAAGACCGGCGTGATGTTCTCGCTGCACGTGAAAGCCACGATGATGAAGGTGTCTCACCCCATCGTGTTCGGCCACTGCGTGCGCATCTTCTACAAGGACGCGTTCGCCAAGCACGCCAAGACGTTCGACGAGCTGGGCGTGAACGTGAACAACGGCATGGTCGACCTGTACGCCAAGATCGAGACGCTGCCCCAAAGCCAGCGCGACGAGATCAAGCGCGACCTGCACGCCTGCCACGAGAACCGCCCCGAGCTGGCCATGGTCGACTCGGCCAAGGGCATTACCAACTTCCACTCGCCCAATGACATCATCGTGGACGCGTCCATGCCCGCGATGATCCGCAACAGCGGCAAGATGTGGGACGCCAACGGCCGCCTCAAGGACGTGAAGGCCGTGATGCCCGAGTCGACCTTCGCCCGCATCTACCAGGAGATCATCAACTTCTGCAAATGGCACGGCGCGTTCGACCCCAAGACCATGGGCACGGTGCCCAACGTGGGCCTGATGGCCCAGCAGGCCGAAGAGTACGGCTCGCACGACAAGACGTTCGAGATCGCCGAAGACGGCGTGGCCAACATCACCGACCTGGCTACCGGCGAAGTGCTGCTGTCCCAGAACGTGGAAGCCGGCGACATCTGGCGCATGTGCCAGGTCAAGGACGCCGCGATCCGCGACTGGGTGAAGCTGGCCGTCACGCGCGCCCGCAACTCCGGCATGCCCGTGGTGTTCTGGCTCGACTCGTACCGCCCGCACGAGGCGCAGCTGATCACCAAGGTCAAGATGTACCTGCACGAGCACAACACCACCGGCCTCGATATCCAGATCATGAGCCAGGTGCGTGCCATGCGCTACACGCTGGAACGCGTGATCCGCGGCCAGGACACCATCAGCGCCACCGGCAACATCCTGCGCGACTACCTGACCGACCTGTTCCCCATCATGGAACTGGGCACCTCGGCCAAGATGCTGTCCGTCGTGCCCCTGATGGCCGGCGGCGGCATGTACGAAACGGGTGCCGGCGGCTCCGCGCCCAAGCACGTGCAGCAGTTGGTGGAAGAAAACCACCTGCGCTGGGATTCGCTGGGCGAGTTCCTGGCGCTGGCCGTGTCGTTCGAGGACATGGGGCTGAAGACCGGCAACGCCAAGGCCAAGGTCCTGGCCAAGACGCTGGACGCCGCCACGGGCAAGCTGCTGGACAACAACAAGAACCCCTCGCCCAAGACCGGCCAGCTGGACAACCGCGGCAGCCAGTTCTACCTGGCCCTGTACTGGGCCCAGGAATTGGCCGCGCAGACGGACGACAAGGAACTGGCAGCGCACTTCGCGCCGCTGGCCCAGGAACTGACCGCCAAGGAAGACACCATCGTGGCCGAGCTGGCCGCCGTGCAGGGCCAGCCCGCCGACATCGGTGGCTACTTCCTGCCCGACGTCGCCAAGCTGGACGCCGTGATGCGCCCCAGCGAGACGCTGAACAAGGCACTCAAGGCCTTTGCCTGATTCTTTCGCTGCGGAGCCCCACACTCCCATAGCCCAGGGCCCCGATCGGGGCCCTTTTTCTTTGCCTGTTGCCCTGCCAGCAAGCAAGCTGGCGGGTGCGGGCTACGGCCGGTCGCGGTCCACCACGCGGCTGTTCAGGGGCTTGGGCACGTAGGCGGGCAGGAAGGCGCAGCCCTTGCCGAATTGGGCCTCGTAGGCCGGGCACTGCTGGGCAATGCTGTCGGGCGTGGGCTTCACGCCCTCGTCCACCCAGCGCAGCAGCGCGGTCATCAGCGTGGGGTAGGTCGGGTCGCTCAGGTAGCTGTGGGTGTTGTGCTGGGTGAAGGTCTGCACCAGGCGCGCGCCGCTGCCGGCGCGCTCCATGGTGCCCTTGAAGTAGGCATCGAGCTCGACGAAGGCGGTAGGGTCGTCCACGCCCTTGACGGTGAGCACCGGCACGGCGATGCGGCCCGTGGGGTCGGTGTCCTGCGCGAAGCGCGCCAGGGCCTGCGGATCAGCCTTGTAGCGCAGCACGGCAGCGTTGAGCGCCGCATCGTCGGCGGAGCCCGTGTACCGGGCGCCCGTGTTGCCGAAGGGGCTGGCGTCGCCCGTGCGCAGGTGCACCACGTCACGGTAGTGGAAGGTGCCCCAGTTCAGGTGGCTCTGGATCGAGCTGGCAGGGATGCGGAGCACGTCGACGATGGTCTTGACCTTGCGCTGTTGCTCGGGCGTGCGCTCGGCGGCCGGCTTGTTCAGGCCCAGGCACTCGTTGGCGCGGGCCGTGAGCTCGGCGGCGCTCATCTTCGCATCGGCCGGCAGGCCGATGTTCAGCGGGTACTGCGCCTCGCTGGGCAGCGGGTGGTTGTTGCACAGGTGCTGGTAGACCACGCGCAGGTCGGTGCGGAAGTCGTACGAGCGGCTGCCCCCGGCCAGCAGGCCGCTGGTGAGCAGCACGGCATCGTAGGGCTTGCCGGCCCCGTTGCCGAACATGTCGGCCCCCATGGCGGCCACGCCGGCGCCCCAGGACTGGCCGTGCAGGATGGTGCGGCGCGGCTGGGCCACCTGGGCCACGAAGATCTGGCGCAGCCGCTCGGTGTCCTCGGCCGCGGCGCGCACGGCCACACCGCCCTGGCGGAAGGTGCTGCCCGCCCAGGCATAGCCGGCGCGGACCATGATGGACCAGCGCTCCAGGTCCTCCACCGCGCGCTCGGCCTTGGGCGCGCCCAGCGTGGGGCCGCCATGCGAGTGCATCACCAGCACCCGGTTCCACTGGTTCGGCATGGCAATGAGGTAGTAGGCCCCCGCCGAATCCTGGCCCGACAGGCAGCGTGCGATGGCCGCGATGTCCTTGGGGCAGGCGGTGGCGACCGGGGCCGCCTCCTTGCTGGCAGGCAAATCGCCCACACTGGCGGTCGGCGGCGTCTTCATTGGGGCGCAGGCGGCCAGCAGGCCGGCGGCCAGGCCCGCCAGGGGCAGGCGCATCGCGCGCACGAGGGGTGCAGGAAGGGAGTGCATGGGCGATTCGTCTCCGGGTATGTTGTGTGGTTCTGCGAAAGCAGCGGGCGGCAAGGGCCTTGGCACATCGTAGAAAGGGCCCTGCGTGCCGTCAAATAGCCTGTGCAGGGCAGCTCCATATGCTGTGCGTATGCAGATGCGCCAGCCGGGAACCTGTTGGCGCTCTGGCTATAGTGCCGGGTGCCCGTGTGGACCCCTGCCGCGCCGTGCATCGCCACCACAAAATCGCTTCTGGATTTCCAGAAGGACTGGATTTTGTTAACCATATAGTGAACTATTCGGGCATGACCAAAGACACAGAGCCGACTCCTGCCAAGGAGCGCCAGCGCGACGCCGACCGCTCACAGAGCGCGATCTTCAGCGCGGCACGCGACGAATTCGCCGAGCACGGCCTGGGCGGCGCCCGCATGGACCGCATCGCCGAGCGCGCCGGCCTGAACAAGCGGTTGATCTACTACTACTTCGAGGACAAGGAAAAGCTCTTCCAGGCCGTGCTGGAGCAGGCCTACCTGCACATCCGCGAGGAGGAGCGCAAGCTCAACCTGCTGGAGCTGGAGCCCGCCACCGCCATCCGCCGGCTGGTGGAGTTCACCTGGGTGTACTACCTGGAGAACCCGCAGTTCCTGACCCTGCTCAACAGCGCCAACCTGCACAAGGCACGCCACCTGCAGGAGTCGCAGCGCGCGCGCGAGATGAACTCGCCGCTGATCGCCACGCTGGGCGAGGTGCTGGAGCGTGGCCGGCGCGAGGGCAGCTTTCGCGGCGGGGTGGACCCGCTGCAGCTGTACGTCTCGATTGCCGGGCTGTCGTACTTCTACCTGTCGAACAACCACACGCTCTCGGCCATCTTCGGGCGCGACCTGATGGCGCCCAAGGCCCGCAACGAGCGGCTGACGCACATGTGCGATGTGATCCTGGGCTATGTGCTGAAGGACTGAGGGGAAACACCACTCCATGTACATCGCAACGCTCCTGTTCTACTTCGCGGTCCCTGCAGCCATGGCGGCCTTTCTCCTCTGGCGCGCCTACCAGATGGGCACCGGGAAGCGTGTCGAACTCACCCGCCAGTGGATCGTGCGCCCGCCCGAAGGGATCGAAGGCTGCGCGCGCCTGTTTGCCTGGAGCGACCTGCTCTTTGCCGCCAGCCTGTTGCTTGCCCTCGGCCTGCTGCTCTGCCTTCCGCACTATGCGGCCGCGTGGATTGCGCTCATGGCACTTGGCGGCTTTGTGCACCAGGGCTTCACTGGGTATGCACTCGCCAGGCTGCGCAAGAAGCCGCCTCGCTGACCTGCAGCCGCAGCTGCAGCGCGCTCCCTGGAGTGCGGCGCACCGCTGCCCGCAGTCCTCTTCTCACCCAGTCCACGGGTAAACCCCTAGCCCTGTTGAACGCGTCTGCGTTGACGCAGGCGCAGCAATGCCTAAAAATCTGCTCTATTCACCATTCAGTGAATTAAAGAGCAAGTCCAAGCCTGCCAACGGAGACAAATCCATGCCCTTCATCTGCACCACCCGCCGCGCTGCCGCCACTGCCCTGGCGGCAGCCACGCTCACGTCGCTGTCTTTCAGCGCTTTCGCGCAGGGCGCCTACCCCACCAAGCCGGTGCGCATGATCGTGCCCTTCGCGGCGGGCAGCACCACCGACATCATTGCGCGCGCCATCGCCGACAAGATGGGCCAGAGCATGGGCCAGTCGCTGGTGGTGGACAACCGGGGCGGGGCCAGCGGCACCATTGGCCAGCAGGCGGTAGCCACGGCTGCGCCCGACGGGTACACGGTGATGATCCATTCCTCCTCGCACACCGTGAGCCCGTCGACCTTTGCCAAGCTGCCGTTCGACACCACGGGCGACTTCGCCGGCGTGACGCCGATCTCGTCGCTGCCCAATGCGCTGGTGATCTCGCCCGCCAAGGGCATCAAGACGCTGCAGGACCTGGTGGCTTCGGCCAAGGCCAAGCCCGGCACGGTGAACTTCGCCTCGGCCGGCCAGGGCAGCGCCACGCACCTGAACGCCGAGAAGTTCAAGCTGGCCGCGAAGATCGACGCCACCAACATCCCCTTCAAGGGCTCGGCCGAGGCCGTGACCGAGGTGCTGTCGGGCCGCGTGGACTACTACTTCTCGCCCATCGCGCCCGTCATCGGCCAGATCAAGGACGGCCAGCTGCTGGCGCTGGCCGTGGGCTCGCCCAAGCGCGCGGCCGCCCTGCCCGACGTGCCCACCACGGCCGAGGCCGGCGTGCCCGGCTCGGAATTCAACTTCTGGATCGGCATGATGGTGCCGGCCAAGACGCCGCGCGACATCGTCAATCGCCTGCACGACGAGGTCGTCAAGGCGCTGGCCACGCCCGAGGTGAAGGAGCGCTTCCTCAAGCTCGGCGCTGACGCCTGGACGCTCAAGCCCGAGCAGTTCGACGCCTACATCAAGGACGAGATCAAGAGCAACGCCGCACTCGTCAAGGCGGCGGGTCTCCAGCCCACCCAGTAAACCCGGCCGCGCAGCACCGCACGCCCGCCCCTGCCATGGGGGTGGGCCAGGCCGCGCCTTTGCCATTCCTTTTTTGCAACCTTTGAACTGAACGAACGGACCGACACCATGGCAACCCAACGACTCGGACTCATCATGCACGGCGTCACCGGCCGCATGGGCATGAACCAGCATCTGATCCGCTCCATCTGCGCCATCCGCGCGCAGGGCGGCGTCGTGCTTTCCAACGGCAACCGCGTGATGCCCGACCCCATCCTGATCGGCCGCAACGCCGAAAAGATGGAGGCGCTGGCCAAGGCGCATGGCATTGCACGCTGGGGCACGGACCTTGACGCCGCGCTCGCCAACCCCGAGGACACGGTGTTCTTCGACGCCGGCACCACGCAGATGCGTCCCACGCTGCTGGCCAAGGCCATCCGCGCGGGCAAGCATGTGTACTGCGAAAAGCCCATCGCCACCAATTTGAACGAGGCGGTGGAGATCGCGCGCCTGGCCTCGGGCTCGGGCCTCAAGCACGGCGCGGTGCAGGACAAGCTGTTCCTGCCCGGCCTGCGCAAGCTCGATATGCTGCGCCGCGCGGGCTTCTTCGGCCGCATGCTCAGCGTGCGCCTGGAGTTCGGCTACTGGGTCTTCGAAGGCGACCTGCAGCCCATCCAGCGCCCGAGCTGGAACTACCGCAGCGAAGACGGCGGCGGCATGATCCTGGACATGATGTGCCACTGGCGCTATGTGCTGGACAACCTGTTCGGCGAGGTGAAGTCGGTCTCGTGCATCGGCGCCACGCACATCCCGCAGCGCTGGGACGAGGCCGGCCAGCCGTACAAGGCCACGGCCGACGATGCGGCCTATGCCACCTGCGAGCTCACGGGCCACAACGGCGAGCCGGTGATCGCGCAGCTCAACATGAGCTGGGCCACGCGCGTGCGGCGTGACGACCTCGTCACCTTCCACGTGGACGGCACCGACGGCTCGGCTGTCGCCGGCCTGTCGAGCTGCCGCGCGCAGAGCCGCGTGGCCACGCCACGCCCGGTGTGGAACCCCGACGAGAAGCAGACCATGAACTTCTTCGACCAATGGCAGGAGATCCCGGATTCGCAGGTCTACGACAACGGCTTCAAGATCCAGTGGGAGCACTTCATCCGCCACGTGGTGGAAGACGCGCCCTATAAGTGGACCCTGCCCGAAGGCGCCAAGGGTGTGCAGCTGGTCGAGGCGGCCCTGGAGAGCTGGAAGGAGCGCCGCTGGGTGGACGTGACACCGCTCAAGGGCTGAGCCCGCCGCAGCAATCCCTTTTTTCCATCCACTTTCTCCGATCACCACATGGCCCTCAGCCTATCCCTGCCCACGGCCGATGGCCGCATCACCCACTACACCCTGCAAGGCCGCACGCCGGTCGTGCCGCAGCAGGGTGCGGTGTTCAACCGCATCGCCTACTCGGCCGCCCATGTGGTGGCGAATCCGCTGGCCGCCATCGACCCCTGGCTGCAGTGCGCCGTGGACTGGGACGCGACCATCGCCTACCGCCAGCGCCTGTGGTCGCTGGGCCTGGGCGTGGCCGAGGCCATGGACACCGCGCAGCGCGGCATGGGGCTGGACTGGCCCACCTCGCTGGAGCTGATCCGCCGCTCGCTCGACGCGGCGCGCGACTTCGGGCCCGGCGCGCTCGTGGCCTCGGGCTGCGGCACGGACCACTTGGTGCTGGACGAGGTGAGGTCGGTGGACGACGTCATCCGCGGCTATGAGGAGCAAATGGAGGCCATCGAGAAGCTCGGCGGCAAGCTCATCGTGATGGCCAGCCGCGCGCTGGCCCGCGTGGCCAAGAGCCCTGCGGACTACGAGCGCGTGTACGACCGCATCCTCTCGCAGGCACGCCAGCCCGTGGTGCTGCACTGGCTGGGCGACATGTTCGACCCGGCGCTGGCGGGCTACTGGGGCTCGCGCGACGTGGACGCGGCCATGGACACGGCGCTGGCCGTGATCGCCGCCCACCCGGACAAGGTCGACGGCATCAAGATCTCGCTGCTCGACAAGGACAAGGAGATTGCCATGCGCCGCCGCCTGCCCGCCACGGGCGGCACCGACGGCCAGGGCGTGCGCATGTACACGGGCGACGACTTCAATTACGCCGAGCTCATCGCGGGCGATGGTGCGGGCGCCGCGAAGCGCCAGGGCCAAAGCGATGCGCTGCTGGGCATCTTCGACGCCATTGCACCGGCCGCGAGTGCGGCGCTCGCGGCCCTGGCCGCAGGCGACACGGCGCGCTTTCACGCCATCCTGGGGCCCACGGTGCCGCTGTCGCGCCACATCTTCGCGGCGCCCACGCGCTTTTACAAGACGGGCGTGGTCTTCATGGCCTGGCTCAACGGGCACCAGAGCCACTTCACCATGGTGGGTGGGCAGCAGAGCACGCGCTCGCTGGTGCATTTTGCGCAATTGTTCCGCCTGGCCGACCAGGCCGACCTGCTGGAGCAGCCCGAACTGGCCGTGCAGCGCATGGGCCACCTGCTGGCATTGCACGGCGTGAGCGCCTGACCGCCATGCGTGACTTCTCGCAAGACCACCGCTGGCTGTCGATCAACACCGCCACCGTGCGCAAGCAGCAGGGGGCCGAGATGCCGCTTTCGCGCATCATCGACCAGTGTGCCGAGCGCGGCATCCGCGCCATCAGCCCCTGGCGCGACCAGGTGGCCGCTGCCGGCCTGGATGCCACCGCGCGCCAGTTGCGCTCCCACGGCATGGCGCTGTCGGGCTATTGCCGCGGCGGCTTCTTCCCGGCGGCCGATGCCGCTGGCCTGCGCGCCGCGCTCGATGACAACCGCCGCGCCATCGACGAAGCCAAGACGCTCGATGCCGCCTGCCTGGTGCTGGTGGTGGGCGCCCTGCCCGGCGCGCTGGACGGCACGCCGCACTACACCGACCTCGCCCGCGCACGCGGCGAGGTGTTCGACGGCATTGCCGCATCGCTCGACTACGCGCGCCAGGTGGGCATGCCCCTGGCCATCGAGCCGCTGCACCCCATGCAGGCGGCCGACCGCGCCTGCATCAACACGCTGGAGCACGCGCTGGACATCTGCGATGCGCTCGATGCACAGAAGACCGGTGCGCTGGGCGTGGCCCTGGATGTGTACCACGTGTGGTGGGACCCCAAGCTCGCGCAACAGATCGCGCGCGCCGGCCGGGAGCGCCTGCTGGCCTTCCACGTTTGCGACTGGCGCCTGCCCACGCGCGACCTGCTCAGCGACCGGGGCATGATGGGCGATGGGGTGATCGAACTGAAGAAGATCCGCCAATGGGTGGAAGCCGCAGGCTTCGCGGGCTATGCCGAGGTGGAGATCTTCTCGGCGCTGGACTGGTGGCAGCGCACGGGCGAGGACACGCTGGACACCTGCATCGCGCGGCATTGCACCGTGGTTTGATGTGGCGGGCAGCGCCCGCCACATGCTGCTTCAGGCGGCCACCGGCGCCAGGGTGCGCCGCACGCGGCGCACATTGAAAGCGCTGGCGATCAGCACGCCCTGCACCACGGCCAGGCCCAGCAGCACGGCCGTGAAACGGCCCTGGTCCAGCAGCACGCCGAACAGCAGCGGCGACAGCGCCTGGCCGATGTCCAGCCCCGAGTACACGATGCCGTAGACACGGCCCGTGGAGCCCTCGGGCGTGGAGCGCTTGACCAGCAGGTCGCGCGAGGGGCCGGCGATGCCGGCACAGAAGCCCATCACGCCGAACATCACGGGCACCAGGGCGCCGGGCGGATGCGCCAGCGCCAGGGCCACCGCCACGCAGGCCGCCAGGCCGAAGCCCACGCCCACGATGCGCTCGCAGCGGCTCGGCTCGGCGGCGAGAAAGCCGCCGAGCACCATGCCACCCGCGCTGGCCACCATGTAGACCGTGAGGCACATGGCCGCCAGCGCCACCGGCACCGCGTGCAGTTGTCGCGCGGCCTCGGGCGCGAAGGCCTGCACCACGTTGAGCGAGACGGCGTAGAAGAAGAAGAACGCAAAGCACATCCACACGGCGGGGATGCGCAGGAAGGCGAAGTTGCCTTGCGCTGGCACGCCGGTGGCGCCGACCTTGGCAGCTGGTGGCAGGGCCGGCAGTTCGAGGTGGCGGCGGTTGAACAGCAGCACCAGCAGCACGGCAAACGCCAGCACGCCGGCACAGACCAGCGCCACGCGCCACGAGAACGCGATCGCCAGCGGCACCAGCATGGCCGGCGCCAGCGCCCAGCCCAGGCTACCGGTGATGCCGTGCACGCTGTAGGCATGGCCCAGGCGTGGCGCGCTCACGCGCCGGTTGAGCAGCGTGTAGTCCACGGGGTGGAATACGCCGTTGCCGATGCCCGCGAGCACCGAGAACGCAGCCAGCATGCCGTAGCTGGTGCTGGCCGCAAAGCCGAACGCGGCCAGGCCCAGCAGCGCCAGGCCGCCGAACAGGATGGGGCGCGGACCGAAGCGGTCGACCACGAAGCCCGAGCCCGCTTGCACGGCGCACGAGACCACGAAGAAGATGGTCATGAGGAAGCCGAGTTCGGTGTAGCCGACCTGGAAGGCGTCCTTGAGCCACGGGAACAGCGGCGCCAGCAAGAGCTGGCTGTAGTGGCTGATGAGGTGGGCGATGCCCACGAGGCCGATCACCCCGGCGTCGGCACGCAAGGGGACGGCAGCAACGGGGCTGGTGGGGTTGGCAGAGGTCATGGCGGCATCGTAGTATTGCGCCTGGATTTCTGGAATGCGACGGAAAGACAGCTTTCGGCGAATTTGCGCCAACAGCGCATACAAAACAAAGCACGGAGCCCCCGATGGCACGCACCAGCCAGGTTGCCCCGCTCGGGGACATGGACCCCTTTGCCCCCAACCCTTTACACCCGGTGCGGGTGCGTGCGCGCAACATGCCGGCCGATACGCATTTCGAGCCGCACCGCCACGCCTGGGGGCAACTGGCCTACTGCGCCAGCGGCGTGATCCAGGTGAGCGTAGTGGCCCCGGTCGCACCGACTGCCTACATCGTGCCGCCCTCGCGCGCGGTGTGGATCGCCCCTGGCGCGCTGCACGCCATCGCCGTGCTGGAGGCGGCTGCGTTCCGCACCCTGTACATCGACCCCAGTGTGGTGCCCGCCGACGGTGCCGTCTGCCGCGTGATGGCCGTGACGCCACTGCTGCGCGAGCTGGTGTCCGCGCTGGACCCGGTGGGCGGCACGCCGCCCGGCCCCGCACGCGAGGCAGCCCTGACCGCGCTGGTGCTGGGCGAAATCGGCGACGCCGAAAGCCTGGCCCTGGGCGTGCCCCTGCCCGGGCCCGACAGCGACAAGCGCCTGCGCGCCCTGTGCACCGCCGTGCTGGAGGCGCCCGGCCGCCACGCCACGCTGCACGATTGGGCCACCGACAGCGGCGCCAGCGAACGCACCCTGGCCCGGTTGTTCCACGCGCAGTTCGGCATGGGCTTTGCGCAATGGCGCAAGCAGGCGGTGCTGGCCCATGCCCTGCCCCGCCTGGCGCGCGGTGAATCGGTGGGCCAGGTGGCCGCCTCCAGCGGCTATGCCAGCGAAAGCGCGTTCTCTGCCATGTTCAAGGCAGCCATGGGGCAGCCGCCGAGCTGGTTCATCGGCAGGAACGATGCCTATGCGCCTTCCGCTTAAGTTGCCAGCCACCGTGCGCCACGCGTTCGTGGCAACCGCCAGGTTACTTTCGGCAACCGCTCAAACAGCAGGAGCGATTGAGCAAGCCCGGTGCGGCGATACTGGCAACCTGCAACACAAGGTTTCGGGGGAGAGGGAAGCATGGTTCGACAGCTGTTCATTGCTACCGCCTGTCTGGCGCTGGCGGCCCCGGTCTGGGCCATCAACAAATGCACGGGGCCCGATGGCAAGGTGTCCTTCCAGGACGCGCCTTGCGCGGGCAGCGGCAAGGGCGAGAAGGTCGAGGTGCGGCTGTCGAGCAGCGGCATAGGCAGCGCCGCGCCCGCTGCCGGCGCTGTAGCCCCTGCGGCCAGCCCGGCCTCGGGTGCATCGGCAGCGGCCCCCGCGGCAGGTGCCGCATCCGCCCCTGCCACACCGGCGGCTGCCACGGCGCCGCCCCCCCGCAAGGAAGGCGCCTTTGGCGAAACCTGGCGCCGAAAGACCGATCTGGAGCAACGCCTGGTCCGCGAAGCGCGCGGTGCACTGCAGACCCACCGGCAGCGCTGTGCGGACGAGCAGCGCGACCGGGCCGCCCGCCGCACCCAGGCGCGCACCAACACCGCCGTGGCCGTCTCCGAGCAGGCCATCACCGCGGAAATGCAGGCCGCAGCCGCCGCCTGCGAGCTGCGCGCGCGTGAGATGCAGGCCAATGTGGACGCGCTGGAGAAGGAACTCCGGGAGCTGAGCAAGAAGTAGGTTCAGCGTCCCTGCCTGCGCACCGCTGCGCGGCGACTTCGCAGCCTATCGTTTTGCAGCCAGCCCCTCGGGCCAGAAAGCCGCCCGGATGTCCGGCGCACAGTACGGCACGGCGATCACAGCGCCCCACAGGGCACTTCCCAACGCAAAGGATCCGTGGGCGAGGCCCGACAGCACCACGGGCCCACCGAACACCAAGAGGACACACATCGCCAGGCCCGACCACAACGCAAAGCCGGGCGCCCAGGGGCGAAACCGCAGCAGGCCATAGATACTGGCAAGCATGGCGACCAGGGCCGTCAGCGCCCCCGAGACCAGCGCCAACGTGATGGTCGGCTCCTGGTCTTCCTCCAGGTAGTTCTGGAAAGCGTCCCTCAAGCCCTGGGGCACCAGCTCAGGCAGCAGGAGCCGCTCAGTGACCTCGGCCAGTATGGGGAACACCACGGACGCGATGACCAGCCAGCGGTAGTTTGTCGTGTTCAAAAAAATTCCCGTGTGTTCAGCCCGGCGCTCCGACCTGCTGCACCAGCGCCATGGCAAAGCGCCCGTGTCCCACGGACCAGTCCGAATAATCGTTCTCGTGCATGAAGATGAACACGTCGGCCGGGGCCACGTGCGCCATGGCCTGCAGGTTGTGCGCGATCGCAGCATACAGCGCGCGCTTCATCGCATCGCTGCGCCCGCGCCGCAGGGTGATCTCGACAACGACCACCGCGTCCGACCGCGTCACGCCATTAAAGCTGCGGCTGAAGGCGAACTGCCCCGGCGCATAGCCGGTGACCATGTTGAACAGCTCGTCCTCGGGCATGCCGATGCCCTCGACCAGCGCCTGGTGGATGGCCTGGACGATGGCCTCGCGCTCGGTGGCTGGGGTGGCTTGGGGCAGATGGGTGTGGATGAAAGGCATGCCGGTATGTTCCTGAAAATCAACAATGAGCCCGGCGCGCGCTAGGGTGCCTGCGTCGGATGAGCCGAAATTGTTGCGACTGCCGCCTCGGCCGAAAAGCGATTTATGCTCCGGTCCTATGTGCATCCAAATCACATAGCCATGAAACACCGCCTGCCCCCGCTCGCTGCCCTGCGCGCCTTCGAAGCCGCCGCCCGCCTGGGCCGCATGACGGCTGCAGCCGAGGAGCTGTCGGTATCGCCCGGCGCCATCAGCCGCCAGGTGCGCCAGCTCGAAGACCACCTGGGCCTGGCTCTGTTCGACGGGACCAAGGCCCGGCCCACGCTGACGGCCGCGGCGCGCACGCTGCAGCCGGTGCTGACCCACGCCTTCCAGCAGATCGAGGACACGGTGCGCGCCCTGGGCGACGCCCACCACGGCCCGCTCGACGTGGCCTGCTTCAGCACCTTCACCGTCAAGTGGCTGATCCCGCGGCTGTTCGACTTCCACGCGCAGCACCCGGGCATCGAGGTGCGGCTGCGCACCACCGACACGGGCACCGGTGCGGCGCGCGAGGGCTGCGACCTGCTCATCACCGCCGAGGACGCGGGCATGCCCCGCGATAGCGCCACCACCCTGCCCCTGTTCGCCGAGCGCCTGGGGCCGGTGCTGGCCCCGGCGCTGGCCGCGCGCACCGGCATGCCGCGCACGCCTGCCGATCTGGATGGCCAGCCCCTGCTGCACACACGCTCGCGGCGCAACGCCTGGGCAATGTGGGCCGCATCGGCGGGCACGGCGCTGCCCGCAGCGGCCACCGCCCAGGGCCCGGTGTACGAGCACTACTATTTCACGCTGGAGGCGGCCGTGCGCGGCCTGGGCATCGCCGTGGCGCCCTGGCACCTGGTGATGGACGACGTGCAGGCTGGCCGGCTGGTGGCGCCGCTGGGTTTCGCCGTATCGGGCTACGACTACCTGGCGCTGCGGCGCACGGGGGCCGCGCACCCGCGGCTCGATGTGTTCTGCGCCTGGCTGGGGGCGCAGGCACACACGATGGCCCTGCCCTTCACCATGCAGGCTTGAGGGCGACGCCGGGCCCAGGCGTCAGTCATCCCAGCGAAACAGCCTGTGGGCGCGGGGCCTGGTGGCCTCGATCAGGCGCGCGTTGGGCTCATCGGTGCGGCTGACCCATGCCAGCGCATCCTCGCGGCTGCGGCCATACTCTTCATGGCGCTGGGTCAGGCGGCGGGTGCGCAGGCCGTCGTCGACATCGACGTACCAGACTTCGTCCAGCAGCCCGGCAACGCCTGCCCAATGGCCGCTGTCGAGCAGCAGGTAGTTGCCTTCGGTAATGACCAGCCGGGTCTGCGGCGCCACGGCGATGGCGCCTGCGATGGGCTCTTCGATCTCGCGCCGGAACTCCGGTGCATAGACGACTTCGCCGGGCTGCTGCGCCCGCAGGCGCCGCAGCATGGCGGCATAGCCTGCGCTGTCGAAGGTGTCGGGAGCCCCTTTGCGATCCGCACGGCCCAGCCGTTGAAGCTCCACATTGGCCAGGTGGTATCCATCCATGGGAACCACCTGCGAGACATCGGCGAAAGCCTGCTGCAAGGCCATGGCCAGCAGGGATTTTCCGGCGCCTGGTGGCCCGACCAGCCCGAGCAGCTTGCGTTGGCCGTCCTGGAGGAGTTGATGCGCACGCGCCAGGTGGCAGGGCGGGACGGAGGGAAGTGTGCGGATCGTCATGCGTTCATGGATTCTTCAGGCCCGCCATTCGGCCGGGATCTTTTCCGCAGGCAATGCACCGGTCATGACCGAGACCGTGTCGCTCATGGTCACCGCCTTCGGGTCGAGCACGGCACCGCGCTTGCCCAGGCGCGCGACGTGGATGCGGTCGGCGATCTCGAAAACATGGGGCATGTTGTGCGAGATCAGCACCACCGCCAGGCCCCTGTCGCGCACGCGGCGGATCAGCTCCAGCACCATGTTGCCTTCCTTGACGCCCAGCGCTGCGGTCGGCTCGTCGAGGATCACCACATGCTCGGCAAAGGCTGCCGCGCGCGCCACGGCCACGCATTGCCGCTGCCCGCCGGACAGGGTTTCGACCGCCTGCGTCATCGAGCGGATACCGACCTTCAGGTCGTTCATGCGCGCAATGCTTTCTTCCAGCATCCGCTTCTTGTCGAGCATGCGCAGCACATTGCCCAGGAAGCCTGCACGGCGCAGTTCGCGGCCCAGGAAGAGGTTTTCGGCAATCGTCATCGCGGGGGCAACGGCCAGGTCCTGGTATACGGTTTCGATGCCTTCGCGGCGCGCATCGACCGGACCCTTGAACTGCACCGGCTTGCCGTCGAGCTCGATCACGCCGGCATCGGGAATGGTCGCGCCCGACAGGCACTTGATCAGGGAGGACTTGCCGGCACCGTTGTCGCCGATCAAGGCGAGGATTTCGCCGGCACGCAGCTCGAAGTCGGCGCCGTCCAGGGCCGTGACCTGGCCGTAGCGCTTGACCAGGCCCGTGGCGCGCATGACGACGGGGGATTGCGCAGCCATCAGCGGCCTCCTTTGCGCGACAGTTGATCGACCGTGACGGCCAGGATCACGAGGATGCCGGTGATCAGCATCTGGTACACCGACGACACGCCCATCAGCGTCAGGCCGTTGCGCAGCACCCCCACCACCACGGCCCCGATCAGCGAACCGAGCACCACCCCGCGGCCGCCGAACAGGCTGGTGCCGCCCAGCACGACGGCCGTGATGGCGTCCAGCGCCTCGGTCTGTCCGGCGTTCGGATCGCCCACGCCGGTGCGGGCCACGGCCAGCAGCGAGGCGATGCCATAGAACACCCCGGACAGGGCATAAACGCCCAGGATGATGCGCTCTGGCGGAATGCCGACCAGCCGCGTCGCCTCCGGGTTGTTGCCCACCGCGTAGACATGCCGGCCCGACGCCGTCTCGCGCAGCCAGAACCATACGCCCAGGTACAGCAGCACCATCAACACCGTGCCGTACGCGATGTTGGTGCCGCCGATGGCGAAGGTACTGCCCAGCCAGGTCATGGCCCCAGGCACCTCGGTGACCGTCTGCGCCCCCGAATACAGCTGCGTGATCGCAAAGGCGATGTTGAAAACGCCCAGCGTGACGATGAACGGCGGCAGCTTCAGGCGCGTGACGAGCAAGCCGTTGATCAGAGCGAACAAGGTCGTCACGGCGATGCCAGCCAGCACCGCCAGAAACGGCGGCAGCCCGAAGTCGGCGGCCACCTTGGTCATCACGATGCTGCCCAGCGCCATGATCATGCCGCACGACAGGTCGATGCCGGCGGTCAGGATGATCAGCGTCTGGCCTATGGCGATGACGCCGACGACCATGACCTGCTGCAGGATCAGCGAAAAGTTGTCGGCACTGAGAAAGCGGTCGGTGGTGGCGCCGAAGATGGTGCAGGCAATCAGCAACGCGATGAAGGGCCCGAGCTGGCCGAGGGGGGGCAGTTTGTCTTTCAACGTGATGATCCTCTGGATGGGGGGCTGAAGGCAGGCACACGGCGCCTCCCATCAACCCGAACGCTGCAGCAGCGCCGACAGGCGCGGTGTTGCCCAAGCATGCCAGGCGCCGCGGCGGGACCCGGCCCCGCGCAGCCGCCTGGTGCGCAAATGGCTACTTCTTGCCCCAGCAGAGGTCGGCGCCGGTCTTCACGTCCTTGCTGTCGACGCCCGCAACGGCTTTGCCGGCGATCAAGGTCACGCCGGTGTCGGTGTAGCCGCTGACTTTCTTGCCGCTCTTGGCGTACTCGATGCCGGCCTCCACCCCCATGGCCGCCATTTTCAGGGGGTACTGCTGCGAGGTGGCTGCGATCTTGCCAGCCGCCACATCCCGGACGCCGTCGCATCCGCCGTCCACGGAGACGATCATCACGCCCTTTTCCTTGCCGGCCTTTTGCAGCGCATTGAATGCGCCTGCGGCTGCCGGCTCGTTGATGGTGTAGACCAGGTTGATGTCGGGGTTCTTCTGCAGGCAGTTCTCCATCGCTGTCTGGGCCTTGCTGCGGTCACCGAAGCTGTCGGCCATGCACACCACCTCTGCGGGCTTGGCCAGTTCGTTGTTCTTTGCCTCGTAGCTGGCCAGGCCGAAGCCCTGCAGGAACCCGTTGTGCCGCTGCGCACCGACCGGATGGCCAGGCAGAAGATCGAGCGTTGCGATCTTCACCGGCTTGCCCTGCGCACCGGCGGCGAGGGCGGCCTTGGCGTACTGGCCAATCAGCACGCCGGCCTTGTAGTTGTCGGTGGCGAAGAGCGCGTCGGTGCCATCGGCAGGGTCGGTCGGGCTGTCCAGCGCGATCACCATCACCCCCTTGTCGCGCGCCTTCTTGATCGCGGGGAGGATGGCCTTGGAGTCGTTGGGCGTGATGAGTATGGTCTTGGCGCCTGCGCCAATCATGTTCTCCATCGCGGTGATCTGGCCGGCGTTGTCGCCATCGGCCTTGCCGGCGCCGCTCAGCAGTTTGGCCCCCTTGGCCTTGGCGACCTCGGCGGCACCCTCCTTCATCTTCACGAAGAAGGGATTGGTCTCGGTCTTGGTGATCAGTCCGATGACCGGCGTATCGGCCATCGCCGTGCCAGAGGAGGCCAGCAGGGTTGCGATCAGGGTGGCGTGCTTCAAGTTCATCGGATGTCTCCAGGATGTGGTCGGGTGCCAATTCAGCGATGCGCAGGCCCTTGCCTGTACACCTGCTGTGTGCGATTATCGTAATGCGCAAGCGCTTGCGCAAGCGCTTGCTACCTAGGGAAATCCATAGCATCCGCAGGCTTCCGGTATCTGTTTGTCACGGCCTTCTGCTGCCCCTGTGCATGGAGCAGGACAGCGGCAATTCAGTGCAGAAATACCGGAATGGGTGCGATACGATGAAGAAGCCTCTGGCCTGTCCACCACAGCACAGCGTGGCAGCACGGGCCATGGAAGTTGGAGCTCAACGGAGAAATGATGATCACGATGGAAACCGTCGCGGCGGCCGCAGGGGTATCGACTTCAACGGTCTCGCACGTCATCAACAAGACGCGCAAGGTGCACCCCGATACCGAGCGGGCCGTGCTGGACGCCATCGACCGGGTCGGCTACTCGCCGAACCACCTGGCGCGTGCCCTGGCAGGTGCGCCGACCAGGACGGTCGGGGTCGCCATTTCGGTACTGTCCAACCACTACTTCGCAGCCGTGGTGCGTGCCATCGAGGCAGAGTGCGCAAAAAGGGGCCTGATGATGCTGCTGGCCGACACCCACGAGGATGCGGACTACGAGTTGAAGGTGGTGCAGGCCTTGCATGAGAGGCGTGTCGACGGCATCGTGATTGCGCCCTGCGCCGAGCCGCAGCACCGCGCACTCGACTACCTGCGCGACAAGGGTGTACCCACCGTCCTGGTCGACCGGTTTGTGGGGACCACATTCGATCAGATTGGCGTGGAGAGCCGCGATGCGGCCCAGACCCTGGTGGAGCACCTCATCGGGCTGGGCCACAGGCGCATTGCATTGGTGTCGGGTGCACCGGGTCTGTCCACGACGACGGAACGGCTCGAAGGCTACTGCCGCGCGCTGGCGGCGGCAGGCATTGCTTTCGACCCCGCCCTGGTCCAGAGCGGCGAGTCGCGGTCTGGGCCGGCCTGCGCGGCCGTCCACCACCTGCTGTCACTGGACCAGCGCCCCACCGCCCTGATGACCGGCAACAACCTGATGACGATTGGCGCCATGCAGGCCTTGCGCTCTGCGGGGCTGAGCGTTCCCGACGACATTTCGCTGGTTGGCTTTGACGACTTCGACTGGGCTGACGTCTTTTCTCCACGCCTGACGGTCATGGCGCAGCCGGTGGAAGAACTCGGCACCCGGGCTGTCCGCCTGTTGGCCCGGCGCATTGCCGACCCTGGTGCGCGTCGCCAGACCGTGCGGCTCGCGCCCACGCTGCGGCTGCGCGACTCTGCCGGAGTGCCTGGCTCCAGGCGACACGGTTGATGCCCCTGGGAACATTGAAATAGTCGCCCAGCACAGCAGAGCCCGAGGCTGGACCATGGCTTGGCCCGAGCGCTGCAGTATGGGCACGCGCACGGTGCGGGCGAAGTAGTTCGGCAGCTCCTGGTGATTACAGTCCAGCGCGGCGCGAAGGGACGAACGCGAGTCAACAGGTGGCCCGGCCGCTATCGAAAATGCAAATTTCTCTCATGCTGCCGTATAGCCCCAACGATCTGCCGACTGTGTTCCCTGCCCGCCATCAACCCCGGCCGTGCACACTCGACGCGCTTCACGTATGGTGGCGGTTCCGCCCCTCCCACTCTGCCCTGCCCCATGGCCACACCAGCCCCCTCTTCCATCCACAGCTACGAGCCGCGCAACGGCCATGGCCTGCCGCACGACCCGTTCAACGCCATCGTCGGGCCGCGCCCTATCGGCTGGATTTCGACGCAGAGCGCCGCTGGTGCGCTGAACCTGGCGCCCTACAGCTTCTTCAACGCCTTCAACTACGTGCCGCCCATCGTGGGCTTTGCGAGCATCGGCTACAAGGACACGGTGCGCAATGTCGAGGAGACGGGCGAGTTTGTCTGGAACCTGGCCTCGCGCAGCCTGGCCGAGGCCATGAACCAGAGCTGCGCGGCCGTGCCGCCCGAGGTCGACGAGTTCGCTCTGGCCGGGCTCACCCCGCAGGCCAGCACCCAGGTCGCGCCACCGCGCGTGGCCGAAAGCCCGGTGGCCTTCGAATGCCGGCGCACGCAAATCCTGCAGCTGCAGGGGGTGGACGGCGTGCAGGTGCCGACCTGGCTGGTGCTGGGCGAGGTGGTGGCCATCCACATCGACAAGGCGCTGCTCAAGGACGGTGTCTACGACACGGCCGCAGCAGGCCACATTTTGCGCGCAGGGGGCCCGGCCGACTACTTCACGGTGGGCCCGGAACAGCTGTTCAAGATGTACCGCCCCCGCTGAGCCAGTTCCGCCCGGTTGCCAGCGGTTACAACTGAGGGCGAGCGGCAGGAAACCAGGCGTGGCAGCATCCATGCGAGATCTCAGGAGACCGCCATGCCCCGCCCTTCCCTCGCCCTGCTGGCCTCGCTGGCGCTGCTGGCCAGCGCCGCCGTGGCCGCGCCCACCGTGGGGCCCTGCCCCGTGCTGCCGGCCGACCATGTGTTCAACACGCGCATCGACCAGTTGCCGGTGCACCCGCAGTCGGCGGCCTTCCTGCAGACCATCAGCCCGAGTGCGCGCCGCCTGCACCTGGACTTGGGCCAGAGCGAGGACATGGCCAGCACCGAGTACTGGGGCATTCCGTACAACGTGGTGCGCGGCAGCCAGATCACCTGGCCCGCGGTCTACTTCGATGCCGACGGAGCCCCCGACGAGAGCGATTGCGCGCGCGCCGACGGCAGCCTGGCGCGGCCCTGCACGGGCCTGACCAGCCCCGCGCGCCTGCCCTTCCCGCTGCAGCCCAAGGTGGAAGGCGGCATCAGCAGCAACAAGGCGGTCTACAACGACCACCACATCCTCAGCGTGGACACCGACACCTGCACGCTGTGGGAGAGCTACCTGAGCTATGCCCGGCCCGATGGCGGCTGGGACATCTACAGCAGCGCGGCCTTCGACCTGCGCTCGAACGCGCTGCGCCCTGCGGGCTGGACCTCGTCCGACGCGGCGGGCTTTCCGATTTTCCCGCTGCTGCTGCGCGCCGACGAGGCCAGCACCGGCGAGATCCAGCACGCGCTGCGCTTCACCATCCAGAGCAGCAAGATCCGCACAAGCTACACCTGGCCGGCGCGCCACCTCACGCGCAACGGCGATGCCTCGGCCGCCAAGCCGCCCATGGGCCAGCTGTTCCGCCTGCGTGCCGACTATGTGGTGCCGGACAGCTACACGGCGCAGGCCAAGGCCATCCTCAACGCGCTCAAGCGCTATGGCATGTACATCGCCGACGGCGGCTCGGACATGTACATCACGGGCGACCCGAGCCGGCTGTGGCAGGACGCGACCATCTCCCAGGTGCAGACCGTGCCGCACACGGCCTTCGAGGCAGTGGACCTCTCGCCCATCGCCGCGCGCGCGGGCTTCAGCGCCGACAGCGGGCGCGTACCGCCGGCAGCGGGGACCGGGCCCACCACACCAGCCAGCTTTTCAGGCACGACCGAAGGCACGGTGCAGTCGCTGCGGCTGACCGGGCGCGTGCAGCCCGCATCGGGCGACGTAGGCCAGGGCGGTGTGGTCTATGTGGTGGCCGCCGTGCCGGGCGTGGGCCTGGCGGTACTGTCGCCGCAGGGCTGGACGCTGTTCAACGGTGCCTCGACACCGGCACCGGCATGGCAGGGCACGCTGGCCGCTGCCCAGACCGTGCCCATCCTGGAGCTGGTCAACGTGAGCGGCCTGCGCGGCACCCAGTTTTTCCTGGGCTACGGCACCAGCCTCGCCGACATGCTGAACAACGGCAAGTTCCAGCTGATCTACACCGTGCCCTGAGATTCCGTCAGCGCGACAGGGGCGCGCACAGGCCCTGCTGCGGGTCGCGCGCCCACTGTTCGAGCCAGGCCCACAGCTGCTGCACGCCGTCGCGGCCCGGGCTCTGCAGCCCATGGTCGGCACCCGGAATTTCCCGCACACACCAAGGCGCCGTACGGCCCGCAGCCAGCCGGGCACCTTGCTCAAAAGCAGCCGGCGGCACCAGCGCATCGGCACCGCCCCACACCTGCAGCACGGGCCAGGGCCCCTCGCGCAGGGGCTGGGCCAGCGGCCAGTGCCACAGGTCGCGCCAATAACCCAGGCTGCGGCCCTGCGCCAGCGTGCTGTCGGGCTGGCCGCCGGCCTGCTGGCGGCCCAGGGCCTCCCAGTCGGCTGCGGCACCCAGACGCTGCGCCTGCAGGGCACCCGCTTCGCGCGGGTCGAGCCCGCTGGAAGACAGCAGCACCAGGCCCGCCAACCCAGGCACCTCGGGCGCGAGCGAAGGCAGCAGCTCGCCCCCTTCGGAGATGCCGACCAGCACCTGGGGAAGCACGGGCAGGCCCTGCGCCTGGCGCTGCCCCGCATCGGCGCGCAACGCGGCGCGGGCATGGTCGCGCCACGCCGAGAGCCGGTCGGCCTGCACGAAATCGGCAGCGCAGGCCCCCGCCGCCGTGCGCGCACCGGGCGCCACGCCGGGCTTGTGCAGCACCAGCACCTCGGCATGCAGCAGGCCCGCGAAATAGCGGTCGGCCAGCGGCCCCATCCCGGCGCAGCCCGATCCCGGCACCACGACCACGCGGTAGCGCAGCGGCGCGGTGCGCGCGGGCCGCTGCAGTGCCTGCACGCGGACCTCTCCCGCCCCGGGCAACAGGTAGGGGGCGAAGGCCGTGGCATCCGCAGCAGCCTGCGCGGCGCAACCGGCCACGAAAAAGGCCAGCGCGAGGCTGGCCTTCAGGGCGGGACGCATGCGGCCCATCATGGTTGCAGGGAACCCGCCAAGCTCACTTGAGGATCAGCACCTGGTCGGGCTGCTGGGGCACGGGCATGGGCTGGCCGCCGCCCTGGTAGACCACGGGCGGTGGTGGTGGGCGCACGCCGCGCGCCAGATGGGCGTCGGTGTAGCCCAGCTGGCCGGCCAGCTGTTCGTACACGCTCTGCGCCAGGCTGCGCGAGGTTTCGCTGATCACCTTGGCCCGGTTGGGCGGAGCGATGTCGCCGCGGTTGGACAGGATCTTGGTGTCGTTGCCTTCGCCCTGCGCGGAGAAGGCGGCCTTGATCTCGTAGGTGCGGGTGTTGATCAGCGAGAAGTCGGCCAGGAGCTGCAGGCCATACTGGCGCGTGGCGCTGCTCGTGCCCTGCAGGGGCGAGAGCGCATCGGTGAAGTTGATGCTGGAGACCACGCCGAAGAGCACGTAGTCGGCACCGGCGAATTCGCCCTTCTTGATGCGGGCGGTCACGTTGGCCACCTGGTTCTGCGCCTGGGGTGCGGCCATCTTGCCGGTCTGCACCTGGTTGAGCACCTGCTCGGCCTTGCTGTTCTGCGGCTTGCCGGCATCAAAGCCCTTGCCCTGCACCAGGCGGAAGTAGGTGCCCTGCAGGAGGGCGCCCTTGATGTCGTTGGTGTAGCCACCCAGCTCGCGCTGCTCGATGTAGCTGTAGCGGCCGGCCACGTAGGTGCCGCTGGCCTGCTCGGAGGCCTGCATGGAGTGGCTGCCCGAGCCGCCGTACATGCCGTGGCTGGCGCTGCCGCCGGCGCTCATCTGGGCACTGCGCTGGTAGGCGCCGGCCACGAAGTATTCCGAGACCTGCTGGGCATAGGCCAGGTCGGTCACGGCGATCTTGGGGGCGGCGTTCTGGGCCTGGGCGCCAGCGCTCCAGGTCAGGGCGGTGACGGCCAGCACGGACAGTGCGGCCGCGAGGGTGGTTCTGCGTTGCATGGTGAAGTCCTTTCAGTGCCGTGGTCGATCAGCGCTTGCTGGTCTTGCGGATTTCTTTTTCGTCCTGCCATTCCACGGTGCCTTCCTGCACGTCGAACAGCTTGAGCGTGAACTTGTAGTACACGTCCTTGGTGGAGTTGCTCTGCTTGACGATGCTGGTCAGCTCGCCTTCCATGCTGTACTTGGCGGCCGTCATCTGGCCGACCTTGGCGGTGGTGCCCTGCTTGTACAGGCCGCTCTGGTTCTGGCGCTGCAGCTCGTCCACGCCCTGCTGCATCTCGTTGATGGAGCGCACGAAGCGCACCTTGCCGGACTTGACCAGCGAGGTCTGTATCGAGTTCATCACGTTGGTGGTGTCGATGTACTCGCTGGTCTTGTTCTTCACGGTGGAGATGGTCACCGTGGGGCGGCCCTGGAAGATGCCCGTTTCGAGCAGGCCACCGGTCATCTTCTCGGCGATCATCTGCAGGTCGGTGGAGCCGAACTCGTTGGTCACCAGTTCCACGGCCTTGGCGTCGCCGTAGTTGACCTGGCGGTCAAAGCGCACGGTGGGCGAGGACAGGTTCTGGCAGGCCGAGAGGGCCAGAGTGCTGGCCGCGAAGGCCAGGACGAGCGCGGTGCGCTGGATGCTGCTGTTGCGTTGCATGGTGTTTTCTCCGGTCGGCGCTGCGGTGTTCAGCGCGGTTCTACGTTCATTTCCAGGCGCAGGTCGACTGCGGCGCTGGTGGGGGCTACGCTCTTGACGGTCTGCTGGCCCAGGCCCAGCACACTCATCTGCTTCCACGACTCTCCGTCACCCACCTGGTTGCCCACCTGGTCCAGCCACTTGAAGCGGTAGAACACGGTGCGGTCGGTGCGGCCCATGTTGGCCATGTCGGCCTGCACCACCAGGATCTCGTTGGTGCGCACGATGCGCATCTCGCGCACGGCGATGCTGTTGGCTTCGCCGCGCAACGCCACCTTGGAGGCCACGGCGATGGGGGTCGCAGGGTCGTGCAGCTGGGCGTGGGCCGCAGCGCCGGTCAGTGCCATCACGGCGACGCCGATGGCGGTCAGGTGGGTGCGGATAGTCATGGGTAAGGCTCCTTGGAAAACGGTCTTCGGTTCAGTTCTTGGCCGGGGTCACGGGCGCTGCCGCGGGCTTGGCCGCAGGCCGCGTGCGGTTGGTGGTGGTGGTTGTCTTGGTGGTCGTCGTCGTCGTGGAGATCGTCTTGGTGGACGAGGAAGGCACGTCGACCGCTGGGGCCACGGCGGCCGTGGAAGCCGTTGCGGCCAGTTGGCCGACCGAGGCCACGTCGCCCATGAGCACGCTGTTCTCGTACAGGCGCAGGGGCACCAGGGCGTACTGGCCGTCGACCTTCACGGGCTGCGGCAGTGCGCGGCCGTTGATGGTGATGGTGTGCTCTCCGGGTGGCAGGTAGCCACGGGCCACGTAGACACGGCCGGGCAGCATGCGCCACATGCGGTCATCGGCCTGTTCGGTGGCCGAGGCCGCCACGGCACCCACGATGCCGCCCAGCAGGCCGCCCTTCTTTTGCAGCTGGTCCTGCAGCACGCCCTTGGCGACGGCGCGCGTGAAGCCGCGCAGCACCATGCCGGGCATTTCGTCCTTCAGGGCGCGGCGTGCCATCACGTTCACGTCAACCACTTTTTCGAGCTTGAAGTCCGTGCCGGCGGCCGACAGGTTGGTCAGCGGCGCGTCGCGCGAAGGCTCGATCACGGGGTAGGAAACGCTCACCGTGGTCCAGCGGCTGCCCACGGGCACCGGCAGGGTGAAGGCGCGGGGCTTGCGCGCAGGGGCGTCGCCGGCCTCGACCACGAACAGCACGTCGGTCATGCGCTGGCGGCGCTTCCAGGTGAAGCTGGTGCGGCTGTCCAGGCCGCGCAGGCCTTCTTCGAGCACGCCGGTCTCGGGCTTGAGCTCGATGGCCTTGCGGTAGCCTGGCGCGGCCAGGCCCGGCTCATTGAGCATTTCGTACAGGAAGCCGGCCAGGTAATGGCTCAGAGCATTCTGGTAGCCGTTCTTCAGGGCCAGCACTTCGGGGTCGTTGAAGGTCTCGACGGGGTAGCCGTTGAGCTCCTTGCCGCCCGAGGTGGCGCCCTTGGACTTGGCTTCCTGCTCGGCCGCCAGGGTTTCCTTGGAGCGGAACTCGGCAATGATGGCTTCGCGCTCATGCGTGCGCTTGATGTCCACGCGGGCGTTTTCCACGTCGCCCACGGCCACGCGGTTGAGCGCCAGGCGCGTGGTCAGCCAGACCTTCTCGTAGTCCTGGCCTTCATAGGCCTTCAGGCGCTCGCTGATCAGCGCTGCGCCCACGGTGCCCATGAGCTTTTGCGGATTGCTCTTGGCCGTGTCTTCCCATTCCTTGACCTTCACGTCGGCCAGCAGGAAGGCGTTCGTGCTGTCCGCGTAGCGGCGGTCCATGCGCAGCAGCTCGCCGCGCTCCATGTTGAAGAGCAGCGCGGTCTTCTCGTCCTCGGTCTTGGCCGTGGATTCGAGCTGCGCGATGGCGGCGGGAATGCCACCGCTGCGGCCGGCGCCCTGCACGTCGCTGGCGAGCTTGTCATGGCTCTGCATCGTCGCGCAGCCCGTGAGGGCGGCGCTCAGCGCCAGCACCCACAGAAGGCGGGGGCGGAATTGGGGTCGAATGGTCATGAATACTCCTTGCAAATGATTCGGGTGTTCACCAGAAAACCCCGGCGACGCGCCCCTGCTACAGCAACGCGGCGGCAGACACCCATGGGGGTGCCGAACGCGGCATGCTGATTGCGATGGAGGTTGTCGACCGGACAAGGAAAGCTGTGCAGGACCTCGCGCTCCCTCCTGGCGCTGGTCCTCGCGGTTGCGGCTGCAAGCCCCTTGTGGCTGTGAATTTCTTGGTTCTTGTGTGCTCTGAAGCCAGGGCGCAATGTAGCAAAAGGATGTATCTTTTCTGTAACCGACAAGGGCTGGGGAAAACAGTTGTAGCGGTGCATTTCAGGCCCCCTTTTCAGTCAGCAAGGGCAGGCGGTAGATCCACACCACCCGACCGCCCGGTGCACGCAGCTGGGCACGGGGCAGCAGGCCGGGCACGGCGAACTCCAGGCTCACCAGCCAGGAGCCGGGGGCCATCTCGGCCTGGGCCTTGGCGGCGGCGCGGGCCATGCTCTCGGGGCGCTGGAACAGGTAGACCATCTGGTAGCCGCTCCAGTCGGCCTGCCACATGTCGCCACGGCGCACCTTGGCCCAGGGGCAGCGCAGCGCGCAGGCCAGGCGCAGTGGCCAACTCCATTCCAGGCCCTCCATGCGTGCATCGGGATAGGCGTGGCGCAGCGCGATGAGGCCATCGCCCAGGCCGCAGCCGGCGTCGAGCACCCGGGCGCCCGGCGCCAGGGAAACCTGTACCGCCAGCGCCTGCAGCGCATGGCGCGGCGTGGGGAAGATGGGCGCGTCACGCCAGGCATTGAGGGGGTAGACCGCCAGCAGCAGGGCCAGCGGCACCAGCCAGGCCCAGGCCGGCAGGCTGGCCAGGCCGGTGATCGCCAGCGACAGCGGAAAGCCCAGCGCAATCAGCGCGCGGCGCCACCAGCTGGCACCCAGCAGGCTCGCAGCCGTGCCCAGCAGGCAGGCGGCCACCAGCGCCGCCATGGGGGGCACGGCCCGCTGCAGGCTGAGGTACAGCAGCCATGCTCCCGCCCACGCCAGCAGCGCGGGAAGGGGCCAGGGCAGCAGGCGCAGTGGCATATACATTACAGGCCGAAAAGGCCTTGCTGGGAATGGGCGGTGCCGGAGACGATCAGGCGCACAGTCTGCGCGCAAATGGCGCAAATGGCCACGCCCGGCAGGCACCATCCTGTGGCCAGGACGGCAGGGAACGGCGGGCGGTGTGCGCGGGACATGGGGCTCTCCAGAACTCCCCCGGTGCACATGCCCCGGGATGGAATGGAGCGCAGTGTAGGCCGGCATGGCGCACCGCAACACGCCTGTGCAAGCCGCCGCGGCACGATTGTGTGCACTTTGTCACGTGGCCCCGTGCCAGAGGGCTCCGTGCGCCCTGAACAGGCACCGCCCAGAGCGGACAACAAAACTCAGCGAAGCGGTTCTGGCCAAGCGCTGCGTCGCAGGCAGTACGACGGGTACGACAAGACGCAGCAACGACGCCAGAAGAATTTTGTTAGCCGCGCAGGCGCTCGATCAGGCCGTTGAGTTCTTCGATGGAGCCGAACTGGATCGCCAGCTCACCCATGTCTTCCACGCGCCCTGCCCGCTTCACGCGCTTCTTCACGCGCACCTCGACCTCGGCCATGAGCAGGTCGGACAGCTCTTCTTCCACGCGCCGCAGGTCGCGCGATTTTTCCTTCTGGGGCTTTTGCGGCATGAGGCTGAACTCGGCACCGATCTTCTTGACCAGGGCCTCGGCCTCGCGCACCGAGAGCTTCTTGGCCGCGATCTGGTTGCCGGCCGTGATCTGCGCCGCACGGTCCAGCGACAGCAGCGCGCGCGCATGGCCCATGTCGATGTCGCCGGCCATGAGCATGGTCTGCACCGGCTCGGCCAGGTTCAACAGGCGCAGCAGGTTGCTCGCGGCGCTGCGCGAGCGGCCCACAGCCTGAGCGGCCAGCTCGTGCGTGAGGCCGAACTCCTTGACCAGGCGCTGCAGACCATGGGCCTCTTCGAGCGGGTTCAGGTCTTCGCGCTGGATGTTCTCGATCAGCGCCATCGCGGCCGCAGCCTCGTTGGGCACGTCGCGCACCAACACCGGCACGCGGTCCAGCCCGGCCAGCCGCGCGGCACGGAAGCGCCGCTCGCCGGCGATGATTTCGTACTTGCCGGCGTTCTCGCCATCGGCCAGGCGCCGCACCAGGATGGGCTGCATGATGCCCTGCACCTTGATGCTCTCGGCCAGCTCGTACAGCGCGCCCTCGTCCATGCGCGTGCGCGGCTGGTACATGCCGGGCACCATCTCGGCCAGCATCAGCGTGTTGGGCAGGCCGGCATCGGCCGCGTGGGCTTGCTCGGAGGCTTCGCTGACCTTGGGGCCCAGCAGGGCTTCAAGGCCGCGTCCGAGGCCCTTGGGTTTTTTGGTGACCATGGTGAGAGAGCTTTCTTTTTCTATGTTCTGGGAATCAGGGACGGCGCGGCGCCGCCATCACTGGTCGATGATCACCAGCGTGCCATGGCTGCCCGGCGCCACCGCATGCGGCACGCCGGCGGGCACGATGAAGACCTCGCCGGCCTGCACCTCGGTGACCTGGCCCTGCAGATCCAGGCGCATGCAGCCCTCGATCACGAGCAGGGCCTCGTCGAAGTCGTGCGACTCGTCGGGGTAGGCACCGTCGTCCATGCGCAGCACCTTGACGTTGGCGTTGGCGGCCCGGCCGATGACGCGCGACGACCAGGCGTTCGGAAACGACCGGGCTGTCTCAAGGAGATTGGTTTTGGACATGGCGGGTCACGTGATGGGCTGCGGTGGTACGGCGGGCGATTGCAGGCCGGCCAGCAGGGCAAGCCCCTCGGGCCAGTCCGCCAGGCCCGACCCGGCATTGATGTGCCCGCGCTCGCCGTAGTCGATGAAACGCGCGCCCCAGGCCTGGGCCAGGCCCTCAGCCCGCTCGAAGCTGCAGTACGGGTCGTTGCGGCTACCCACCAGCACGGCAGGGAACGGCAGGGGCTGGCGCGCAATCGGCGACCAGCCCGGCAGGTAGCCGGCGATGTCCTCGCGCTCCACGTCGCCCGGCGCCACCAGCAGCGCACCCTTTACGCGGTGCGTGTGGGACGAGTGCGCAGCCCACCGGGCGGTGAGGATGCAGCCCAGGCTGTGCGCCACCAGCACCACGGAGCCGGGGGCATCGACGATGGTTTCTTCGAGCCGCGCCGTCCAGTCACCGCGCAGCGGGCGCATCCAGTCGTGCTGCTCCACGCGCGCAAAGCCATGCAGCGCCTCCCAGCGGCTCTGCCAGTGGTCGGGGCCGGAGCTCTGCCAGCCGGGCAGCACGAGGACGGTATCGGGGGTCACATTCATACTATGAATTTGATAGCAAGCAGGCAGATGCTCGATCAGACAACGGCGGGCTTCTTGCCCAGCGCCTTCATGCTCTGCACACGCTCGACCATCTCCTGCGCGAACTCGATGAAGGCCTGGCTGCCCTTGGCCAGCGGGTCGAACACCACGCCAGGCAGGCCGTAGCTCGGGGCTTCGGCCAGGCGCACGTTGCGCGGGATCACCGTGTTGAACACCTTGTCGCCGAAGTGGTCCTTGAGCTGCTCGCTCACCTGTTGCTGCAAGGTGATGCGCGGGTCGAACATCACGCGCAGCAGGCCGATGATCTGCAGGTCGGCATTGAGGTTGGCGTGCACCTGCTTGATGGTGTTGACCAGGTCGGTCAGGCCTTCGAGCGCGAAGTACTCGCATTGCATGGGCACGACCACGCCATGGGCCGAGCACAGGCCGTTCAAGGTGAGCATGGAAAGCGAGGGCGGGCAGTCGATGAGCACGAAGTCGTAGTCCGCATCCACTTCGGCCAGCGCGGCCTTGAGGCGCTTTTCGCGATGCTCCAATGCCACCAGCTCGACCTCGGCGCCGGCCAGTTCGCGGTTGGCGCCCAGCACATGGTAGCCGCATTTCTCGGAGAGCACCGCCGCCTCGCGCACCGAGGCGGATTCGAGCAGCACGTCGTAGACCGTGAGGTCGAGCTTGCGCTTGTCCAGGTTCGAACCCATGGTGGCATTGCCCTGCGGGTCCAGGTCCACCATCAGCACGCGCTGGCCGATCTTCGCCAGGCCGGCCGCCAGGTTGACGGTGGTGGTGGTCTTGCCGACACCACCCTTCTGGTTGGCAATGCAAAAAATCTGGGCCATGGGGTGGATGCCTTGTTTACTTCGAAATGGCCAGCTTGATGCCGAAGCCGATCAGAAACACGCCGGCGACTTTTTCGAGCACACGGCCGATAGTGGGGTTGGCGCGCATGCGCTCCGCCAGATGGTGGGTCAGCAGCACGGCAATGAGGCCGTAGGCAAAGGTGAGGGCCGCCACGGTGGCCGCCATCACGCCGAAGGTCAGCAGGCCCTGGTGGCGGGCCGGGTCGACGAACAGCGGGAAGAACGCCATGTAGAACACGATGGCCTTGGGGTTGAGCAAGGTGATCAGCGCGGCCTGCTTGAAGTAGTGGCGCGGCTCGATGTTGAGGATGGGCTGTGCACCGGGCTTGGCCGTGAGCATCTTGAAGCCCAGCCAGGCCAGGTAGGCGGCGCCGAGCCACTGCACGGCATGGAAGGCGGTGGGGTAGGTGGACAGCAGCGCGGCCACGCCGGCCACCGCCATCCACATCAACACCTGGTCGCCGGCGATCACCCCCATGGTGGCAGCCAGGCCACCGCGGATGCCGCCCTTGCTGGTGGAGGTGATCAAGGCCAGATTGCCCGGGCCGGGGATCGCCAGGAACAGCACGATGGCAGCCACGAAGGCGCCGTAATCCGCAATGCCAAACATGAGAACCCCCAGGGGAAAGACGAGCCGCGAGTGGGCGAATACTGCTGCGACAACAAACGAGCAGCGAGCGGCGAGTTTACGCGACCCGTGCGCGGGACCTTGCCCTTTTTACCAACAGCGGGTCATGCCGGGCGCATCCAGACGATGCAGCGCTCGGCCTCCAGGCCCGGCACGGTGAGCTGTTCCACGTGAAACACCTGCACGCTGGCAGGCAGGGCCGCAATTTCCTCCGTGGGGTGCTTGCCCTTCATGGCCAGCCACACGCTCTGCGCGCCCAGTGCCTGGCGCGACCAGGTGGTGAAATCCACCAGCGAGGCGAAGGCCCGGCTGGTCACCACGTCGAAGGGGCCGTCCAGGCTCTCGACCCGGGCATGCACGCCACGCAGGTTGGGGAGCTTGAGAGACACCGCTACCTGCTGGATGAAGGCGGCCTTCTTGGCCACCGTGTCCACGCAGCTCACATCCACTTCAGGGCAGCAGACGGCGATCACCACGCCCGGCAGGCCGGCACCGGCACCTACGTCGAGCAGGCGGGCACCCTGCCCTGGCGGCAAGGCCTCTTGCGCCAACGCGCGGCGCAGCGGCGGTACCGCCGCCAGGCTGTCCAGCAGGTGGTGGGTCAGCATCTCCTTCGGGTCACGCACGGCCGTGAGGTTGTAGACCTTGGTCCACTTCTGGATCAGGTCCAGGTAGCACAGCAGGGCATCGGCCTGCGCACCGGTGAGCGGTACGCCCAGTTGCTCGGCGGCCGACAGCAGCGTGGGGCGGAAGGCCGCCGTGGTGGCGGAAGGGGTGTTCATGACCATCTCTCGGTATCCGTTGTTCAGTAGGCAGTGCGTCGGGTTGCGTGGTTTCGCTCGGTGGTTCCACGTGAAACCACCCAACCACTGCGGCCATCAGGAGCCGGCGCTGTTCCAGCAGTTGGCTGGCTGGTCCTTGGTCTGCACCCAGTAGCGGGTGCCCTGACCCAGGGTCGTATTCGTGGTGCGCATGCCCTGCAGGCCGCCGCTGTTCAGGCCATCCAGCACATCGGCCATGCGCCAGCCGCTGCCTAACTCCTTTTCGCACCGGGCCGACGCCAGGGCTGCGGAGGTCAGGATCGCGCCCATCACGGGCTGGGTCGGTGCCAGCATGCCACCGGTCCAACCGGCATAGATGGCATCGGAGGCCCCTGCAGGTTTGGCAGCTGTGCCGGGTTGGATGCACAGCACGGGCAGCACCACGCGGCACGAGGTGTCGCCCTGCTGGTGGTTGCAGGGGTGGTCGTCCTTCAAGGGCCGATCCGTCGCGCGGGGCTCCCCTGCGCAGCCCAGGCGAGCGATCTCGGCGGGCACGGTGGCATCGTCCGCCACCACCGCAAAGGTGAGGCCATGGCCGATGCCCGAGCTGGCCGCCGCTGGCACCGCTGCCGTGGACACCGCCCCGGACGCCACCGTCTGTGCCGGGCGGACGGGAACAGGAGTGCCTCGCGACAACACAGCGCTTTCCTTGCCGGTTTGCGCCTCGGCGCGCTTGTCGCGCTGGTGCTTCATCCACAGCGGAATGGCCAGCAGCAGCACCAAAACAGCCACCACGGCGATGGCACGCACCATCAACAACTCGCCGCGCTGGCGCGCGCGCAGCCCTGCCCTGCCTTTGCCGGCCACGGGCCGCTCAGTGCGCTGTGGTTTCTGCATGGGCACGTGCGCCGGCAATACCACGGAAAGCGCCCTTCTTGAGATGCACCATGAGCAGTGAAATCGTCGCAGGCGTGATGCCCGAGATGCGCGATGCCAGGCCCAGCGTTTCGGGGCGGTGGCGGGTCAAAATCTGGCGCGCCTCGATGGAGAGCGCCGACACCTGCATGTAATCCAGGTCGTCCGGCAGCTTGAGGCTCTCGTAGTGGGCGGCGCGCTCCACCTCATCCTTCTGGCGGTCGATGTAGCCCGAGTACTTGGCCGCGATCTCCAGCTGCTCAACAACAGACTCGTTCAAGCTGCCCAGGGTTTCACGTGAAACATCGGCCGAGGCGTACTTGCCACCGTCCATACCCACCAGCGCCGCGTAGCCCACATCAGGTCGGCGCAGCAGCTCGAACAGGTTGTACTCGTGCTCGATGCTCTTGCCCAATACCCGTTCGGACTCGGCCGCAGGCAGGCTGCGTGGGTTCACCCAGGTGGCCTTGAGGCGCTCTGTTTCACGTGAAACAGCGTCGCGCTTGCGGCTGAAGGCGTCCCAGCGGGCATCGTCCACCAGACCCATCTTGCGGCCCATCTCGGTCAGGCGCAGGTCGGCATTGTCCTCACGCAGCTGCAGGCGGAACTCGGCCCGGCTGGTGAACATGCGGTAGGGCTCGTTCACGCCCTTGGTGATCAGGTCGTCCACCAGCACGCCCAGGTAGGCCTCGTCGCGGCCCGGCAGCCAGGGGCCATCGCCCCGGCACTGCAACGCCGCGTTGACGCCAGCGAACAGACCTTGGGCGGCGGCTTCTTCGTAGCCCGTTGTTCCATTGATCTGGCCTGCAAAGAACAGGCCCTGGATCTGGCGCGTCTCGAAGCTGCTCTTGAGCGAGCGCGGGTCGAAGTAGTCGTACTCGATGGCGTATCCCGGGCGCAGGATGTGCGCGTTCTCCAGACCCGGCATGCTGCGCACCAGCTCGTACTGGATGTCGAACGGCAGGCTGGTGCTGATGCCGTTGGGGTAAAACTCGTGCGTGGTCAGGCCTTCGGGTTCCAGAAAGATCTGGTGGCTGTCCTTGTCGGCAAAGCGGTTGATCTTGTCTTCCACGCTCGGGCAGTAGCGCGGGCCCACGCCCTCGATCTTGCCGGTGAACATGGGGCTGCGGTCGAAGCCGCTGCGGATGATCTCGTGCGTGCGCTCGTTGGTGTGCGTCACCCAGCACGGCATCTGGCGCGGGTGCATGGTCGCATGGCCCATGAAGCTGAACACCGGCACCGTGCCCTCGTTCACGCCGCCCGGCATGCCGTCGCCGGGCTGCTCCGCGCACTTGGAAAAGTCGATGCTGCGCCCATCCAGGCGCGGCGGCGTACCGGTCTTCAGGCGCCCCTGGGGCAGCTTGAGCTCCTTGAGGCGTGCCGACAGCGACACGGCGGGTGGGTCCCCTGCCCGGCCGGCCGCGTAGTTGTTCAAGCCCACATGGATCTTGCCATCGAGGAAGGTGCCGGCCGTGAGCACCACCGTGCGCGAACGGAAGCGGATGCCCACCTGCGTGACGGCGCCCACCACCCGGTCGCCCTCCACCATCAGGTCGTCCACCGCCTGCTGGAACAGCCACAGGTTGGGCTGGTTCTCCAGCATGCGGCGGATGGCGGCCTTGTACAGAATGCGGTCGGCCTGCGCACGGGTAGCGCGCACGGCTGGGCCCTTGGAACTGTTGAGGATGCGGAACTGGATGCCGCCCTCGTCCGTGGCCAACGCCATGGCGCCGCCCAGGGCGTCCACCTCCTTGACCAGGTGGCCTTTGCCGATGCCGCCGATGCTGGGGTTGCAGCTCATCTGCCCCAGCGTCTCGATGTTGTGCGTGAGCAGCAGCGTCTTGCTGCCCATGCGGGCAGCCGCCAGCGCGGCCTCGGTGCCGGCATGGCCACCGCCGACGACGATCACATCAAATTCCTGGGGGTACAACATGGGAACGCTCCGGGGCCTGTCGGGCCCGATAATCAAAAAACCCGGTACGACACCTGTGGGCGGGCCCCGCCAGGGCCTGCCGTATGTACCGGCCCCGCCCGAGTGCGGGGATGCAAGCCTGCACCCTGCCCGGGCGGGCAACCCGGGATTTTCCCACTTTGCGCCAGCCCTGTCTGCGGGCAGCCCTATCGTCCGCCGCCCTACCCGACTGGTGGGCGATTAGCGGGTACGGATGGCAGCGGTCCACACGGACAGCTGCACAGCGATGTTTCACGTGGAACCCTTCACTGTGCAGCTTCCAAGTTGCGCCACGGCGAGAGCACTCCGGCGCGCTTGCAGGAATCCTGCCCTTGCCCTGTGCTCCAATCCAGCTATGCACAAGAACCCGCTCCTCGTCTTCGCCGGCAGCACGCGCCAGCAATCGTTCAACCGCCGCCTGGCCCACGCGACCGCCGCGATCGCCCGCGATGCGGGTGCCGAGGTCACGCTGCTGGAGCTGTCGGACTTCGACATCCCCATGTACAACGCCGACCTGGAGGCGCAAGGCACGCCGGCCGACGTGGTGCGGCTCAAACAGGTGCTGTGGGCGCACCCGGCCTGGATCGTCTGCTCGCCCGAGTACAACGGCAGCTACACCGCCCTGCTCAAGAACACCATCGACTGGGCATCGAGCCCCGTGAACGGCAACCCCGAGTGGCAGGACGGCACCAAGCCCTTCCGCGGCAAGGTGGTGGGCATGCTCAGCGCCTCCAACGGCGGCCTGGGCGGCCTGCGCTCGCAAAGCCACCTGGCACCGCTGCTGCACAACCTGGAGTGCTGGCTGGCACCCAAAGCCTTTGCCCTGGGCCAGGCCAGCACGGCTTTCGACCAAGCGGGTGCCCTGGTGCAACCCGTCCATCGCGAACGCGTGCGTGCCGTGGTCGACCAGGTGCTGTGGGCCTCCGCCCGCCTGAACGCCGCTTAAGCTATAAAATTTATAGCAATCTGATGCAATGCCGATCCGGCTGCGGCGCCTGCTGCACCGCCCCGTCCATCAGCTCGCCCATCCCCGGCATGCCCCAGGGCAAGCCGGCGGGTGTGCGCTGCATCCAGCTCGGGGACGACGCACGCTGCCTCATTTTTGGGCACCCTGCACGCCCTGCCGTCTGCAGCGGCCTGCAGCCCTCGGCCGAGATGTGCGCCGACAGCACGCCAGCGGCCATGGCCTTCCTGACCCGGCTCGAAGACCTTACCCGCCCCTCGGCCTGATCAGTCTTCCTCGTCGTCGTCCTTGTCGGCCTCGGGCGGCACATCCAGCGCCACCCGGGTTTCGAACTTGGAGCAGTTCATCGCGAAGGTGCTCTTGAAGTTGCGCACATTGTTGTTCGACGAAAACACCTCGCGCGTAAACGCGTGGTAGCGCTCCATCGACGCGGAGTTGATGATCAGCAGAAAGTCGAACTCACCCGAGACCTCGTAGCAGGCCATCACATCGTCCTGCGCCGCCATCTTGGCCTCGAAGTTGCGCAGCAGCGCATCGTTCTGCTTGTCCAGCTCCACCGACACGAACACCGTGAGCGCGCGCCCCACGCGCTGCCGGTTCACCACCGCGACCTGCTTGAGCAGGATGCCCGCCGCGCGCAGGATGGCAATGCGCCGCTGGCAGGTGGCCGGCGAGCTGTTGACCTTGCGGGCCAGCACGCGCAGCGGCTGCGAGGCGTCTTCCTGCAGCAGGTTGAGGATCTGGATGTCCAGGCGGTCAAGGTTCATGGGCCCGCCCACGATACCAAAGGACGATGGGACAAATGCATCACGCTTCTCCAAATGGTGAGACAGATACGTCATTGAACGCCGTATTGCGGTGGTTTCAACCGGGCACCCACCCCAACAATGCGTAGGAACCATCCGACATCTGGGAGCGCATTGCCATGACCACCCCCGCCGCCGACTTCGACCAGCAGCTCGTGCGCTGGCGCCACCACCTGCACCGCCACCCCGAGACCGGATTCAACGAGGTGCAGACGGCCGACTACGTGGCGCGCATCCTCTCGGCATTGGGCCTCGACGTCCATCGAGGCATCGGCGGCACCGGGGTGGTGGCCAACCTCAGCGTGGGCAGCGGCGGCCCCACCATCGGCCTGCGCGCCGATATGGATGCCCTGGCAATGGCCGAGGCCGCCCCCGGCCGGGCCCATGCCTCCAGCCACCCAGGCTGCATGCATGCCTGCGGGCACGACGGCCACATGGCCATGGTGCTCGGCGCCGCGCAGCTGCTGGCCGAGCGCCGCGACTTCGACGGCACGGTGCGCTTCATCTTCCAGCCTGCCGAGGAGCATGGCAAAGGCGCCGCCGCGATGATGGCCGATGGCCTGTTCGAGCGCTTCCCCGTCGATGAGATCTACGGCGCACACAACATCCCCGGCATGCCGGCCGGCCACATGGCCATACGCAGCGGCGGCCTCATGGCCAGCGAGGACAACTTCACCATAGCGATCACCGGTCGCGGCGGCCACGCGGCGCGCCCGCACATGGCGGTGGACCCGCTGGTCATCGGCGCCGAGATCGTGCTCGCCCTGCAGACCGTGGTGGCCCGCTCGGTGGACCCGAGCCAGCCCGCCGTCATCTCATGCACCGAATTCACCACCGACGGCATCCGCAACGCCCTGCCCACCCACGTCACCATCCAGGGCGACACGCGCAGCTATTCGCCGGCGGTCCAGGCCCTCCTGGAAAAACGCATGCGCGAGATCTGCGAAGGCATCTGCGCGGCGCACGGCGCCACCTGCCGCTTCAGCTACACACACGAGTTCGCACCCACCGTGAACTGGCCGGCCTGCGTGGAGGTGGCCAGTGCCGCCGCAGAGGCCGTCATCGGTGCCGAGCGCCTGGACCGCAATGTCACACCGATGATGATCTCCGAGGATTTCGGCGCCTTCCTGCAGGTGGTCCCCGGGGCGTTCATGTTCATCGGCAACGGCGAGGCCGGCGGCCCCGGTGGCGTGCCCTTGCACAACGCCGGCTACGACTTCAACGATACCGTGTTGCCTATAGGCGCGCGCTACTTCGCAGAAATCGCCCGCGTGCGCCTGCCCATTTCCTGAATCCGAGAATCCCATGCTGTTCACCAACCCCCAGGCCACACGCCGCCCCTACGACACCCACCTGCAGCGCGTGATGAACCTCGCCCAGGGCCACGAAAGCCGCCTGTGGCTCTCTGGCTGGAATCAGCTGCGCCTTGGCAGCACCCCGCTGCACGCCCTGCCCCACCTGGCGCGGCAACTGGGGCTCGGTCAGATCCATGTGAAGGACGAATCGGTGCGCTCGCCGCTCGCCAGCTTCAAGGCACTGGGTGCGCCCGTGGCGCTGCTGCGCCTGGTGCGGCGCCAGTGGCCCGCTGAAGCCTGGGCACCCGCCGACCTGCTCGCCGGCCGGCATGCGTCGGACCTTGCCGATTTCACGGTCATCAGCGCCACCGACGGCAACCACGGCCGGGCCCTGGCCGCTGCTGCGCAGAGCATCGGCTGCCGCTGCGTCATCGTTCTGCATGCCCACGTCAGCGCCGAGCGCGAGCAGCCCATCCGCGCGCTGGGCGCCGAGGTCGTGCGCATCGCCGGCAACTACGACGATTCCGTGCAGGAGGCCGAGCGCCTGGCCCGCGCCCACGGCTGGTGGGTGGTCTCCGACACCTCGTACGACGGCTACGAAGAGATTCCGCGCGACGTGATGCAGGGCTACGGCATCCTGGTCGAGGAGCTGCTCGAGCAGATCCCCACGCGCACCGATGGCGCCAGCCCCTTCACCCATGTGCTGCTGCAGGGTGGCGTGGGCGGCCTGACCGCGGGCGTCGTCGGCCATTTCTGGGAGCGCTACGGCGCCCGGCGCCCGGCCTTCATCGCCGTGGAGCCCGAACAGGCCGACTGCCTGCTGCAGAGCGCCATCGCTGGCCGGCCGGCACGCGCCACGGGCAGCGTGGACTCGGTGATGGCGGGCCTGGCCTGCGGCGAGACCTCGCCCCTGGCCTGGCGCTTTCTGCAGCCTGCGGTGGACCTGTTCATGACGGTGGGCGACGCCCAGGCCGAGGAGGCCATGCGCACCCTGGCCAGTGGCGCCGCCGGCGACATGCCCGTGCTCAGCGGCGAATCGGGCGCCGCCAGCCTGGCCGGGCTGGTCGCGCTCATGGCCAACCCGGAGCTGGCCGCCCAGGCCGGCCTCGGCGCCGACTCCCGCGTGCTGCTGATCAGCACCGAAGGCGCTACCGCCCCGGGCGTCTACGAAGCCATCACCGGCCGCAGCCCTGCCAGCGTGCTGCAGGCCCAGCTTGCATGGATGGCACGCCCGTCGCACGGATGACAATGGATGAACCCACGACCCCAGGAACCCCGATGACCCCTTCCGCCCTTGATTTCGACGCACCCGAGGTGCGCCGCCTGCGCGACGACCTGGCCCTGGCCCTGCGTGCCGCCGCCCACCACGGCCTGTCCGAAGGCGTGTGCAACCATTTCAGCGTCGAACTGCCCGATGGCTCGGGCCGCTTCCTGCTCAATCCGCGCGGCCTGATGTGGAGCGAGGTGCAGGCCGAGGACATCGTGCTCATCGACGAACAGGGCCAGCGCCTGGCTGGCCGCCACGAGGTGGAACCCACGGCCATGTTCATCCATGCCGCGATCCACCGCATCTGCAAGAAGGCCTGCGTGCTGCACACCCACATGCCCTACGCCACGGCGCTCACGCTCACCACCGACCGCTGCCTGGACACCACGCTCTCGCAGAACGCCATGCGCTTCCATGGCCGCACGGCCGTGGACCCGCACTACAACGGCTTCGCACTCGATGTGCACGAGGGCGAACGCATCGCCGGCGTGCTGCAGGCGGCGGACATCGGCTTCCTCGGCAACCACGGCGTGGTCGTCTGCGGCGACCGCATCGACTACGCCTACGACGACCTGTACTACCTGGAGCGCGCCTGCATGGCCCAGGTGCTGGCGCAGTCCACCGGCCGCCCCCTGGCCCCGGCGAGCGCCGCGCTGGCGCAGCACGTCAGCGAGCAGTCCATGGGCGAGCGCCTGCAGTCCGAGCTGTTCTTCGAGGCGCTGAGCAGGACGCTCTGAGCATTTTGCGGTTCCGGGCTGTCACACAGCGGACCCCTGGCGCGTCTGGTTATCGACCAGACTACGCTTGGAGATGCGCCATGACCACCAACCTGCCCCCGGCCTACCAGGCCGGTGACACCTTCACCGCCCTGCGCCCGCGCCTGTTCGGCATTGCCTACCGCATGCTGGGCGTGCGTGCCGATGCCGAGGACGCCCTGCAGGACGCCTGGCTGCGCTGGAGCCACGCGGACACCAGCACCCTGCAGTCGGCCGAGGCCTGGCTGGTCACCGTGGTCACGCGCCTGTCCATCGACCGGCTGCGTGCCGCCAAGGCTGAGCGCGAGGCCTATGTCGGCTGGTGGCTGCCCGAGCCGCTGGTGGAGCAGCTCGACGAGCACACGCCCGAGGCCGCGGCCGAGCTGGCGGGCGAACTCTCGGTCGCCTTCCTGTACGTGCTCGAACGCCTAGGGCCCGAGGAGCGTGCCGCCTTTCTGCTGCGCCAGGTGTTCGACTACGACTACCCCGAGATCGCCGCCCAGCTGGGCAAGACCGAGGCCACCTGTCGGCAGATGGTGCACCGCGCCAGCGAGCGCGTGCAGCAGGCGCGCACCCGCTTCGAGGTGCCCCGGGGCGTGCACCACCAGCTGCTCGAACGCTTCATCGCCGCCGCCCACAGCGGCCAGCGCGATGCCATACAGGCCCTGCTGTCCGAAGACGCGATGCTCATCGGTGACGGCGGTGGCAAGGTGCAGTCCTTCCCGCACCCGCTGGTGGGCGCCTTCCGCATCGCCAACCTGTTCTGGGCCCAGTGGCGGCGCATGGCCGAGCAGGTGGTCTACCGCCCGGTGCTGATCAATGGCGAGCCGGGCCTGCTGCGCTACATCGACGGCCGGCTCGAATCGGCCCAGGCCATCGTGACCGACGGCGAGCGCATCGTCGCCATCTACGCGATCCGCAACCCGGACAAGCTCGCGGGCATCCCGCTCACACTCGGCTGAAAACTTTTTTGCGATCGGCTGTCACAAGGGCACATGCCCACGCGTCTTGAAGTGTATGGAAGCCAACGAAAGGCCCGGCGCCTTCCAGTTTCCACCCTTCATCACCACCACCAGGAGTTTCCACCATGTCCCAGCACACCGCCCGCCTGCCCTACCACCAGCTCGCCAACAAGGCCTTCATGGGCCTCGTGAACCTGTCCGAGACCATCAAGAAGGGCAGCATCGGCGCCCGCCTGGCCGAACTCGTCTTCCTGCGCGTCTCGCAGATCAACGGCTGCGCCTACTGCATGGACATGCACTGGACCTATCTGGTCAAGGACGGCATGGAGCCGCGCCACCTCAACGCCGTGGCCGGCTGGCGCGAAGCGCCCTTCTTCAGCGAGCGCGAGCGCACCGCCTTGCGCTGGGCCGAGATCATCACCGCCACGCCGCACAGCGACGCCAGCGACGCAGAGTTCGCCCTGCTCAAGGCACAGTTCAACGACACCGAAATCGCCGAGCTGGGCTTTGCCATCGGCGTCATCAACGCCTGGAACCTGATCAACGCAGGCATGCGCGCGCCCATCCCGGTCCAGGCGGGCTGAACGCGCGCGTTTTCCCGCCCTGAACCCAGGTCGGCGACAATACGGGGCCGGCCGGTGTGGTGCGGCCCGGATCCTGATGCGCGCCCTGCCTCGGACCCCAGCGAGCCCCCTGGCGCAAAGGACCGGCATGCCGATCGCCCCGCAGGAGCTGGTGGCCCAACTGGACCCCCTGGTCTCCGATCCCCGCCGGCTGGCCGCCGTCCATAGCGTGGCGCTGCTGGACAGCCCGGCCGAGGAGGCCTTCGACGCCATGAGCCGCCTGGCCGTGAACCTCGTGGGCGCGCCCGCGAGCTTCCTTTCCATCGTCGACGCCGAGCGCGACTTCTACAAGAGCGCCCACGGCTTTCCGCAAGAGCTGGCCTCTGCCCGCGAGGTGCATGGCCGCACCTTCTGCCACTACGCCATCGCCAGCACCGATCCGCTGGTGATCGGAGACACCCACGCCGACCCGCTGTGGCGTGCCGTGCCCATCGTCGACAGCCTGGACGTGCGCGCCTACGTCGGCGTGCCCCTCATCGTCGATGGCCAGCCCATCGGCAGCTTCTGCGTCATCGACAACCAGCCACGCACCTGGACCGAGACCGAGATCGAGACCCTGGTACAGCTCGCCAAGGCCGCCGCGCGCGAGATCCAGCTGCGCAGCGCGCTCAAGGAGTCCGAGGCCAATGCCGAACGCGCCCATGCGCTGGCCAAGGCCAACGAAGAGCTGCTCGCCGTGGTCGCGCACGACCTGCGCTCGCCGCTGCAGGTGATGGGCCTGAACACCACCGTGCTCGCCCGCGCCGGCCATGCCCCCTCGCTGCCGGCCATCCGCCGCATCGAAGGCGCCATCACCTCCATGAAACGCCTGGTGGACGACCTGCTCTCCACCCATGCCGTCGACAGCCGCGAACGCACCTTGTGCGAGACCATCGCACCGACCCGGCTGCTGGCCGATGCGGCAGACGCCATGGGCATGGTGGCCGAGCGCGCCGGCATCCACCTGCACCTGGTGCCCGGGCAGACCGGCGAGGTCTTCGTGGACTACGCCCAGCTGCTGCGCGTGCTGTGCAACCTGATCGGCAACTGCCTCAAGTACTGCCCGGCGGGCAGCACCGTCTCCCTCAGCGCGACGGAGACCGCCGACAGCATCGTCATCCGGGTCACCGACGATGGTCCCGGCATGGGCGAGGCCGAGCAGTCCTGCGCCTTCGAGCGCGGCTGGCAGGGCAGCGCCGGCGTGGCCGGGCAGGACGGCGCGGGCCTGGGCCTGTGGATCGTGCGCACCCTGGTCGAGCAGAACCAGGGCCGCGTCGCGCTGCACAGCGCAGCCGGCCAGGGCACCGAGGTCGCCGTGCGCCTGCCGCGCCACCGCAGCTGAGCGCCCGAGCGGCCGCTGCGGCGGCCCGACGCGAGCAACACCGGCACGGGACTCAGGGAATGCCGTACTTGTTGGGGTAGCGGATGTTCTCGCGCATGTGCGCGCTCATCGGGATGCGCAGCGTGGCCGTGTCGAACCACTGGCGGTACAGCGCCGCCAGCTCGCCCGAGTGCATGAGGCCCAGCACCGTGCGGTCCACCACCTCGCGCAGCGGCAGGTCGTCCTTGGGCAGCATGAAGGCATAGGGCTCCACGGTGAGGTGGCGGCCGGTCACATGCAGCTCGTCGCGCAGCGGCGATGATGCGATGAGGCCGTAGAGCAGCACATCGTCCTGCGCGAAGGCATCGACCTGGCCCCGCTCCACCAGGCGCACGCCCTCGGCGTCGGTGGCCACCAGGGTCACGGCGATCTCCTGCTCACGCTCCACGCGCTGCAGCGTCTCCTGCGCCGTCGTGCCCCGGCTCACGGCAATGCGCCGCCGCCACAGGCTGGGCACCCCGTCGAGCTGCACCGACTGGCGCGCGAGAAAGCGCACACCCGTGGTGAACAGCGTGTGCGAAAAGTCCACCTCCTTTTGCCGGCCCACGGTGTTGGTGTTGCCCCCGCACTCGATGTCGATGCGGCCGGCCGCAAGCAGCGGGATGCGCTGCGCCGCCTCCAGCGGGCGGAACGCCACGCGCAGGTCCGGCAGGCCCAGCTGTTTGCGCAGCGCCTCCATGACCTTGTTGCACACGGCGATCGAATAGCCCACGGTATTGCCCGCCGCATCGCGAAAGGCAAAGGTGCCGGGCGTGGGGATATAGCCCACGTGCACCGTGCCGCTGCGCGCGATGCGGGCCAGTGCGCCGCCCGTGCCCTGGGCATGGGCCAGAGGGCCCAGCAGGGCCAGCACGATCAGGACCGACAGGGACTTCGCGAGAACACGTGCATACATGGCTCACTCCCTAGCCCAGCCCCGGCGGCACCGCCAGGTACCAGCGCGTCGCCTGCTCGAAGGCATGGCCCACGCGCAAGGCCGTGGCCTCGTCGAACGGCCGCGCAATGAACTGCAGCGACACCGGCAGCCCCAGGCGCGTAAAGCCCGCCGGCACCGCCACCGAGCACAGGTCCAGCAGGTTCACGAAGCGGCCGAAGCGCGACAGCGGCGTGGCCAGCTCGTCCACCTCGGTGAGCGGTATCGCGGCGATAGCATTGGTCGGAAAGGCACAGACATCGATCCCGTCCATCGCGGCCAGCATCTCGGCCTTGGCCTGCTCGCGCAGCCTGAGCAGCTGCAGGTACTGCGCCGCGCCGATATCGCGCCCGAGCAGGATGCGCCGGCGCACATGCGGGTCGAACTCCAGCCCCTCCTGCTCGAACAGCGTGCCCAGGTTCGCATAACCCTCGGCGCTCATCAGGCTGCCTGCCACGCGCATGGATTCGGCCAGGCTCTGCGGCAGCGTGCGCTCCACGCGCTGCAGGCCCAGGCCCTCCAGCACGCGCACGGCCTCGTCGCAGGCGGCCAGCACCTCGGGGTCCATGTCCACGCGCTCGGCCTCGGGCAGCACCCACATGCGCATGCCGGCCACACCGCGTGCGGCATCGAGCTGCGGCAGCACCGCGCGTGCAGGCACCGGCAGCGACACGGCATCGCGCGGGTCGGGGCCCGAGAGCACGTCCAGCAAAATGGCGCTGTCGCGCACCGTGCGCGTGAGCGGGCCCACGGTGTCGTGCGTGGGGCACAGCTCGATGAGCCCGTGGCGGCTGATCAGCCCCCGCGTGGTTTTCAGGCCCACCACCCCGCACAGCCCCGAAGGGATACGCACCGAGCCGCCCGTGTCCGTGCCTATGCTGGCCGTGCACAGGCCCGCCGCCAGCGCCACGGCCGAACCGCTGCTGCTGCCGCCGGGCGTGCGGTGGGTGCGCAGGTCCCAGGGGTTCCAGGGCGTGCCCACGGCCGCATTGGTGCCCCAGCCGCCAAAGGCGAACTCCACGGTGTGCGTCTTGCCGATCACCACGGCACCGGCCGCGCGCAGCCGCTCCACCACGGCCGCGCTGATCACCGAGGTGCGCGGCGGCCGTGCCCTGGAGCCCGCCGCGATGGGTTTGCCCTGCACCTCGAACAGGTCCTTCACCGCCACCGCCACGCCATGCAGCGGCCCCAGGCGAATGCCGGCGCGCGCCATCTGGTCCAGGCTGCGCGCCGCGGCGCGGGCCTCGTCGGCATACACGTCGGTGAAGGCGTGCAACTGGCCGCCAAGGCGCGCTATGCGCGCGAGCTGGTGTTCCAGCAAGGCCTCGCTCGACAACTCTCCACAGGCGATGGCTTGGGCCAACTGCTCCAGTGGTGCGTAGGTCATGGATGTCACAAGGTCTTTCATGCCGCACCCACCGTGCGGCGCCCCAGGGCCAGGCGGCGCTCCAGCCACCGCGACAGCATGGACAGGGGAAAGGCGATGGCGAAGTACAGCAGCCCCACCAGGATGAAGATGTGCAGCGGCAGGAAGTACTCGCTGGACATGGCCTTGGCCGTGAGCATCAGCTCGTTGGTGGCGAGCAGCGCGCACAGCGAGCTGTCCTTGAGCAGCGCGACGTAGCTGTTGAGCAGCGGCGGCAGCATCACCCGCAGGGCTTGCGGCAGCGTGACGTGCAGGAACACCTGGCGCGGCGTGAGCCCTGCGGCCAGCCCCGCCTCGCGCTGCCCGCCGTGCACGGATTTCAGGCCGCCGCGCAGCACCTCGGCCACGTAGGCCGAGCCGTGCACCCCAAGGCCAATAGCCCCCGCCCAGTAGCCCGGCAGCGTGATGCCGGCCGCCGGCAGCGCGAAGTAGATGGCCAGCAGCAACGCCAGCAACGGCACCGCACGCAGCAGCTGGATGAAGCCGTTGGCCCCCTGGCGCAGCAGCGCCACGTCGCTGCGCAGCATCCACACCAGCAAGGCGCCCAGCACCAGCGCAATGGCGAAACCGATGGCCGAGAGCTCGGCCGTGACGCACGCCGCCTGCGCCAGGCGCGGCCACCATTCGGCCAGGTACTCGGCATAGGTCGCAAGAAAGGCGTTCATCGCACACCCCCTGCCGTGCGGCGTTCCAGCCGCGCAAAGGCCCAGCTGATGGGCAGCACCATGGCTGCATACAGCAGCATGGCGGTCAGGTAGATCAGCGGCGTCTCGAAGGTCGAGGTGACCAGGTTGCGCGCGTAGAACATGACCTCGGGCGCCGCGATGGCCGAGGCGATGGACGTGTCCTTGACCAGCTGGCTCGCGTAGTTGCCCAGCGAGGGCAAGGTCACGCGCAGCATCTGCGGCAGCAGCACGCTGCGCAGCGCCTGGGCCGGGGTCAGCCCCACGGCCAGCGCCGCCTCGCGCTGGCCGGCATGCAGGCAGCTCAGGCCGGCCGCGAACACCTCGCACAGAACCGCCGCGCCCACCAGGCCCAGGCCGATCACTGCGGCCGTGAGCGGCGACAGCCGCACGCCCACCGAGGCCAGCCCGAAGTACAGCACGAACAGGTGCGCCAGCGCCGGCACGTTGCGCATCCATTCCACATAGGCCGCAATGGTCAGCTGCAGCAGGCGCTGGCGCACGAAGACCACCGCCAACGCCAGCAGCAGGCCCAGGCTGGCTGCCAGCAGGCCGGCGCCCAGGGCCACCTGCGCCGCCGTGAGTGCGCCGCGCGCCAGCGTGGAGACGATGAGGGTGAGGGTGTCGATGCCCGGCATGCTCATGCCCCCAGCCCGGCCTCGGCACCCACCTGGCCCAGGAAGCTGCGCGTGCGCTCCATGCGCGGCTGATTGATCACCTGTGCGGCGGGACCCTCCTCCACGATGTACCCGCCGTCCATGAAGATCACGCGGTCGGCCACGTCGCGCGCGAAGCGGATCTCGTGCGTCACCAGAATCATCGAGCGGCCCTCCTCGGCCAGCTCACGGATGACGCCCAGCACCTCGCCCACCAGCTCCGGGTCGAGCGCCGAGGTGGGCTCGTCGAACAGGATCAGCCGGGGTTTCTGCGCCAGTGTGCGCGCAATGGCCACGCGCTGCTGCTGCCCGCCCGAGAGCTGCTCGGGGTAGGCGTCGGCCTTGTGGCGCAGGTGCACCTTGTCCAGCATCTCCTCGGCCAGCGCATGGGCCTCGTCGCGCCGCATGCCCGCGGCCTTGATGGACGCCAGCGCCACGTTGTCGCGCACGGTGAGGTGCGGCCACAGGTAGAACAGCTGGAACACCATGCCGATCTCGCGGCGCTGCGGCGCCATCTCGGTGTCGGTCATGAAGCGCCAGCCGCCCTTGCGGTCGGGCACCTGGCCGATGCGCTTCGATTCGAGCAGCACCTCGCCGGCCTGCGGCTTTTCCAGGAAGTTCAGGCAGCGCAGGCAGGTCGACTTGCCCGAGCCGCTGGGCCCGATCAGCGACAGCGTCTCACCCTTTTGCAGGTCGAAGGAAATGCCCTTGAGCACCTCGGCCGGGCCGTAGCTCTTCCTGAGGCCGCTGACTTGAAGCAGGGGATGGTTCACATGGTTCTCCAGACAAAACTGCGGGTGCCGCGGCACGGTCCTTGCAGCCGCACCCCTCGATACCCAATGCCTCCATGCTAGGAATACCGACCCTCTGTTCATTGCAGGCGGTCGCCGCTATATTGAACGTATGCGACATGCAGGGAAAACCCGATGCCCCCACCCAAAGCGCCCCCCGATGACCTCTCTGACGAGATTGGTGCAGCCGCGCACCAGGTCAGTGCACAGAACGCAGGCGACATTGGTGCACTGATCGGCCGGCTCGACGCCTCACCGCGGACGGCGGCCACGCGCAAGCGGCCCGCCAGCGCATCGGCCACCGAGCTGCGCGTGGGCATCCTGCTGTGGCCGCAGTTCCCGCTGCTGTCGCTGGCCGGGCTGTGCGATGGCCTGCGCCACGCGGCCGACGTGGGTGACCAGAGCCGGCAGATACGCTGCTCGTGGACCATCCTCGGCGTGCCGGGGCAATCGGTGCAGGCCAGCTGCGGCGTGACCGTGCCGGTGCAGGAATCGCTCTCGTCCGAATGCGACTACGACTACATCGCCGTCATCGGCGGGCTGCTGCCCGCCATCCCCACCGCGAGCCCGCGATACAACGCCTTCTTGCACTTCGCGGCCTCGCTGGGCAAACCACTGATCGGCATCTGCACGGGCACCTTCGCACTGGCGCAGGCGGGCCTCATGGCCGGGCACCGGGCCTGCGTGCACCCCTACCATGTGGAGGACTGGAAGGCTGCCTTCCCGGCCCTCAGCTACAGCACGGACTGCCATTACGTGTTCGACAGCGACCGCATCAGCTGCGCGGGCGGCATCTCCATCGTGGAGCTCACGGCCGAGCTGGTGCGCCTGCATTGCGGGCCCGACCGCGCGGCCAAGGTCATCCACCAGATGACAGTGAACCCGGCCGCCAGCAGCACCCACGTGACGCGCCGCCATGCGCTGGGCTATGGCACGGCCGACCACGACAAGCTGCGCCAGGCCATCGTGCTGATGGAAAAGAACATCGGCACGCCGCTGGAGATCGCGGTCATCGCGCGGCTGGTGGATTCGAGCAGCCGCCAGCTCGAACGCGTCTTCCTGGCCGAGACGCGCACCACGCCGTCGGAGTTCTACCGCAACGCGCGGCTCAAGTACGCGCGCTGGATGCTCACCAGCACCGACCTGCCCATCATCACCATCGCCTACGAGTGCGGCTTCTCGGACGCATCGCACTTCATCCGGCACTTCCAGCAGCTGTACGGCATGCCCCCTGGGCGCATGCGCAAGGCGCTTCAGGCCGGAACCGTGGAGGCCTGAAGCCGCGGCTGCGCGCGCACCGGCGCGGCGCGCTGCAGGGGGCCGCCGTCGCCAGCGGTGCCTTCTTCGCCATGAAAGCGCGCCACCACCGCCACCAGCCGGCCCGACTGGGCGTGCAGCGCCTCCGACGCGCCACGCGCCTGCCCCACCAGCGCCGCGTTGTGCTGCGTGAACTGGTCGATGCGCGAAAGCACCTCGGTGAGCTGGCGCACGCCTGCATGCTGCTCGGTGCTGGCGGTCTGCACGGCGGCCATGAGCGCGGCGAAGGCGTTGACCGCCCCGATCACGCCGGCCGTCTGCGCGCTTGCGCGCTCCACCATGGCGCGGCAGGCGGCGATCTGTTCGTTCGACTGCGCGATGAGCTGGCGGATCTCCCGCGCCGACGTGGCCGAGTGCAGCGCCAGGCTGCGCACCTCGCTGGCCACCACGGCGAAGCCCCGGCCCTGCTCGCCCGCGCGCGCCGCCTCCACCGCCGCATTGAGCGCCAGGATGTTGGTCTGGAAGGCGATGCCATCGATCACCGCCGTGGTTTCGGCGATGCGCGCGCCGTGGCCAGCCACGGCCAGCATGCTCTGCATGGCGCCGTCGACGATGGCCTGGCCCTCGTGCGCCACGCTGCGCGCCGAAGTGGCCAGGGAGTGCGCATCGCGCACCGACTGCTGCGTGTGCCCCATGGTCGCGGCGAACTGCTCCAGCGCCGCGGCCGCCTGCTGCAGCTCGGCCGACTGCATCTCGGTGCGCTGCGACAGGTTGCCCGCCTCGTCGACCAGGCTGCGGCTTTGCAGCGCCACGTCCGCCGAGGCGCTGCGCACCTGCTGCACCGTGTCGGCCAGGCCCGCCACCATGGCGCGCAATGAGGCGATCACCGATCCCTCGGGGGCCACGGCACCCTGCAGGGGTACGGTCAGTTCGCCGCCAGCCACCCGGGCCATGGCCTGCGCCACCGCCGCGGGCTCCGCTCCCAGGCGGCGCGTGAGCGTGCGCACCAGCACCACCGCCACAGCGCAGCCCACCAGCAGCACCAGCGCGAGCGAGACCGCCATGCGCACCAGCATGGCATGCAGCGCGTCGATGGAGGCGGCCGCCGACTGCTCCACCTGCCGCGCCTGGCCCTCGCGCAGCTGCGCCAGTGCCTGCAGGTAGGTCGCTTGCGACTGGCGCAGCGCCCCGGTGAGCATGCCGCGCGCCGGGCCGCGCGCACCGCCTTGCAGATGCGCCAGGAACTGGTCGCGGTCCTGCCGGAAGCGCGTGGCCGCCTGGCCCATGCGCGCCAGCAACTCGCGTGCGGCCGGCTCCGCCACGGCAGCCTGCAGCGCGTCCATGTGCCGGTCGATGCGCTGCTGCGCGGCGTCGATGCGCTCGATCTCGGCCGGCAGGTCCTCCTGCATCTCCACCAGCACCGCATCGCGCAGCGCACGCGACACGGCGCCCACCTCCAGCGACACCTCGTAGGCCGCGCTCCACATCGGCAGGCGCTCGCGGGTGATCGATGCGAACTGCGCATTCGCGGCCAGCCCCGCATGCAACGCAAGCGCCATCGCCATGGCCAGCAGCGCGCCAATGGCGGAAAAGCCCAGGATCAACAACGCGCGAATCGACAGCCCGCGCCCGGCCCGTTCAAGAAGTGCCATGGTGGAGAAGGATGAAAAAAGAAAGAAAAGAGGGGTGAACGAACAAGCCGCATGCGTGCGCAGGGCAGGCATGCGGCTCGTCGGCGATGCAGGCGTTCAGGAGATCACTTGCAGGAAGGCAGCTTCCAGTCTGCCGCGCGGTCCACGCCGGCCCGGGCGTTCTGGCCCACCGGGATGTACCAGACGTCCTGCACAAGGCCGTAGGTCTTGCCGATCTTGCGCAGCTCGCAGGTCTGCCAGAGTTTGGCGATCTCGGTGTTGACCGCCTTGACCAGCTCGGGGTTGTCCTTGTTCAGGCCGAATACCACCTGCCCCAGGCCGGTGAGCAGCGGGTAGTCGGGCGAGGCATCGCTGAAGGCGTTGAACTTGATCTTCCACTGCGGGTTCTGCGAGATCGCGTACTGCATCACCGGCGGGTCGCCGATCACCGCGTCGATGCGCCCGGCCAGCAGGTCGCGCACGGCCGCGTCCGAGGTGTCGTACAGCGCCAGCTGCAGGCCACTGATCTTGCGCAGCTCGGGGATGAACGAGAAGCCGGTGATCGTGCCGACCTTCTTGCCCTCCAGGTCCTTCAACTTGCTCCAGTCGGTCTTGTCGGACTGCGTGATGCCGTTCTTGAAGTAGTGGATGGGGTCGCTCAGCGCCATGATCTTCGAGCGCTGTTCCGTCCAGCCCATGGTGCCGGCCATCACGTCCACGCGCTTCGATTGCACCGAGGCGATGGTGCCCGACCACTCCATCAGCGCCGGCTTGACCTTGAGCTGCAACGCCTCGGCGACGCGCTGCAGGATCTCGCCGTCGTAGCCCACCATCCGGCCGTCCTGGTAGCCCGTGCCCGGCATGTCGCCCGAGAAGGCGATGGTGAAGGCGCCCTTGTCCACGGTCTCCAGGGCATGGGCCGAAAGCCCCAGGGCGGACAGACAGGTGGCGGCCGCGAACGAGGCCAGCAGCCTCGCGATTTTGAGTGTTGGCATGGTGGTGATCTCCAGAAGTCCGGTGGTGGTTCCCTCCCATCGGGCGATGGGGTAAATCGACTGTAGGGACGCCTGCCGCGTGGCGATTGGAGGTGCGCACGGCGAAATGGAATGCCCGCGACATCGCGGGAAATCCCCAGGAAACAGGTCCGTTGTGTAGCCTTCCTGACAGCGCCCGCCGCACAGGCGGCCTACAGTGGGCCTTCCGATACCCACAACTCCAGGAGACACCACCCCATGATCGCCATCCCCTCCCTGCAAGAAAGCGTCAGCCCCGAAGAATGGCAGCTGCGCTGCGACCTGGCCGCCTGCTACCGCCTGGTGGCGCTGTACGGCTGGAGCGACCTGGTGTTCACCCACATCAGCGCCAAGCTGCCCGAATCGGTCTCGGGCCCCGAGCACCAGTTCCTCATCAACCCCTACGGCCTGATGTTCGACGAGATCACGGCGTCGAGCCTGATCAAGGTGGACATGCAGTGCAACAAGCTGCACGACTCGCCCTTCCCCGTGAACCCAGCCGGCTTCGTGATCCACAGCGCCGTGCACGAGGCCCGGCACGATGCGCAGTGCGTGCTGCACACCCACACGCGCGCGGGCGTGGCCGTGAGCGCGCAGAAGTGCGGCGTGCTGCCCATCAGCCAGCAAAGCACCTTTGTGCTTGCCTCGCTGGCCTACCACGGCTACGAGGGCGTGGCCTTTCGCGATGAGGAAAAGCCGCGCCTGCAGGCCGACCTGGGCGAGGCCAACTTCCTCATGCTGCGCAACCACGGCCTGCTCACCGTGGGCAAGTCGATTGCCGACGCCTTCCTGTCGATGTACACCTTCGAGAACACCTGCCGCATCCAGATCGACGCCCAGGCCGGCGGCGAACTCAATCCGGTGGACCCGCAGATCGTGAGCGGCGTGGCCCAGGCCATGCGCGTGCAGACCGGAGGCCTGGGCGGCGCCTTCGTCTGGCCGTCGCTGCTGCGCAAGGCGCAGCGCGATGCACCCGGTTACGACAGCTGACATCTGCCTGCTGCCTTTACGGCCCGCGCCATGCAGAAAACAGGCACAGCGCATAGGATCGGGGGTTCCCGCCGTATCCAACCCAGAGGACCCAAAATGAAACTCTACTACTCTCCTGGCGCCTGCTCCCTGTCCCCACACATCGCACTGCATGAAGCGGGCCTCGCGTTCACGCCCGTGCTGGCCAGCACCAAGAGCCACAAGCTGCAGGATGGCACCGACTACTACACCATCAACCCGCTGGGCTACGTGCCCCTGCTGGAGCTGGACGACGGCACGCGCCTGCGCGAAGGCCCGGCCATCCTGCAGTACATCGCCGACCAGGTGCCCCTGAAGATGCTGGCACCCCAGAACGGCTCGCTGCAGCGCTACCGCCTGCAGGAATGGCTGACCTTCATCGGCACCGAGATCCACAAGGGCTTCAGCCCCCTGTTCAACCCCGCCACGCCCGAGGAATACAAGACCATCGCGCGCGACAAGCTGCTGCAGCGCCTGCAGTGGGTGGACGGCCAGCTGGCGGACAAGCAGTACCTGATGGGCGAACAGTTCACCGTCGCCGACGGCTACCTGTTCACCGTGACCAACTGGGCCAAGCCGACCAACGTGGACATCTCGGCCTTCACCCACCTGGCCGCCTACCGCGACCGCGTGGCCGCCCGCCCTGCCGTGCAGGAAGCCATGAAGGCCGAAGGCCTGCTCAAGTAAGCAGCGCCGCGCGGCCGCCGCTGGCGCGTCATGCCGCCAGCGGTTTCTGCCGCGACGCCACGGCCGCGCCGATCCACAGCGCGCAGGCCGAGAACACCAGCCCGCGCGCCAGCCCGCCGGGGCCATCGGCGATCCAGCCGACCACCGTGGGCCCGACGATCTGGCCGGCCGCGAAGACGATGGTGAAGGCGCTGATGCCGCTGGCCCACAGCGCCTGCGGCAGGTTGTGCCGCACCAGCGCCGTGGTGGACGCCACCACCGACAGGAACACCGCGCCGAACAGCAGGCCCGAGGCCAGCACCACGGGCCACGCCGAGGTCAGCGCCGGCAGCACCGTGGCCACGCCCAGCAGGCCGTTGAGCAGGGCCAGCGCCTGCCCTCCCCGGCTGCGGTCCAGGAGGCCCGCCCAGATGCGCGAGGACAGCACCACCGCCAGCCCCAGTAGCGCATAGAACCAGGTCACGGCCGTGCCGCTGGCGCCCTGCTCACGCAGCAGCGCCACCACGAAGGTCATGTAGCCGATATAGCCCACACCGAACAGGCCATAGCCCAGCAGCGCCGGCGCAAAGGCCGCCCAGCGCATGCCACCGGTTGCCGGCTGCGAGGAAGCTGCGGCAGCGGCAGGTGCGGCCAGGGCCTGCAGCGCCCGCGCCGGCCACAGCAGCACCAGCGTGGCTGCCACGCAGGCCAGGGCCAGTGCCCACCACGCCCAGGCCCAGGGGTGCGGGCCCGGTGCAGTGGCCAGCACCGCCGGCACCAGCACCGCCGACAGGCTGATGCCCCAGCCCGTGCCGCCGTAGTACAGGCCCAGCAGCAGGCCGCTGCGCCCGGGCTGCTGCGCGCCCAGCCGCGCCGCGAGCAGGCCGCCGCAGACGAAGACCAGCGCACTCGCCACCCCGGCCAGCAGGCGCTGCACCAGCAGCGGCACGGCATCCACGAAAAAGCCGCACAGCCCCATGAACACGGTGGCCAGCACCGACCCCGCCACAAGCAAGGTGCCGGGCGAAAAGCGGCGCAGCAACATCGGCGTGGCCAGGGCGCCCAGCAGGTAGCCCAGCGCGTTCACGGTGTTCATGGCCCCGGCCAGCGTGTAGGACCAGGAGAGGTCCTCGCGCATCGGCGGCAGCAGCAGCGCGTAGGCAAAGCGCGTGATGCCGAGCGAGACAGCCGCCCCCATCGACAGGGCCACGGCCAGCCACAGGCCATTGCGCAGCAGGGCGGAGGAAGGCGCGGGCAGGTCATGGCTCATGGCGGCCATTGTGCCGGGCCAGTGCCCGTGGCGCTGTCGCAGGAGGTTCCCCGTGCGAAGCCTCCCGAGCCTTGCGGTAACACAAATCCCTTGCCCTGTGTTGCGCCAGCCCACTGCAGCCTTTGCCGAATGCGAATACGCTTGTCCGTCATTTCCGGTCCCTGCGACCTCCGCACGAACGAACGAAAGTACCACCGCATGTCCACACCTACGCTTTTCGATCCCATCCAGGTCGGTGACATCCACCTGGCCAACCGCATCGCCATGGCACCGCTCACGCGCAACCGCGCACCCAATGCCGTGCCGGCCGAGATCACCGCCACCTACTACGCGCAGCGCGCCAGCGCCGGCCTGCTGATCACCGAGGCCACGGCCATCAGCCACCAGGGCCAGGGCTATGCCGATGTACCGGGCCTGTACGGCACCGAGCAGCTCGATGCCTGGAAGAAGGTCACCACCGCTGTGCACAAGGCCGGCGGCAAGATCGTGACCCAGCTGTGGCACGTGGGCCGGATCTCGCACAACGACCTGCAACCCGATGGCGGCGCACCCGTGGCGCCCTCGGCCATCATCGCCAAGTCCAAGACCTACCTGATCGACCGCGCCACCGGCAAGGGCAGCTTCGCCCCCACCTCGCAGCCGCGCGCGCTCGACGCATCCGAGCTGCCCGGCATCGTGCACAGCTACGCGGCCGCCGCCCGCAACGCGGTGGAGACCGCCGGCTTCGACGGCGTGGAGATCCATGGCGCCAACGGCTACCTGCTCGATCAGTTCCTCAAGACCGGCGCCAACCAGCGCACCGACGACTACGGCGGCAGCATCGAGAACCGCGCCCGCCTGCTGCTCGAGGCCACGCGCGCCGCCGTGGATGCCGTGGGTGGCGGCAAGGTCGGCATCCGCCTGTCGCCCGTCACGCCGGCCAACGACATCGTGGACGAAGACCCCCAGCCCCTGTTCGACTACGTGATCCGCCAGCTCGCCCAGCTGCGCCTGGCCTACATCCACGTGATCGAAGGCGCTACCGGCGGCCCGCGCGAACTGCCCGACCGCCCCTTCGACTACGCCGCCCTCAAGACGGCCTACCGCGAAGCCGGCGGCAAGGGTGCCTGGATGGTCAACAACGCCTACGACGCCGGCCTGGCCGAGAAAGTGGTGGCCGACGGCACGGCCGACATCGTGGCCTTCGGCAAGCTCTACATCGCCAACCCCGACCTGGTCGAGCGCCTGCGCACCAAGGCCCCGCTCAACGCCTGGGACCAGAGCACCTTCTACGGCGGTGGGGAAAAGGGCTATACCGACTACCCGACGCTCGCTGAGACAGCAGCGTAACAAGCGTTGTCAGCTCTCGGGCGGTGCCTGCCGCAGCAGCGCATGCGATGCGCGCTGTACACGCCAGTGCCCCCGTGCAAGGGCCGCCCCGCCGCACCGGGGGCGTCCCCCCTTTGGGGGGATGACGCGAAGCGGCTCAGGGGGGCTACCCCAGCCCTATCGGACTGGGGGCCCGCATCACGATGCGGGTGAACAAGCGGTCATAGGCCCCGTCGCGGGCCGGGCCCTGCGCCAGGGGATTGGTGTTGCTGGCAAACGCCGCATCCACGGCCGCCCAGTCCTGCGCATCCAGGTGCGCGTGGGCTGCGGGAAGCACCACGGTCTCTTCGATCCGCATGTGCTCCAGGTAGAAGGCCACATAGCGCTGCAGAGCCTCTTCGAACGCGCTGCGCCGCGTGTCCCCCAACAGCTCCCAGGCCAGCAGCAGGTGTTGCAGTTCGCGCACCGCGGCCTCTCCGCCCACATGCTCGCGCTCGAGCTGCGCGATGGCTGTGGCCGCCTCCGGTGCACGCTCGGCAACGCGCGGGAACAGCCACTGAGACTCCTTGGGATGGTGCTGCCTCTCAGGAAACTCGTCGATATAGAACAGCATCGCGCGCATCACATCGAAGAACGCAGCCGGCGCATCGGTCGGCCCCCGCTCCAGCATCAGCTGCAGCGAGCGCAGCACCGCTGCCAGCGAAGCGTGCTCGTCGCGGATGGTCCGCACACTGGCATGAGGCATGGCCTTGCTCCCAAAGGGTATTGAACAGATTCCAAGGGTGCCATGCCTGTGCCCAAGCCGAACTGACGCAGGTCAATGAACGCCCCATGAAAAAAGCCCCGCTCGCCGAAGCGTGCGGGGCCTTGCCCTGGGGCCGAAGACGGCGTGGCGTCAGCGAGCCAGCAACTGGCGCGAGCCCGTGGGCGCACGCAGCGATGCATGCTGCTGGGGCTGGGCCACGGGGCCGCCGCTGTGGCCGCCATGGCCGCTGTGGGCCATCGACTCGTCGAGCTGGAACTGCTGCACCACTTCCGACAGGCGCGCCGCCTGCTCGCGCAGCGACTCGGCAGCGGCGGCGGACTCTTCCACCAGCGCCGCGTTCTGCTGCGTCATGCGGTCGATCTCGCCCACCGACTGGTTCACCTGGCCGATGCCGGCCGACTGCTCGGTGGCCGCCGCCGTGATCTCGCCGATGATGTCGCCCACGCGCTGCACGCTGGCCACGATCTCCTTCATCGCCGTGCCCGCGTCTTCCACATGGCGCACGCCGCCGTCCACGGCGGTCACGCTGTTGCTGATCAGCGCCTTGATGTCGCTGGCCGCAGCGGCCGAGCGCTGGGCCAGGCTGCGCACTTCGCTGGCCACCACGGCAAAGCCGCGGCCCTGCTCGCCCGCACGGGCCGCTTCCACGGCGGCATTCAGCGCCAGGATGTTGGTCTGGAAGGCGATGGAGTCGATCAGGCCGATGATGTCGCCGATCTTGCGGCTCGATGCCGAGATCTCCTGCATGCTGGCCACGGCCTGCTGCACCACCGAGCCGCCACGCGTGGCGGTGTTGGAGGCCGATGCCGCCAGCTGATTGGCCATCTGCGAGGACGATGCCGTCTGCTGCACGGTAGAGGTCAGTTGCGACAGCGAGGCCACGGCCTCCTGCGCGTTGCTGGCCGTCTGCTCCGTGCGCTGCGACAGGTCCTGGTTGCCCGTGGCGATCTCCTGGCTGGCCGTGGCGATGTTGCCGCTGGCGTCGCGCACCTGCGCCACCAGCGCGCCCAGGCCCTGCTGCATGTCGCGCAGCGCGCGCTGCAGATCGGCCACCTCGTCCTTGCCCTGCGGGTTGATGGGTTGCGACAGGTCGCCACCGGCAATCGCCTGCGCCATGCGGCGGGCTTCGGCCAGTGGGTTGCAGATGGACTGCATGTTCAGCAGCGTGAGCGGCACCACCACCACCACCGTGATCAGCACAGCCAACGCGAACAGCAACTTGGTCTGCGCAGTGACGCTGCTCTGCTGCTCCACCGCCTTGGCCACATCGGCGCGCAGCACCTCATCGAGCTGCACCATGAGCTTGTCGGCCTGGTCGAACTCGGACACGGCCTTGCCGCTCATGCGGTTGGCGATGGTGGCCGTGTCGTAGCCACCCGCCTCCAGCTGGCGCGCCACATGGGCGAACTGCTCGCGGTAGCTGTCCAGGCGCTTGATGATGTCGCGCACCACGGGGTTGTCGCTGTCCTCGGGGCCGTCGAGGAACTTGGTGGCGATCTTCTTGGCCTTCTCCTGGCTGGCCAGCCACTTGGCCTGTGCCACCTTCACGACCTCGGGCTTTTCGTAACCGATGATCATGTCCTTCTCGAGCTGGCGGATGGTGCCCATCTCGCCGCGCAGCTCGGCCATGTAGCCCACCGAAGTGAACGAGTGGGCCATGAAGTCCTCGCTGAGATCAGCGATGCGGAACATGCCCAGCATGCCGGCACCCCCGAGAAGGCCCAGCAGGCCCAGCACCACGGCAATGGCCCCGAGCATGCGGAATCGAATGGTGAACTGCCGCATGAGCGCGAAGAGATTCATGATCTGTCGTCCTTATGGATGTGTGTGCCCGTGCCGAACTGCAAGGAAGGTGTCTGCGACGCAGGGCCTTCCCCACCCCCGTGTCCGCCGGGCTGCAACAAAACGTTGCAGTTTGCCAGACAAGTGTGACCATGCGCCATACGTGTTTATCACATGCGCCAGCGCTTGAGCAAAAGGGCATTCGCCATCACGCTCACCGAGCTGAGCGCCATAGCGGCCCCGGCCACCACCGGGCTCAGGTAACCCAGCGCCGCCAAGGGGATGCCGGCCACGTTGTAGGCAAAGGCCCAGAACAGGTTCTGGCGGATCTTCATCACTGTGCGGTGCGAAATGTCGAGCGCTGCCGCCACCAGCAAGGGGTCGCCGCGCATCAGCGTGATGCCCGCCGCATGCATGGCCACGTCGGTGCCATTGCCCATGGCCATGCCCACGTCGGCAGCGGCCAGGGCCGGCGCGTCGTTCACGCCATCGCCCACCATGGCCACCACATGGCCGGCCTGTTGCAATGCGGCCACCCGCACGGCCTTGTCACCCGGCAGCACCTCGGCCATGACCTCGCCCGCCGCCGGGTCGAGACCCAGGCGGCGCCCCATGGCCTCGGCCGCGCCCCGGTTGTCGCCCGACACCATCACCGTGCGGATGCCCCGGGCCTTCAGGGCCGCCAGCGCCTCGCGCGCGCCCGGCTTGGGCTCGTCGCCAAAGGCCAGCAGCGCGCGCAGGGCCAGGCCCTGGGCCGTGCGCTCGGCCACCGCAGACACCGTGGCACCCTCGGCCTGCAAGCCTTGCGCACGCACGGCCAGCACGCCCAGGTCCACGCCCAGTTCCTGCATCCAGCGCAGGCTGCCCACCAGGTAGCTGGAGCCCTGCACTTCGCCCTCGGTGCCCCGGCCCGGCACGGCGCGCACGGCCAGCGGGGAACCAACGGCCATCTGACGATCCTGCGCGGCGCGCACCACCGCGCGTGCCAATGGGTGTTCGCTGCCACTTTGCACAGCAGCCACCGCCGCCAGCACGGCGCCTTCATCCACGCCCGGCACCACCTCAAAAGCGGTCAGCCGGGGCTGCCCCACCGTCAGAGTGCCGGTCTTGTCGAAAGCCACCGTGTCCACCTGGTGCGCGCGCTCCAGCGCCTGCGCATCCTTGATCAAAATGCCGTGCTTCGCGGCCACCCCCGTGCCCGCCATGATGGCGGCCGGCGTGGCCAGGCCCAGCGCGCAGGGGCAGGCGATCACCAGCACCGCAACGGCGTGGATCAATGCTGCCTCCATGCCGGCACCGGCCCACAGCCAGCCCAGCAGGGTGGCCAGGGCAATGGCCAGTACCACCGGCACAAACACGGCCGAGACCTTGTCCACCAGCCGCTGCAGCGGGGCCTTGGCGGCCTGCGCGTCTTCCACCAGGCGGATGATGTGCGCCAGCACCGTCTCGGCGCCCACGGCCGTCACCGCCATCACGACGCGCCCGTCGCCATTGATCGAACCACCCGTGAGGGGCGCGCCCACGTCGCGCGCCACGGGCAGGGGTTCGCCGGTCAGCATGGATTCATCCACCTGCGTGTGGCCTTCATGCACCGTGCCGTCCACCGGGATGCGCTCGCCCGGGCGCACCACCAGGCGGTCACCCACCAGCACCTCGGCCACGGGCACATCCACCTCGCCGCCCTTGCCCAGCAGGTGCACCACGTCGGGCCGCAGCGCGTGCAGCGCGCGGATGGCCGTGGTGGTCTGGCGCTTGGCGCGCGCCTCCAGCCACTTGCCCAGCAGCACCAGCGTGACCACCACGGCCGAGGCCTCGAAATACAGGTGCGGCGCATGGCCAGCATGTGCAGTAAGCCATAGCCACACCGACAGGCCCCAACCCGCGCTGGTGCCCAGCGCCACCAGCAGGTCCATGTTGCCCGTGAGGGCCTTCAGTGCATGCCAGCCCGCTTTGTAGAAGCGCGCACCCAGGATGAACTGCACCGGCGTGGCCAGTGCGAACTGCAGCCAGGCGGGCAGCATCCAGTCCTGGCCGAAGAGATCGGCCACCATGGGCAGCACCAGCGGTGCCGACAGCGCCAGGCCCACGCCCACCGGCAGAAAGCCGGCCCAGGGCGACAGGTCCTCGGCTGCATCGGCGTGGTCCTTCGCCAACGGCTCGTAGCCCGCATTGCGCACGGCGCGGCGCAGTTGCGCCTGCAGCGCAGCGGCATCGCTGCCGGCGGGCGCCGCCACGCCGATGCGGGCGGACTCCGTGGCCAGGTTGACCGAGGCATCCTGCACCCCCGGCACCTTGCGCAGCGCACGCTCCACGCGGCCCACGCAGCTGGCGCAGGTCATGCCGCCGATGCCCAGGTCGAAATGTTGCAAGGCCTCAAGGGCCCGGTCAGGGGTGGTGTCGTTGGTCATGAGGGGTACCTTACAGCTTGCCATGGTGTCAAGGTCAAGCCCTTGCCGCAGATCAAGTCGGCGCCTTGTCCGATACGGTGGCATTGCCGGCGGTGGTCGAATTTTGTGCATGACAAGCCCTACACCACCACGGGCGCGCACCGGCCAGGCCCCCAAGCCGCTGGACCGCGCCGAATTCCGCGAACGCTTCCTGCTCGACTACCAGGACCCGCGCTTTGCGGATGAGGCCGGCGACGCCCTGGACCGCATCGAGGCCATCGCCTGGCGCAACTACGACGACAACCGCAAGGCGCCGCGCACGCGCAAGGCCGGCCCCGGCTATGCCGACCCGGACTACGCCCTGTCGGTCGACTGGCTGGAGGCCAAGGAGCGCATCGACGCGGCGCGTGCGCGCTGGGCCGACCCGGCCAGCCCCTCGCGCGTGCTGCTGGTCTGCGGCTCCGCGCGCAACGACGGCACCTGCCCCGGCGAGATCTCCAAGAGCTGGCGCATGCTCAACATGGCGCGCGACGTGCTGGCGGCCGAGCACATCGAGATCGACCTGCTCGACCTGAGCCGCGTCACCTCCGACTACGGGCGCCACATCCACCCCTGCAAGGGCTGTGTCTCCACGGCCATGCCGCTGTGCCATTTCCCGTGCAGCTGCTACCCCAACCACGCCATGCGCCAGACCGGCGACTGGATGAACGAGATCTACGAGCGCTGGACCGCTGCGCACGGCGTGATGATCATCACCCCCGTGTACTGGTACCAGTCGCCCAGCCCGCTCAAGCTCATGATCGACCGCCTGGTCTGTGCCGACGGCGGCAACCCCGACCCGACCAGCACCCACGGCAAGAAATCCGCCGAGGCCAAGGCGCTGGAGCTGGCCGGCTGGGGCTACCCCAAGCACCTCGAAGGCCGCGCCTACGCCCTGGCCGTGCATGGCGACGTGGCCGGCATCGAGATGACGCGCCGCGGCCTGTCGGACTGGCTCGACTGGATGGGCTTCATCGACGCCGGCCCCGCCGCGCGCCTGGACCGCTACATCGGCTACTACGAAAGCTACGCCCAAAGCCACGAGGTGCTGGACCGGGATGCCGCCATGCAGGCCGAGATCCGCGGCGCCGCCCAGGCCCTGGCGGTGGCGGTGGGCGAACTGCGCGCGGGCACCCTCTCGCGCCCCGATGCCGGCGTGCGCCGCGCCCGACCGAAGTAAGCCGCCCCTCCCCAAGGTCTTGCAGCAAGGCCTTGACCTTGCCACCATGTGAAGGTTTACGCTCCAGGCTGTTCAATGCAATCAGCCAACCAGCAAGGAGTCTTCACATGCAGCCATCCACCACCACCAGCCATGACTTCCAGGTCCAGGGCATGACCTGCGGCCACTGCGAGCGCGCCGTGACCCAGGCCGTGCAGGGTGTGGACCCGGCCGCCAACGTGCGCATCGACCGCGCCAGCGGCAATGTGCATGTCGAGCACAGCAGCGCCGCGCGCGAAGCGCTGGCCGCAGCCATCGCCGAAGAAGGCTACAGCGTCGCGCCATGAAGGCCGCCGTTCAGCCAGCCGGCGGCGCGCCCCGCGCGCTCGCCTGGCCCGTGTCCATCGGCGAGGCCGCGCGCCGTGCCGGTGTCTCGGCACGCATGGTGCGCCACTACGAGTCCCTGGGCCTGGTGGCCGGTGTGGCGCGCACCGACAGCGGCTACCGCCAGTACACCGCGGCCGATGTGCACGGGCTGCGCTTCATCCGCCGCGCACGCGACCTGGGCTTTTCGATGGAAGAGATCGCCGGCCTGCTCGCCCTGTGGCAGGACCGCAGCCGCGCCAGCAGCCAGGTCAAGCGCATCGCCCAGGTCCACATCGAGGACCTGAACGAGCGCATCGCCGCCATGCAGGCCATGCAGCGCAGCCTGCAGACGCTGGTGTCGTGCTGCCATGGGGATGAGCGGCCGGACTGCCCGATCCTGGATGACCTGGCGGGGGAGCCAGCTCCCCCCAGGCACTAGGCGCGCTTGCGCGGTGCCGCTGCTGCAGCCGGTGCCGCCTTGCGCACCCGCTTGGCAGGCGCCTTGGCCACCACCGCGCCATCGGCGCGCCGCAACACCCCCTGGCACAGCGTCGCTATGCACTGCTCGGCCACCTGCTCGGCCGTGTACTCGCCGCCGGGCTGGTACCAGCGGCCGATCCAGCTCAGCGCCCCGGCGATCACGAAGGCCGTCATCTTCGGATCGCACGGCTCCAGCGAGCCCTCCTGCACGCCCTCGGCCACCAGGCGTCGGAACTCCCGGTCGATGGCGGATTTGTGGCGGCGTAGTTCGGCGCGGCTCTCGGGCGGCAGCTGCTCGTCGCCCACACGGATCAGGCACTTGCCGAAATCCTCTGTGACGATGCGCGCATAGACCTGCATGCAGGTCATGAGCTGGTCGACGGCCTTGCCGCCAGCCGCGCGCGAGGCATCGATGCCCTCGAGCATCATCTGCAGGCCCTTGCTCACGCACTGCAGCAGGATCTCGTCCTTGTTCTTCACGTAGTAGTACAGCGTGGGCTTGGTGACGTTCAGCCGCGCGGCGATGTCGTCGAGCGAGGTGGCATGAAAGCCGCGTTCGTTGAACAGCTGCGCGGCGGCCTGCAGCACGGCATTGCGCTTGGCCTCGCGCTGCTGTTCGCGGTGGGACGCGGGCGCCCAGGGCGACGCAGGCGGGCGGTCAGCACTGCGGGGGGGCGACACGGTGGGGCTGGGCATGGCGGGCTGGTTCCTCGGGAAAGTACGGATGCTGGTTTGGCGCGGGGCCTTCCAGAATCTACTCGCGAGTAAACAGTTTACGCACAAGTAGGAAATATCCGCCGGTCCGCGGAAATTTTCTGGTCAGCACAAACCCGCATTAGAAAGCCAATGGAGACACACCCACCCGGCATTCCCCCCGCCAGCGCGCCGCCCCTGCTGCAGGTCGATGGCGTCACGCTGGCCTTCGGCGGGGTCAAGGCGCTCACCGGCGTGGGCTTTGGCGTGCAGTCCGGCTCCATCACCGCCGTGATCGGGCCCAACGGCGCGGGCAAGACCTCGCTGTTCAACACCATCTCGGGCTTCTACCGCCCGGGCAGCGGCGCCATCCGTTTCAAGGGCCAGGACATCACGCGGGTGCCGGCCCCGCAGCGCGCCCGGCTGGGCCTGGGGCGGAGCTTCCAGAACATCGCGCTGTTCCGCGGCATGACGGTGCTCGACAACATCAAGCTCGGGCGCCACGCGCACCTCAAGGCCAACGTGCTCGACGCGCTGCTGTACATCGGCCGCGCACGGCGCGAAGAGGCCGCCCTGCGCGCCGACATCGAGGAGCGCATCATCGACTTCCTGGAGATCGACCACATCCGCCACGCGCCGGTCTCGGCCCTGCCCTACGGCCTGCAAAAGCGCGTGGAGATGGCCCGCGCCCTGGCCATGCAGCCCGAGATCCTGATGCTCGACGAGCCCGTGGCCGGCATGAACCGCGAGGAGACCGAGGACATGGCGCGCTTCATCCTCGACGTGCGCGCCGAATGGGGCGTCACCGTGCTCATGGTCGAGCACGACATGGGCATGGTCATGGACCTGTCGGACCACGTGGTGGTGCTCAACTTCGGCCAGGTCATCGCCCAGGGTACGCCGGGTGAGGTGCAGGCCAACCCCGAGGTCATCCGCGCCTACCTGGGCTCGGGCGACGTAGGCGACCTGCGGGCCCGGCTGCATGCCGGCGCTGCGGCGCCGCTGCAAGGGGTCGCATGATGGATTGGGCCTACCTCTTCGAAATCAGCCTCACCGGCATCTCCGGTGGCGGCCTCTATGCACTGGCGGCGCTGGCCTTCGTCATGGTCTACAAGGCCACGCGCGTGGTGAACATCGCCATCGGCGAAATGCTCATGGTCGGCGCCTACCTGTTCTTCACTTTCGCTGCCACCTTCGCGTTGCCGCCGTGGCTGGCCATCCCGGCAGCGGTGCTCGGCTCGGGCCTCTTGGGCGCGGTGATTGAGCGCACCATGATCCGCCCGCTGCTGGGCGAGCCGCCGATCTCCGTCTTCATGGTCACCGTGGGCTTGGCTTCGGTGCTCGTGGGCCTCGTGGAGATGATCTGGACGGCCGACCAGCGCCGCCTGCCCGAGTTCATGCCGACCAAGCCCATCATGATCGGCGAGGCCTTCCTCGCGCCCAAGGTGTTCTGGGGCGCCATGATCGCCGTGGCCTTCATCGCCGCCGTGCTGCTGGTGTTCCGCTTCTGGCGCGGCGGCGTGGCCCTGCGCGCCACGGCCAGCGACCAGGCCGCCGCCTACTCGGTGGGCATCAACGTGCCGCGCGTGTTCTCGCTGGCCTGGGTGGTCTCGGCCATGATCGCCGCAGTCTCCGGGATCATCGTCGGCTCCATCGGCGGCATCTCGTCGAGCATGGGCGTGTTCGGCCTGTCGGTGCTGGTGGTGGTCATCGTCGGCGGGCTCGACAGCGTGCTCGGCGCCCTCATCGGCGGCCTGCTCATCGGCCTCATCGAGGCCCTGGCCGGCGCCTACCTGGGCGGCGAATACAAGCTCCTGGCCACCTTCATCGTGCTCGTGGCCGTGCTGCTGGTGCGGCCCTATGGCCTGTTCGGCACGCACGAGATAGAGAGACTCTAGAAACATGCGCCCCCACGTTCATCACTTCGTGTACTCACTGCCCCCCAGGGGGGCGCAGGCCTGCCTTGGGGCGGCCCGGCGGGAGGCCTGATGCGCATCGGTACTCTCAAGGAATCCTACGTCGCCGACTCGGCGCTGTTCGACTCGCGCACGCAGAAGGTGTGGCTGGCCGTGGCCGCCGCGCTGCTGCTGCTCTTTCCCTTCATGGCCAGCGACTACTGGCTGTACCTGGCCTGCCTGGTCAGCATCAACGTGGCCAGCGCCACGGGGCTCAACATCCTCACGGGCTACACGGGGCTGGTGAGCCTGGGGCAGGCCGCCTTCATGGGCCTGGGGGCCTACACCGTGGCCGTGCTGGAGACACGCGCGGGCACGCCCTTCCTCCTGAACCTGCTGGCTGGCGGCTTCGTGGCCATGCTGGGTGGCATCGTCGTGGGCATCCCCTCGCTGCGCGTCAAGGGCCTGTACCTGGCCATCGCCACCATCGCCGCATCGTTCATCGCGCACTTCATCTTCGCCAACTGGAAGTTCACGGGCGGCACCGGGGGACTGAGCGTGCCGCCCGCCAAGCTGTTCGGGCTGCCGCTCGACACCTCGTTTCGCCTGTACTGGGTGATCTTGCCGGTCACCGTGCTCATGCTGCTGGGCGCGGCCAATCTGTTTCGCACGCGCGTGGGCCGCGCCTTCATCGCCATCCGCGACCGCGACATCTCGGCCGAGGTGCTGGGCATACCGCTGTTGCGCTACAAGCTGCTGTCGTTCGGGCTGTCCTCGTTCTACGCGGGCGTGGCCGGCGGGCTGTGGGCGTACTTCTTTCGCGTGGTCACGCCCGAGAGCTTTCCGCTGCTCATGTCGATCTTCTTCCTGGCGGCCATCATCGTCGGCGGCATGGGCTCCATCCTGGGCGGCATCCTGGGCGCGGTGTTCATGACCATGGTGCCCGAACTGCTCAAGCTGGTGGTCAACCTGCTGCCCGGCGGCAACGAGCTCACGGTGTTCCTCTCGCCCGTGCGCACCGTGATCTTCGGCCTGCTGATCATCGGATTTCTGGTGTTCGAGCCGCAGGGGCTCGCAGAAGTGTGGCGGCGCATTCGCCGCTTTTTCCATCTGTGGCCGTTCCGCAATTGAGAGAGCCGCTGCAGCCCATAAAACCATGAAGGAGACAAGCACCATGCCCACGACCACCACCCCATCCCTCGCATCCCAGCGCCGCCGCACCCTGCTGCTCGCTGCGGGCGCCACGCTGGCCGCACCGCTCACCGCCACCGCACAGGCCAGCGGCGAGGACATCGTCATCGGCGGCTCCATCCCGCTCACGGGCGTGTTCGCGTTTGCGGGCGTGGGCATCAATGCCGGCATCGGCGACTACGTGAAGATGGTCAACGACGCGGGCGGCATCAAGGGCCGCAAGCTCAAGTACGTGCCCGAGGACACGGGCTACAAGGTAGACGTCTCGGTGGCGGCCTACAAGAAGATCACCAGCCAGAACAAGGTCAACCTCTACTACGGCGACTCCACGGGCTTTGCCAAGACCATCAATCCCGAGCTCGACCGCGCGCGCAGCACGCTGATGGCCGGCGCCTCGTTCGCGTCCGAACTCAACGACCCGGCCAAGTACCCCAACCAGTTCCTCGTGGGGCCCGACTACACGGAGATGTTAGGCATCCTGCTCAAGCACATCGCCAAGGAAAAGCCCGGTGCCAAGGTGGCCTTCGTGTACTCCGACTCCGAGTTCGGCCGCGACCCCATCGACAAGAGCGAGGCCGCCGCCAAGGCACTGGGCCTGTCGGTGCCCGTCAAGATCATGACGCCCGCCGGCAGCGTGGACGTCTCGGGCGAGGTCATCAAGCTGCGCCGCGCCGCGCCCGACTACACCATCTTCCACGGCTACATCCTGGCCCCCATCCCCGAGTTCATCACCCAGGGCAAGCAGCAGGGCATGACCAGCAAGTGGATGGGCACCTTCTGGACCATGGACAGCTCCACCGTGATGAAGATGGGCGAGGCCGCCGACGGCTTCATGGGCGTGATGCCCTACCGCTACTACTACGACACCGAGAAGGCGCCCATGCTGGAGAAGATCCGCGCGCTGCGCCCCGAGTACCAGAGCACGGCCTACATCCAGGGCTTCCTCGCCGCCATGCTGTTCACCGAATCGGCCAAGCGCTGCCTGGACGCGGGCAAGCCGCTCGACGGCAAGAACCTCAAGGCTGCGCTCAACAGCATCAAGGACTTCGACACCGGCGGCCTGATCGGCGTGCCGATCACCATCAGCGGCAACTCCATCCCCGTGGGCCGCGTGTACCGCGCGGACATGAAGGCACAAAAAATGGTCGCCGCTTCCGACTGGATCAAGCTCTGATGTCCCTGACACCCCCCCTGAGTCGCTTCGCGCCTTCCCCCTTCAGGGGGACGCACCCCGAGGCCCGGCAAAGCCGGTTCCACGGGTGCGCTGGCAGAGCAGCGCCCACGGCATGCGCCGGGTGCGGCGCGGTTCGCAGTGCTCCTCCCCAGCCGCCGAGACCGTGATGCCGCACGCCCCTGAGTTCGTCCTCGAAGTCAACAACATCGAGGTCATCTACAACAAGGTCGTGCAGGCACTGCGCGGCCTGTCGCTGTCCGTGCCGCGCGGGCAGATCGTGGCGCTGCTGGGCAGCAACGGCGCGGGCAAGTCCACCACGCTCAAGGCGGTGTCGGGCCTGCTGGCACTCGAAGACGGTGAAGTGCAGGGCGGCAGCATCCGCTTCAACGGCCAGCCCACGGCCCACCTGGCGCCGCAGCAGCTGGTGCGCAACGGGCTCTCCCACGTCATGGAGGGCCGCCGCGTGTTCGAGGACCTCACCGTGGAGGAGAACCTCGTGGCCGCCACCTATGCACTCACGGGCCGCAAGGATGCGAAGCCCGATTTCGACAGCGTCTACAGCTACTTCCCACGCCTGCACGAGCGCCGCAAGGGCCTGGCCGGCTACCTTTCGGGTGGCGAGCAGCAGATGCTGGCCATCGGCCGCGCGCTGATCGCGCAACCCCAGCTGATCCTGCTCGACGAACCCTCGCTGGGCCTGTCCCCCAAGCTCGTGGAAGACATCTTCACCATCATCGCGCGCATCAACGCCGAGCGCGGTACCTCCATGCTGCTGGTCGAGCAGAACGCCACCGTGGCGCTGGCCGTGGCGCACCAGGGCTACATCATGGAGAACGGCAAGATCGTCATCGACGGCACGGCCGAGCGCCTGGCCAGCGACCCTGACGTGCGCGAGTTCTACCTGGGCATGGGTGGCAGTGGCGAAGCGAAAAGCTTCAAGGACATCAAGCACTACAAGCGCCGCAAGCGTTGGCTGTCATGACACTCCCCGAACTCACCCTGCCCCAGATGCTGCGCGAGCGCGCACGCACCGAGCCCGGCCGCGTGGCCATCCGGCAAAAGGACTTCGGCATCTGGAAGCCCTTCACCTGGGCCAGCTACCACCAGCGTGCCTGCCACTTCGGCCTGGGGCTGCGCGCGCTCGGGCTGCCGGCCAGCGGCCATGTGGGCGTGATCTCCGAGAACCGTACCGAGTGGGTGCTGTGCCAGATGGGCGCGGGGCTGGTTGGTGCGGTCACGGTGGGCGTCTACCCCACCAGCCCCACCAACGAGGTGGCCTACGTGGTCGGCCATGCCGACATCGAGATCATGGTCTGCGAGGACCAGGAGCAGACCGACAAGCTGCTCGCGGCGCTGCCAGAGTTGCCGCGCCTGAAAAAGATCATCGTCATGGAGACCAAGGGCCTGCGCAGCTTTGCGCCCGAAGTGCGTGCATTGATCACCACCTTCGCCGAGGTCGAGGCGCTGGGCGCCGCATCGGGATCGCAGGCGCTGGTGGACGAGGCACTCGCGCGCCAGACACTCGACGACGTGGGCCTGATGATCTACACCTCGGGCTCCACCGGCAAGCCCAAGGGCGCCATGATCAGCTACCGCAACATCCGCGGCGTGGTGCCCGGCATAGTGGACAGGCTGCAGCTTGATGCGGCCACCACGCACCTGTCCTACCTGCCGCTGTGCCACGTGGCCGAGCAGATGCTCACCAGCTTCGTGCCGGTGTACATCGGTTCGCAAGTGAACTTCGGCGAATCCATCCGCACCGTGCAGGAGGATCTGCGCGAAGTGGCGCCCACCATGTTCCTCGGCGTGCCGCGCATCTGGGAGAAGATGCACGCCGCCATCCACATCAAGCTGCAGGAGACCGGGGGCCTGCGCCGCCGGCTGTTCCACCGTGCCGTCGCCGCCTGCCAGCCCCTGGCCGAGAAGCCACGGAGCGCCTGGAACCTGGGCGAGCGCCTGGCCTTCGCCGCCAGCTACTGGCTGGTGTTCCGCGCGCTGCAGAACTTCATCGGCCTGCGCGATGCGCGCGTGGCACTCACCGGGGCCGCACCCATCCCGCCCGATGTGGTGCGCTTCTTTCGCGTGCTCGGCCTGCCGCTGGTCGAGGTGTATGGCCTGACCGAATCCACCGGCATGGTCACGGGCCACCGGCTGGACCAGGTGGTGGTCGGCACCGTGGGCGTGCCCACGCTGGGCGTGGAGCACCGCATTGCACAGAATGGCGAGCTGCAGCTGCGCGGCAACATGGTGTTCGCGGGCTACTACAAGAACCCCGAGGCCACGGCCACCAGCATCATCGACGGCTGGCTGCACACCGGCGACGTGGTGCGCGAAGAGCAGGGCCAACTGAAGATCGTCGACCGGCTCAAGGACATCATGATCACGGCCGGCGGCAAGAACCTCACGCCCTCGGAGATCGAGAACACTATGAAGGGCAGCCCCTTCATCAAGGAATGCATCATCGTCGCCGAGGGACGCAAGTTCGTCGGCGCGCTGGTGATGATCGACTACGAGACCGTGGGCAAGTGGGCCGAGGCCCGGCGCCTGGCGTTCACGCATTTCCGTTCGCTGGTCGAGGCACCCGAGGTGCGCGAACTCATCGACACCGAGATCCGCCGCGGCAACGAGCGCCTGGCCCAGGTCTCGCAGATCCGCCAGTTCCACCTGCTCACCAAGGAACTGGACCACGACGACGGCGAGGTCACCGCCACCATGAAGGTGCGCCGCTCCAGCATCTACAAGACCTACGCTGCCGAGATCGAGGCGCTGTACCGCTGAGGAACCGACATGACCGACGACACCGAGGCTGCGCCTCCCGCCCTGCTGCACGAGCGCCAGGGCGCCATCGCCACCTTGCGCTTCAACCGCCCCGCCGCGCTCAACGCCATCGACGTGCCCATGGCCCAGGCCTTCCTGGCCGCCGTGCAGGCCATTGCGGCAGACGCCAGCGTGCGCGCCGTGGTGCTGCGCGGCAACGGCAAGGGCTTCATGGCCGGCGGCGATCTGGCCACCCTGCGCGCCAACCCCGTGCACGGCGCGATGGAACTGCTCGGGCCGTTGCACGCGGGCCTGGCCCTGCTGGCGCAGATCGATGCGCCCGTGATCGCCCAGGTACACGGCGTGGCCGCAGGCGCCGGCCTGTCGATGCTGCTGCAGGCCGACTACGTGCTCATGGCCGAGGGCACGCGCCTGAACCTGGCCTACATCAACCTGGGCACCAGTTGCGACGTGGGCGCCTCCTGGGCGCTGCCGCGCATGGTGGGCCTGCGCCAGGCGCTGGAGATCGCGCTGCTCGGCGATTCCTTCACGGCCGAGGATGCGCTGCGCCTGGGCCTGGTCAACCGCGTGGTACCCATGGCCGAACTCGACGCCGCCACCACCGCCGTGGCCGAGCGCCTGGCCGCCGGCCCCACCGTGGCCTACGGCGCAATGAAACGCCTCATGCGCCAGTCGCTGGAACGCAGCCTGCCCGAGCAGCTGGCGGCCGAGCAGCAGGCCTTCGCGCACTGCGCCGCCACCGCAGACTTCCGCGAAGGCATAGCGGCCTTCTACGCACGCCGGCCCGCCCAGTTCAACGGGCGCTGAATTCCCTTTCTTCTCCTTCGACACATTCCCTATGAGCAGCCTCCAAGACGTCTACGTCCTCTCCACCGCGCGCACCGCCATCGGCACCTTCGGCGGCAGCCTCAAGGACGTGCCCAACACCGACCTGGCCACCACCGCCGTGAAGGCCGCCATCGCGCGCAGCGGCCTGCCGGCCGATGCCATCGGCCACGTGGTGATGGGCAACGTGATCCCCACCGACACCAAGGACGCCTACCTCGCGCGCGTGGCCGCTATCGACGCCGGCTGCCCCATCGAGACGCCGGCCTTCAACGTCAACCGCCTGTGCGGCTCGGGCCTGCAGGCCATCATTTCTGCAGCGCAGGCCATCGGCTACGGGGATTGCGACATCGCCATCGGCGGCGGCAGCGAATCCATGAGCCGCGGCCCCTATTTCGACACCGCCGCGCGCTACGGCGCGCGCATGGGCGACGCGAAAAGCATCGACTACATGCTCGGCATCCTGCATGACCCCTGGCAGAAGATGCACATGGGCATCACCGCCGAGAACGTGGCCGAGCGCTACCGCATCGGCCGTGAAGCGCAGGACCAACTGGCCGTGCAGAGCCAGCAGCGCGCAGCGCATGCCATCGCTGCGGGCTACTTCCGCGAGCAGATCGTGCCGGTGGAGATCACCACCCGCAAAGGCACGGTGGTCTTCGACACGGACGAGCATGTGCGCGCCAATACCACCCTGGAAGTGCTGGCCGGCATGAAGCCCGCGTTCAAGAAGGATGGGCTGGTCACCGCCGGCAATGCCTCGGGCATCAATGACGGCGCCGCCGCCATGGTGCTGGCCTCGGGCGCGCGTGCCTCCGCCCTGGGCCTGAAACCCCTGGCCCGCCTGGTGGGCTACGCGCATGCGGGCGTGGAGCCGGCCTACATGGGCATCGGCCCCGTGCCGGCGACGCAGAAGGTCCTGCAGCGCACCGGCCTCACGGTGCAGGACATGGACGTGATTGAGGCCAACGAGGCCTTCGCCGCCCAGGCCTGCGCCGTGATCCAGGAGCTGGGCCTCGATCCGGCCAAGGTCAACTCCAACGGCTCGGGCATTTCGCTCGGCCACCCCGTGGGCGCCACGGGCGCCATCATCACCACCAAGGCCATTGCCGAGCTGCACCGCACCGGCGGCCGCTATGCGCTGGTCACCATGTGCATCGGCGGCGGCCAGGGCATCGCAGCGATCTTCGAATGGGTCTGATCCGCCCCGCCGCCTGCTGCCGGGCGCATTGCTGAAAGCGGCACAGCAATGCGTGGCCATTTCCCATCAATCGGCGGCGCCATGTTTCTACGCTTGGGGGCTTCTTCCTCCTTGCTGAAAAACACCCCGTGCCGCACTTCACCGTTGTCCCGTCCCCTACCCGCTGGGGTGCTCCATGACCTGGGTCGCCCTGGGTCTCTTTGCCGGCCTGGTGCTGGGCACCTACGACTTCCTCACCAAGCTCGCGCTGCGCGAAAAGAGCGTGCTCGACGTGGTCGTGCTGAGTTCCGCGCTCGGCGCATTCCTGTGGCTGCCCTTTCTGCTCGCACCGGCCACTGCGGCACCTGCATTGCAGCCCTGGGGCCTCTACCCCGCACCGCTGGGCTGGCGCGAACAGGCACTGGTGCTGCCCAAGTCGCTGATGATGGTCGCCACCTGGGTACTGTCGTACTACGCGGTCAAGGCACTGCCGCTGTCGATCTCGGCCGGCGTGCGCGCGTCGGGCCCGCTGTGGACGGCGGCCGGTGCCATCGTGCTGCTCGGCGAGCAGCTCACCGGGTGGCAGTGGCTGGGCCTGGCGGTGTCCATGCTGTCCTACCATCTGTTCGCGCGCATCGGCAGCCGCGAGGGCATCCGCTTTCACCGCGACGGCTGGGTGCTGTGCATGCTGGCCGCCACGCTGCTGTCCTCGGCCAACGCGCTGTACGACAAGCACATCCTCGCCGGGCTGCGGCTGGACCTGGCGGCCGTGCAGGCCTGGTCGGCGCTGCAGCGCGGCGTGATCGCGCTGGCCCTGCTGCCCTGGGTGTGGCGCAGCCTTTCGCTGCGCGGCCTGTTCACGCGCCACTGGGCCGTGCCCGTGATCGCGCTGGCCTATCTGGCGGCGGAATACCTCTACCTTGCTGCCGTGCAAACCGAGGGGGCCATGATCTCGGTGATTTCGGTGCTGCGCCGTACCAACCTGGTCATGGTGTTCGGGCTCAGCGCGCTGTTCTTCCAGGAGCGTTTCATTCACCAGAAGACACTGGCCATCGCCGGCGTGCTGGCCGGCATCGTGCTCACGCTCTGGAACTGACGCGGTCCGGGGGCGCCAGACTTCGGATCCATGCCATCACCTGCTGCCCCTGCGGCGTGATGGCCATGCGCTCCGAGGCGAGCAGGTAGTACGACTGCTCGCAGGGCAGTGCCACCTCGCCCAGGCGCACCAGCGCACCGCTGGCCAGCAGGTCCTGCACCAGAGAACGCCGGCCCAGTGCGATGCCCTGCAGACCCAGGGCAGCGTCGAGCACAAAGCCCGTGTCCGTGAAGGCCATGCCCTGTTGGCGCGCTGCGGCAACCCGGATACCCGCCTTGTCCAGCCACGGCTTCCAGGGCTGGCGCGTGTGCGAGAGCAGCACCGCCTTGCGGAACGCAGCCACGCCCGCGGGCACGCCCAGGCGCGCCAGGTAGGCCGGCGCCGCCACGGGGAACCACTCGTCGTCCATGAGTTTTTCGCAGTGGTAGGCGGCCGGTCGGGTGCGCGCAAAGCGCACCGCAATGTCGGCATCGCCCCGGTCCACGTCCACCGTGTCGATGGAGGGGTGGATCTCCACGCCCCACCCCGGCGGCTGTGCGTCCAGGCGCGACAGGGCCGGCACCAGGCGCCAGCGCGCGAACGAGGGCAAGGCGCTGATGCGCACCACGGGCAGCTGGCCCGCACCATCCGCACCGAAGATCTGCTGCAGGCGGTGCAGCGGCTCCTTGAGCTGCTGGTGCAGATGCACCCCTTCGACCGTGAGCGCCACGGCGCGCGTGCTGCGCACGAACAGCGGCCGCGCAAGCAGCCGCTCCAGCGCGCGGATGCGGTGGCTCACTGTGCTGTCGGACAGGTGCAGCTCCTCGGCCGCCTTGCTGAAGCTGCACAGTCGCGCCACCGTGTCGAAGGCCAGGATCAGGTGGATGGGCGGAATGGCTTTCATCGACCGCAGGCCGCGTTGTCCATGCCAGCCATTGCCGCGCCCCGCCCGCTCAGAACGGGGCCGAGTCGGGGTCGGTGTCAGCCGGTGCCGTCGCCGGCCCGGTGATCGCGCGCCCCGCCACATCCTTGCCGCGCGGCGGCACGGGTGCAGCGGCCGCCAGGCCCGGGCCCGAGGGGCCGCTGCCCGCGGGGATGGCTTGCGCAACAGCGCTGGCCCCAATGCCATCGGATTCACCACCCAGCGCCTCGATCAGGTCGGGGATCAGCTTGGACAGCTCCCCCGTGGCGATGGCCACGTCGGTGTCGAAACCGCCGTCATCGGCCTTGGTGCCTTCGAACACGGTATCCAGGAAGGACACCTTCTTGATCTGAAGCCCCTCGGTCAGCATCAGCGAGACGCGGTCGTCCCAGGTCAGCGCCAGCTTGGTGGGCAGCTTGCCGGCGGCGATGTGCGCCTGCACCTCCTCGATGTCCAGCGGGTGGCGCGAATAGCGCACCACGGCCTTGGACTCGTCGGCGCTCTTCAACTCGCATTCGCGGTCCACGGTGAAGCCCACGGGCGGCTCCTGCGTGCTCAACCAGTGCGACATGGCCACCTGCGGGCTGGTCTCGGTGTACAACAGCGAGACCGACAGGCCCGGCAGGTATTCGACCAGCAGCGAAACGACCTCGTCGGCACGGCCCTGGCTGGACGTGTCGAACACGATGGTGCGTGCTTCCCTGTCGATCCATACCCACATCGAGCCCTGCTTGGTGAAGGCCATGGGCAGCAGGTCGAGCTTGGCTTCTTCCTTGAGCTCCTTGCTCTCCTTCTTGCCGGGCTTGCGCCCGGTTTCCTTCTCGATGCGCTCGGCCTTTTCCTTCACGCGGCGGTTGAGCACCGAGCCTGGCAGCACCTTGGACTCGACCATGAAGCGCAGGATCCACTGCCCTCCCACCGATTCGACCATGGCGCCATGCTCATCGCCGCGCGGCGGCACCCAGCCCAGCGACTTTTCCTGCGTGGCACCGCACTCCATGAAGGGGGCCTTGGCCAGCGCCTCTTCCACCTGCGTCAATTCCACCTGCCATTGCGGAGCAATGCGGTACACGATCATGTTCTTGAACACGAAAAACCCTCTGGTTACCGGACGAAGCTGTCCACCGGTGCCATGCACGCCTGCGGCGCTGGCACGGAACCCTCCATTGTCGGTGGTCGGCGCCCCTTGCGTACCGGGCCGCAGCGCAACACGGGGAAAATCCATGCGCCTGCTCCGCTTTTGATAGCTGCAAGGGCCCGCAGGTAAAGACGATCTTCTTGTCACAACTTTACACTGGGACAAACAACGTGCATGCGGGCGATACATGGCAGGCAGACACTGCAGTCAACCGCTGGAACCACCGTTCCGGGGCCCCTTCCTCCCTCTGAAAGGACTCTCACCATGGCTTTCCTGTCCCGCCACACCGTTGCCGCCGCCGTCCTCGCCGCCCTGGCCCTGCCAGCGCTGGCACAGCCCACCCCTGCCAACCCGCCCGCCGTGGGTGCGGCAGCCGCCCCCGATACCCGCAAGGGCCCAGGCGAACACCGCGAACGCCACCAGGCCCACATGGCCCACATGGCCCAGCGCGCCGCCGCGCTCAAGGCACAGCTCAAGCTGACCCCGGCGCAGGAACCTGCCTGGAACACCTTCACCGCCTCCATGCAACCGGGCGAACGCCAGGCCCGCCTGGACCACAAGGACATGGACAAGCTCACCACCCCCGAGCGCATCGACCGCATGCGCGCCATGCGTGCACAGCACGCCGCCGAGGCCGACCGCCGCGGTGAAGCCACCAAGGCCTTCTATGCCGTGCTGACGCCCGAGCAGCAAAAGACCTTCGATGCCCGCGCCCAGCGCATGGGCCCGCGGGGTGAACATGGCAAGCACGGCCCCCATGGCCACCGCGGCCATGGCGACAAGCCCGCCGGTGCAGCAGCAGCACCGGCAGCGCAGAAGTAAGCGCCGGGCGTGCGACACCCGCCTGCGCGGCAGCGGTGTCGCAACCATCAGAAGGGCTCCATTCGGAGCCCTTTTCCTTTTTCCGCCATCAAGCTGCGGTTGCGGCCTACAAAACCACTGGTGGGGGCGTTCCTACACTCATTTACATACAGCTGTGTATGTCAAACCACGGAACAAAACCATGAACACCAAACCCTTCCGCCCGGCTTCTTCCCCACTCTCCGTTGCGCTGGCAGCCGCCGTGGCGCTGGGCGCCCTGGCCGCTGTGCCGCAGACCGCCATGGCACAACAGAGCGCACAGGCCTCACCCTCCATCTACATCCAGGGCTCCCAGGCCCGCCGGGATACCGATGCCATCACCCTCGGCGGCACCTTGCCCTGGAAGGACTGGCAACGCCCGCTGTGGGGTGGCCAGCTCACGGGCTACTGGGATCTCTACGCCAGCCGCTGGACCTTTGACGGTGCGCAGGGCGGGCGCTCGCACACCACAGTGCTCGGCGTCATCCCCACCCTGCGCCTGCGCATGGACGAAGGCCGCTCGGCCTGGTTCTGGGAGGGCGGCATCGGCCTCACGGTGGCCGACAAGCGCTACGTCACGCCCGAACGCACCTTCAGCACCCGTGCCAACTTCGCCTCCCACCTGGGACTGGGGGTCAGCCTGGGCGAGCAGCGCCGGCACGACATCGTGCTGCGTGTACAGCATGTCTCCAATGCCGGCGTGAAGAAGCCCAACCCGGGCGAGAACTTCGCGCAACTGCGCTACGGGTACCACTTCTGAGCCGGCCACCAGCCCCGGCGACCGGCCTACCCGGCACCTGGCCCCACAGCCCGCCTCTTCGGCGGGCTTTTTTGTGCCCAGGCTCCGATCCATCTGTGGATAACCATGGGTATGGTTGCCGAACAACCCATTGGTTATCCACAGAACTGCGGCGCAGCCGAAAGTTGTTGTCATCCAACCGCAAAGTTCAGCCCCGTCGTGCCACAGGGTTTGAAGCCACGCAAGTGCGCGCCAGCATTGGGAAAAACGGGCTTGTCCACAAAAAAGCCCCTGCTCTACTACTACTGCTATTGATTTATAGAGCTATTAAAGAATAACAAGCAAAACCTGATGCAGGGCGCGTCGACCGACCTGGAGCCTGTTGTACCCACAGGGCAACGCGCTGGCACCCTACAGGGAAGAAAGAGCTGCCCGTGCCCTTCACAGGCCGCAGAAGGCCCCTTCTTTGCAACGGCAGGCCAGGGGCAGCTGCAAGGGCCAGGCTGGCTTGCGGAGGCACGCCTGGCTGAACAGGAGGCCGCAGGGGGCCGATAAGCCATCGCCAGTTTGCAGACGACCCTGAAGGGGTGCAAAAAGCCGCACCCCCAGGAGAAAAGCCCGCCTGCGCAGTGACTTCTCCACGTATCAGCCGGTCCTTGTGCATAACTTTGGGGGAATTGCTGGCACAACTGCCCGGTTGTCCACAGAGAAGAGCCATCTCCGGTATTTGTCCCCGTTGGCGCGACAGCAGGAACCGCGTGCGGCACACAGGGTTCAGCGCCACGCAAGTGCTTGCCAGGCCACGGAAAAATGCACTTGTCCACACAAAATGCCGCGCTCTACTACTACGACTATGTATTTATAAAGACTATAAGAAGAAGACAGGGAACAACATTCATCGTCGCTCCACTCCCTTCTTCTCCGGTCGAACTGGCTTCAGGCGCGAAAAGCGGCAGCTCTGCACTCCACGTAGCACATGTTCTAAAAAATGGCGCTACCGAAGCCAGTGCCCCCGCGCAAGGGCCGCCCCGCCGCGCTGGGGGCGTCCCCCTCCGGGGGAAGGCGCGAAGCGACTCAGGGGGTTTCTTATCCAGGACTGCGCAGGAAGGCCTCCAGCGCGTCCACAGGCAGGGGGCGGCTGAAGAGGTAGCCCTGGTAGAGCTGGCACCCTGCGCGGGCCAGCAGCTCGCGTTGCTCGGCGGTTTCGACGCCTTCGGCGATGACCTCCAGGCCCAGGCTGCGCGACAGGCCGATGATGGTGTCCACGATGGCTGCGTCGTTCGGGTCGGTGAGCAGGTCGCGCACGAAGCTCTGGTCGATCTTGAGCTGGTCCAGCGGCATGCGCTTCAGGTAGCTCAGGCTCGAGTAGCCGGTGCCGAAGTCGTCCAGCGAGAAGCCCACCCCGTAGGAGCGCAGCGCCGCCATGGTGGCAATGGTGGTTTCCATGTCCTCCACCAGCAGGCTCTCGGTCAGCTCCAGCTTGAGCAGGCCCGAGGGGGCGCCCGTGATGGCCAGCACCCGGGCCACGTCGTCGACGAAGCTCGCATGCCGGAACTGGCGCGAGCTCACATTGACGGCCACGGTCAGGTGGCTCAGGGCCGGGTCGTCCTGCCAGCTCGCCAGGAGCTTGCACGCGGTGTGCAGCACCCAGCGGCCCAGCGGCAGTATCAGGCCGGTTTCCTCGGCCAGCGGAATGAACTGCGCCGGTGAGACCATGCCGCGTTGGGGGTGGGCCCAGCGCAGCAGCGCCTCCACCCCCACCACCAGGCCCGACTGGCGCACCTGGGGCTGGAAGTGCAGCAGAAACTCATCCTGCGCCAGGGCCGAGCGCAGGTCGGTCTCGAGCGAGGCGCGCTCGGTGACCACGGCCTGCATCTGCGGGTCGAAAAAGCGCAGCGTGTTGCGGCCCGCCGTCTTGGCCTGGTACATGGCCAGGTCGGCCTGCTTGAGCAGCTCGCCCACGCTGGTCTGCTCGCTCGTGAAGGGGGCCACGCCGATGCTCGGCGTGCTGCGGTACTGGTAGCCCGCCAGGGCATAGGGCATGGCCAGCGTGGCCAGGATCTTCTCGCCCACCGAGCGCGCATGCAGTACCAGCTCGTCGGGCCGGGCGCTCAGCTCCTCGAGCATCACCACGAACTCGTCGCCGCCCAGGCGGGCCACGGTGTCCACGGCGCGCACGCAGGTGTTCAGGCGCTGCGCCACCTGCTGCAGCAGCATGTCACCCTGGTCATGGCCCAGGGTGTCGTTCAGGGTCTTGAAGTTGTCGAGGTCGATGAACAGCAGCGCCCCGCCCTGCTGGTGCCGCCGGGCACTGGCCAGCGCCTGGTGCATGCGGTCCATCAGCAGCATGCGGTTGGGCAAACCGGTGAGGGGGTCGTAGAACGCCAGGCGCTGGATCTCGCGTTCGGTGGCCTTGCGCTGGCGGATGTCGGTGTTGATGGCCAGGATGGAATGGGGCTGGCCGTTGTCGCCGCGCACCAGGGTCCAGCGGCCCTCCACATCGATGGAACTGCCATCGCGGTGCTGCTGCACGATCTCGCCGGTCCACTCCCCATGCTCCAGCGTGGCCTGGGTGGCGCGGCGAAAGTGCGTGGGGTCCTCGTACAGCAGGGTCTCGATCGACTGGCCCAGCACCTGCAGCTTCGACCAGCCGTACAGGCGCTCGGCACTCAGATTCCAGAAGATGATGCGGTGTTCCAGGTCGCGCACGATGATCGCGTCCTGCGCCTTGTCCAGCAGCGAGGCCTGGTGGCGGATGCGTGCGTCCGCCACCTGGCGCTCGATCTCGGCCGAGGCGCGCGCCGCAAAGATCTGCAGGGTGGAGATGACGAAATTCGGGTCGGCGATGGCATGGCGGAACAGCACGAACACCAGGCCCACCACCTCGCCATCGGCGTTGCACAGCTGCTGCCCGGCGTAGCCACGGGCCTGCACCATGCGCAGCACCGGCGCATCCGGGTACAGCTGCTGTACCCCGTCGGCCACCACGAACTGGCGCTGGTCCAGCAGCTGCAGGCTGGGCGTGCCTTCGAGCGCGTAGTCGGTGGGCGCAAGGAACTGGCCGTCGAGCACCGCCGCCAGCGTGCTCACGCGCGGTGGCTGGTCATGGTACTGCGGCAGCAGGCGCACCACGCAGCCGCCCTGGGCATCCAGGGCCTCGGCCATGTTGCGCACCAGCTGCTCGAAGAATTCCGTGCCCGTGCTGGCCGACACGGCCGCCGCCACCTTGAGCACCGAGGCCTGCAGCCGCTGCTGCGCCTTCTGGGTGCGCAGGCTGTTGATGCCAAAGGCCAGGTCATTGGCCAGTTCCTGCAGCAACCCGGTCTCTTCGGTGCTGATCTGCAGGATATCGGGTGCGTACAGGTAGAGCAGGCCGAAGGTGCGGTCGCGGTCGCGCAGCGGCAGGCAGATCACGGCGTGGAAACCGTGCTCCAGCATGCGCTCGGTCCAGTCCACGAAGTGGTTTTCCTGGCGGATGTCCTGCACGATCACGGGTTTGCCCGAGCGCACGGCTCGGCCCGCCGGGCCGCGCCCGTAGGCGTCGTCTTCCGACCAGCTCAGGTGCAGCGCTTCCAGGTACTGGTTGTTGTAGCCCGCATGGGCCACCGGTTCGATGGACTTGCGCTCATCGTCGCGCGCAAAACCCACCCAGCCCATGCGGTAGCCGCCAATGTCCACCGCGATCTGGCAGATGGCCTGCAGCAAGGCGGCCTCGGAGGTGGCGCGCACCAGGGTTTCGTTGCAGGCACTCAGCAGGCGCTGGGCCCGGCCCATGCGGGCCAGTTCGGCCTCGTTGCGCACGCGCTCGGTCACATCGGAGGCCAGGACCTGGCGCGCCCCCACGCCGTTGAAATCGATGTTGCCCGCCGTGATCTCCATGTCGATCAGGCTGCCGTCCTTGCGCACATGGCGGCGCACCTTGGGCAGGCTGCGCTGCTGCGGGTCGATGGCGCGCAGCCGGCGCTCGGCAGTTGCGCGGTGCTGCGCGGGCCACAGGTCCTGCATGTGCATGCGCAGCAGTTCCTTTTCGCTGTAGCCGTAGTGGTGCACCATGGCGTGGTTCACGGCCAGCAGGCGCAGGCTGCCCCGGTCATACACCCACATGGGCTGCGGGTGTTCGTCGAACAGCATGCGGTACTGCAGCTCCGAGGCATGCAGCTGCCCGGCCACGTGGCGCAGCTGCACCATGGCGCCGAGCGATTCGGCCAGGATCTCCAGGTGCGCCACGTCGCGCCGCGAAAAGGCATTGACCCGGTCCGAGGTGACCGTGAGCGAGCCCACCACCACGTCCCCTGCGCGCAGCGGCGCGGCCATCACCGAGCGCACGCCATGGCGGTGGACCATGGACTGCATGTCCCAGCCCTCGCCCTCGGTGTCGTTGCAAAGCACCGTGCGGCCCTGCTGGAGCGAGGGCCAGAGGATGCATTCATCCACCGCCAGCAGGTCGCCCTCGGGCCGCACCATGTCGCCGGCCGAGGCCTTGGCCGCCAGGTGCCGGCCCTCGATCAATTCCACCATGGCGCCGCGGGCGCCGGTCTGGCGCTTCACCGCCTCGGCCACCATGTGCAGCACGTCGGCGAGCGGCATGTCCAGCGAGGAGATGCGCTGCTGCAGGTGCAAGAGCTCGGCATGGTTGCGCGTGTCGCGCTGGGCTTCCAGTTCTACCGCCTTCTGTGCACTGTGGTCGGCCATGCCGCCGACCATGCGCACGGCGCGCCCGCTGCTGTCGCGGATCAGGAAGCCGCGGTCGAGCACCCAGGCATAGCTGCCGTCCTGGCGCCGAAAGCGGTAGGCGTCCGACCAGTGGCTGTCGGTTCCGTCGATGGCCGCGTGGATGCCCTTGAGCACCGCTTCGCTGTCCTCGGGATGCAGCCGCAGCGTCCAGGAGGTGCTGTCCGGCGGCAACTGGTCGAGCGGCACGCCGAACAGGGTCTGCATGCCCTCGTTCCACCACATGGCGTCGGTGGTGAGGTTCCAGTCCCAGATCGCATCGGCCGTGGCGCGCGAGACGAGCTGGAAGCGCTCTTCGCTGCGCTGCAGCGCCAGGTCGGCCTGGTGGCGTGCCGAGATGTCCTGGAAGGCCCCCTGGATGCGGATGACCCGGCCCTGCGCATCCCGCACCGCCTGGCCGGCGGTGCGCACCCAGAAATGCCGGTCCCCCGGCATGACGACTTCGGCCTCCAGGTCGAAGGGGGTACCGTGCCGCAGGCAGGCCCTGAACGCATTGCGCAAGGCGCTGCGGTACGGCGGCGTGTAGAGGTCCAGGATCTGGCCCACGGCACCCACCCGCCGGGTCAGCCCGTAAGTGGCGGCGATTTCCTGCGACCAGCTCAGCCGCATGCTGGGCAGCTCCACGATCCAGCCGCCCACCTGGGCGATGCGGCCAGCCACGCGCAGCGTTTCTGCCTGCTCCACCAGCTCGTCGTGCATGCGGTCGCGCTGCTCCACCAGCTGTGCCAGCAGGCGCTGCTGGCGGCGCAGCTCCAGCTGCACCATGGCCTGCTCGGCCAGCACCTTGAGGCCGTCGAGCTGCTCGGCCTCCAGGCGGCGTGCACGGGTGTCCAGCACCGCCAGCGTGCCCAGGGCAAAGCCGTCGCCATTGACCAGCGGAACACAGGCGTAAAAGCGGATGTGCGGGCTGCCGGTGACCAGCGGGTTGTGGGAGAACACCGGGTGCGCGCTGGCATCGTCCACCACCACCGGGTCCTTGCTGCCGTTCAGTGCGTGGGCGCAGAAGGCAACCGCGCGGTCGGTCTCCTGGAACGGGATGCCCACGGCGGCCTTGAACCACTGGCGCTCGCTGTCCACGAAATTGACCACCGCCATCGGTGTCCGGCAGATGCGTGACGCCAGAACGGCCAGCTTGTTGAAGGCGTCCTCGGAGGGCGTGTCCAGGATGGCGTAGGACTGCAGTGCATGGAGCCGCGCAGCCTCAGCGGTGGCGTGCTCTGGATGCTGCATGGTCAGTCGCGCAAGGTGCCGCTCGGGCCGTGCGTGTCCGGGCGTCGGTGACACGTTCTTGCGGGGAGCGGTGTAGCCAGCATGGAAAGAGGAGCCCGGACCGGAGTCGATGGTGAAAAAAGGGGTGGCAAAAGTCGCAGCGAAACACCCCCCGTCTGTCCTGGGGTGCCAGATGACCGTTTCTAGACGCAAACCGTGGTCGCTGCAACCTTAAAAAGGCAATCCTACACCGGGAAGCGCTTGCCCCATGTCGGCCCTAACCCGCACTGTGGGCGGTGTGGCAGTCGCGGATGCAACCTTCGTGCAGGGCGAGGCTTGCTAGCCTTGCCGGCATGCAGATCTCCGAACTCGCCCGCCGCACCTCGGTCTCGGTGCACGCCCTGCGGCACTACGAAAGCCAGGGCCTGTTGCAGCCCGGGCGCCGGGCCAACGGCTACCGTGACTATGCCGAGGGTACCGAGCGCGAGGTGGTCTTCATCGCCATGTCGCGCCAGCTGGGCTTTGCGCTGCCGCGCATTGCCGAGCACCTGGCGGACTTTCGCGGCGGCCGGCTCACCATCGCCGCCATGGTGCAGGCCCTGCACCAGCGGGCGCAGGAGCTGGCGGACCAGGTGGCCCTGCTGCAGGCCCAGCGCCAGACGGTGCTGGACCACATCGCCTGGCTGCAGGCCAGGGAACCTGCCGCCAAGACCCCCAACCCGGCGCCGGCCCCCTGGCCGCGCGTGCGCAAGCGCCCGCTGGCCCCGGCCAGTTCCCCCATCCCCCGTGTCTCCAGGAGAAAACCATGACCCCACACGCCCCCGATTCCTCCGCGCTGCTCCAGGCCCATGTGCTGGCCATGCCGATTGCGCAAACCCTGGGCCTGCGCTTCACCCGGGTGGCCCATGGCCAGGTGGACCTGGAGATGCCGGTGCAGGAATCCCTGTGTTTCCGCCCAGGCCAGCTGCAGGCCACGGCGATCTTCGCGCTGGCCGACTTTGCCGCGGTGGCGGCTGCCGGCAGCACCCTGCCGGCCGGCTGGACGAATGCCACCGTGGATGCGCACGTGAAGCTGCTGGCCCCGGCCCGTGGCACCTGCCTGCGCGCCCGGGGCCGTGTGGTGGACGCGGGCCGCACGCTCACCGTCTGCGCGGCGGATGTCTATGCCGTCGCAGAGTCAGGTGATGAAACGCTGTGCGCCACGTTGCTGGCCACGGCGCGCAATGTGGAGGGTGCGGCGGCGCGCCCTCCACGTGAAGTCCTGTCCTGAATCAGCCCTTCCGTGCGCGGCGTGCGCGCACGGCCTGTGCCAGGCCTTCGAGCACCGGCACGGTCTGCACGAGGCTGATGCAGGCGTCCGTCACCGAGACGCCGTGCGCCAGCGGCTGGCCGGGCACGATGTCCTGGCGGCCTTCCTGCAAATGGCTTTCGACCATCAGGCCGGTGATGCGCGCATCGCCCGCGGCGATCTGGCGCGCCACGTCCTCGGCCACGGTGACCTGGCGCTGGTGCTGCTTGCTGCTGTTGGCGTGCGAGACGTCGACCATCACCTGCGGGCGCAGCCCGGCCGATTGCAGCATGGCGCAGGCGGCATCCACATCGGCCGCGCTGTAGTTGGGCGCCTTGCCGCCGCGCAGTATCACGTGGCAGTCGTTGTTGCCGCGCGTCTCGAAGATCGCCGCCTGGCCCATCTTGGTCATGCCCATGAAGGCGTGGGGCGCGCTGGCCGCCTGGATGGCATCGCTGGCCACCTTCACGCCGCCGTCGGTACCGTTCTTGAAGCCCACCGGGCACGACAGCCCGCTGGCCAGCTGCCGGTGGCTCTGGCTTTCCGTGGTGCGGGCGCCGATTGCGCCCCAGCTCACCAGGTCGCTGATGAACTGCGGGCTCAAGAGGTCCAGGAACTCCGTGCCCACCGGCAGGCCCAGTGCCAGCACGTCGAGCAGCAGCGCACGCGCCATCTCCAGCCCCTCGTTGATGGCGAAGCTGCCGTCCAGGTGCGGGTCGTTGATGTAGCCCTTCCAGCCCACGGTGGTGCGTGGCTTCTCGAAGTACACGCGCATCACCACCAGCAGGTCGTCCGCGAGCACATCGGCCTGTGCCTTGAGCGCCCGTGCGTATTCCATGGCCTGGCCGTGGTCGTGGATGGAGCACGGCCCCACCACCACGACGAGGCGGTCGCCGTGCCCGTGCAGCACGCGCGAGATCGCGGCGCGGCTGGTTTCCACCAGCGTCTGCGCCGCCTCGGGCGCGGGCTGCCACTCCTGCAGCAGGGCCGGCGTGATCAGCGGGCGCACGGCCTTGATACGGGTGTCGTCGATGCGGGTCGTGTCGTGGGTGGACAGCGCGGTGGTCGCGGGGGCGGTGTGTACGTGGAGGGTCATGGGCGCCATTTTCGCCTTGGATGCCGGAGGGCTTTGCGCCAGGGTGCTGTCCTGCAGCGTTTCACCCACGCCGCAGATATACCTATAGCCAGTCCCAGCCCCGTCTCCAGGAGTTTCCATGGCCATCCAGAATGCCCTTGCCAGTGTCGCTGTCAGCAGCCTGCCCGACGCGGTGCAATGGTATGGCGCCCTGTTCGAACGCGGACCCGATTCGCAGCCCATGCCCGAACTGGCGGAATGGACCCTGCCGCAGGGCGGCTGGCTGCAGGTCTACGAACTGCCCAGGCGCGCCGGCCGCTGCTCGGTCACGCTGGCGGTGGACGACATCGACGAACAGGGCGAGCAACTGGAGCGCATGGGAGTGGACACCGCCCAGCGCTCGAACAGCAAGAAGGTGCGCGCCATTTTGGTGACGGACCCGGACGGCAACCACCTGGCCTTTGCCCAGGCCCTTGGCGGTCAGCGCCTGGCGAGTTGATCAAGGCCGGCGGAAGGCGGGCCTTTGCCCGGCCCAGTGCTTGGCACTGAGGTAATCCAGCCGCACCGTGCCGCCGCTCGAAGGCGCATGCACGAAGCGCCCCTCTCCCACATAGATGCCGGCATGGTTGGGTTGGCGTCCGGTGCCGAACACCACTAGGTCACCCGCGCGCAGCTCACCGGACTCGAGCGGGTAACCCCAAGAATTGAGCGCGGCCACGGTGCGCGGCGGCGGCGTGCCGACCTGGTTGCGGTAGACATAGCCGATCAGCCCGCTGCAGTCGAAGCCTGAATCCGGCGTATTGCCGCCGTAGCGGTAGGGCGTGCCCACCAGGCCCAGCGCATGGATGGCAATGCCGTGCGCCTGGTCCGGGCTCAGCGGCGGCGTCGTGCGGACCGGGGCGGACGGAAAAGAGGAGGACGACGACGAGGGGGGCCGGGAGGTGCCGCAGCCTGCGATCAGCAGCGCAGCGGACACCAGGGCCAGACAGGAAAGAACACGCATGGATCGCAAGCGTACCGCACCCTGTGCGCGGGGGTGAATGCCCCGCCGTGGCAACCGCCTTTTGTGAAGGCATCGCCACTGTTGTCTCCGTCTTCGTTTACACCGTTGCGGTCGCTGCCCGGGCGCCTTCGCTGCGCTCGGCGAGCCGGTTGGCCACGCTCACGATGGCCTGCACCGAGGCGGTCACGATGTTGTGGCTGGTGCCCGCGCCGAAGGTGGAGCCGGCCACGCCTTCGAGCGCCGCCTCCACGATGGCCAGGGCCTGCGCGTTGGCACCTGTGCCCGTGGCGCGCTCCTCGTAGTGGTCCACGCGCAGCGGCAGGCCCAGCGCATCCACCGTCGCGGCGATCGGACCATTGCCCTGGCCTTGCAGGGTCTGGCGCACGCCATCGATGCTCACATCGAGCTCGATGCCCTGGCCGTCATCGGCCAGCTTGTGGCCATGGCAGACGATGGCCGCGTCGGAGCCGCTGGCCAGGTAGGTGGACTGGAACAGCTTCCACAGCGCATCGCCGGTCATCTCGCCCTCGCTGGCGTCGGTCTGGCGCTGCACCACGGCGCTGAACTCCACCTGCATGCGCCGTGGCATCACCACGCCATGCTCGCGTTCGAGCAAAAAGGCGATGCCCCCCTTGCCCGACTGGCTGTTCACGCGGATCACACTGTCGTAAGTGCGGCCGAGGTCGGCCGGGTCGATGGGCAGGTAGGGCACTTCCCACAGGCCGTTCGGGTCCTGCGCGGCAAAGCCCTTCTTGATCGCATCCTGGTGCGAGCCCGAGAACGCCGTGAACACCAGGTCGCCCGCATAGGGGTGGCGCGGGTGCACGGGCAGCGCCGTGCATTCCTCGGCCACGCGCGCCACGGCGGTGATGTCCGAAAAATCCAGCCCCGGGTGTACGCCCTGGGTGTACATGTTGAGCGCCAGGGTCACGATGTCCACGTTGCCGCAGCGCTCGCCGTTGCCGAAGAGGCAGCCCTCCACGCGGTCGGCGCCGGCCATCATGGCCAATTCGGCTGCGGCCACTCCGGTGCCGCGGTCGTTGTGCGGGTGCACCGAGAGCACCACGTGCTCGCGCGGCGCCAGGCGCCGGTGCATCCACTCGATCTGGTCGGCGAACACGTTGGGCGTGGCGTTCTCCACCGTGGTCGGCAGGTTGATGATGATGGAGCGGCCCGGGCCCGCGCCCCAGGCGGCAATCGCCGTCTGGCAGGCGCGCAGCGACACGTCGAGTTCGGTGGCGCTGAAGGTCTCGGGCGAGTACTGCAGCGTCCACTGCGTTTCCGGCTGGGCATCGGTCAGGCGCTTCAAGTGCGACACATGCTGGTCGATGAACTCCATGACCTGCGTCACGTTCATGCCGAAGACGATGCGCCGCCAGGCCGGTGCCGTGGCGTTGTACAGGTGCACGATGGCGCGCGGCGCGCCGCGCACGGCCTCCACGGTGCGCTCGATCAGGTCGGCTCGCGACTGCGTCATGACCATGAGGGTCACGTCCTGGGGCACCAGGTCTTCATCGATCAGGCGGCGCACGAAGTCGAAATCGGTCTGCGAGGCGGCCGGAAAGCCCACCTCGATCTCCTTGAAGCCGATGCGCACGAGCTCCTGGAACAGGCGCATCTTGCGCTCGCCGTTCATCGGCTCGAACAAGGCCTGGTTGCCGTCGCGCAGGTCGGTGGACAACCAGATCGGCGCCTGGGTGATGGAACGTGAGGGCCAGGTGCGGTCGGTGAGCGCAACGGGGGCGATGGGCTGGTACTTGGTGGCGGGCTTGGCAATCATGAGAAGTGGCTCCACGAACGGTTGCATGCGGTGCGCCATGGTGTGGGCGCTGCCTGCATGCAGGTCAAACGAAATGAATACGGATGACGTCCCCTGCAGCCCTTTGCTGGTGTGCAAAGGCTGGTTCGCGGGCCGGGGTCAGGGGGAAATCAGGTGTTGCGCGAAGTGGCAACGGTGATGGCGAACGCAGGCAGACCCCGGCCAGGCACTAGGCCTAGAGCTAGGGTGGATAGGAGCATGCTGCGTTGCATAGGAGGCAAATGCTAACACGGGCTTTGCCGCGCTGCCAAGCCCTGCCTTCACACCCCTTGCGTGCGCCGGTTCCAGTCCTCGACCGTGCCCTGCTCCAGCCGCCGCGCGATGAGCTTCTGCCACGAGGAAGGCAGTTGCGGCAGCGCCGCCAGTTCGCGCAGCAGCTGCGCATCGAGCGTGCGGTGGTAAAGCACCTCGATCACACGCGCCAGCGGCCAGCCTGCATGCGGGCGCGCCACCAGCGTGATGGCGTCGCCCGCCTGCACGGTGCCGGGCGCGAGCACGCGGTAGTACCAGCCGGTGCGGCCCGTGCGCTGCAGGCGCAGCGCCATGTCGCGCTGGCCGAAGCGGGTGTTGAGCTTCCAGCACGGCTGGCGCGTCTGAGCGACCTCCAGCAGCACACTGCCCATGCGCACGCGGTCGCCCCAGCACAGGTCGGCCTCGGCCATGCCGGTGCTGGCGATGTTCTCGCCGAAGGCGCCCGGCTGCTCCAGCACGGGCAGATCACCGAGCTCGCTGCGCCACAGCGCGTAGTGGTCCAGCGGGTACTGGTGCACGGCCTTGTCGGGCCCGCCGTGGATGCGGGTGTCGCCCTGTTCGTCACCCTGCAGGCCGGCCGCGTCCACAGGCACCGGGCCCGCGACGGCCTGCTTGGCAATGGCGCTGCGTGTGTCCGGCCGGTCGCCGAACGGCACGGCGGCCCCACGCAGCACGGCCGCGACCTGGCCCAGCAGCACCGGGCTCATGCGTGGCCGCCCCCGATGCCGTCGAGCCAGGCGCCGAACACGGCCTCGGCCGCACGGGCCAGCGCGCTGCCATGCTCCCGGGCCCCGCTGCGCAGCGCCTGCAGGTCCACGCCAGCCGCGGCCAGCTCGCAGGCATGGCCCACCAGCCACTGCTCGATGCGCGAGAGGTCCGCCTCCAGGTGGAACTGCAAGGCGAGCGCATGCGTGCCCACGGCAAAGGCCTGGTGCGGGCACAGCGGCGTGCTGGCCAGGTTTTCGGCACCGGGTGGTATCTCGAACTGGTCGCCATGCCAGTGCAGCACCGGCGTGCCCTGGGCCAGGGGGGCCAGCACCGAGCGTTCGCCGCGTGGTGTGAGGGCCAGCGGCGCAAAGCCGATCTCCTTGCGCCGCATGGGTGCCACGCCGGCCCCCAGGGCGCGGGCCATGAGCTGAGCACCCAGGCAGATGCCCAGCACCGGCAGCCGGCGTGCCAGCCGCTCGCGCAGCAGCGCCAGCGTATCGGTGAGGAACGGGTAGGCCGTTTCGTCGAAGGCGCCGATGGGCCCGCCCAGCACCACCAGCAGGTCAGGTTCTGGGTGCAGGCTGTCCTCCAGCGGCCCCACCCCCGCATCGTGGGTGCGCACGGAATAGCCGCGCTGCTGCAGCAAGGGGGCGAGCAGTCCCAGGTCTTCGAACGGCACATGCCGCAGCGCCAACGCGGTCTTCATGGTATTTCCTTTTTGTACTAATACATTAAAATGAATGTATGAATTTATTGTACGCCCATGGCAAAACCGCCGCTGACATCGCCGACAGCCTGCTCGATGTCCTGCGCAGCGGCGCCCTGCAGCCCGGTGACGCCCTGCCCGCCGTGCGCACGCTGGCGCAGCAGCTTGCGGTGAACCCCAACACCGTGGCCGCGGCCTATGCCAGGCTGCGCGACGCAGGCCGCGTGGTGACCGACGGGCGCCGCGGCACGCGCGTGGTGGGTGCCCCGGTGCGCATGGCCCAGGCCTATGCCGTGCCCACGGGCCTGCGTGACCTGGCCAGCGGCAATGTCGACGCGTCGCTGCTTCCCCAGTTGCAGGGCGGTGCAGCGGCCTGGGCCGCGCTGGCCTCCTCCGCCAGCTACGAGGCCCCGGCCGACCTGCCCGCGCTGCAGGCCGAGGCGCGGCAATGGCTCATGGCGCAGGGCCTGCCCTGTGGCGAGATCGGGGTGTTTTCCGGCACGCTCGATGCGGTGGAGCGCGCCCTGCGCGTGCATGCCCACCCCGGTGACCGCGTGGCGGTCGAGGACCCGTGCTGGCCGCCGTTGGTGGCGCTGATGCACAGCCTGCGCCTCAAACCCGTACCGCTGCCGGTGGATGGCGAGGGCCTGTGCGTGCCCGACGCCGGTGTGCTGCAGGGCTGCGCCGCCCTGGTGCTCACGCCGCGCGCGCACAACCCCACGGGTGCCGCCATCAGCCCCGCGCGCTGGAAGGCGTTGCGCCGCCAGCTGCAGGCCCTGCCCCACCTGCTCGTGGTGCTCGACGACCACTGGGGTCCGCTCTCGGCCGCACCGCTGGCCATGGCGGCGTCGCTGCCTCCGCTGTGGCTGCACGTTGTGTCGGTCAGCAAGTTCCTCGGGCCGGATCTGCGCGTGGCGCTGGCCATTGGCACGCCGGCCCTGCTGCAGGCCCTGCGCGCCCAGCAGGCCCTGGGGCCGCGCTGGGTCAGCCGCATCCTGCAAGGCCTGGCGGCAGGCCTGTGGCGGCAGATGCGCGAGGGCAGCGCGCTGGCGCAGGCCGGCGGCTCCTACGCCGCCCGGCGCCAGGCCCTGGTGCAGGCGCTGGCCGCGCAGCAGGTCGTGCTGGCGCCCGGCGAGGGCCTGCACATGTGGCTACCCGTGGCCGACGAGGCGGCCGTGGTGCAGTCCATGGCCTCGCGCGGCTGGGCCGTGCAGGCCGGCACGCCGCTGCGCCTGGCCAGTGCCCCGGCCGTGCGCGTGAGCCTGGGCGAATGCAGGCCCACGGACATGCCGCGCCTTGCCGCCGACCTGGTGCAGGCGCTGCGCACGCCGGGCCGGGCCGTGTTCTGAAGACGCTTCTAGAATCGCGCCCATCCCCACCATTCACTGCCGGAGATCCCCATGCCCTACATGCTGCTGATCATGGAACCCCCAGGCCAGCGTGCCGAGCGCGGCCTGGCCAAAGGGCAGGAGGTCTATGCGCGCATGCAGCGCTTCGGCGCCGGCCTGCAGGCACGCGGCCTGCTCCTGGGCGGCGAATCGCTGGCCAACGACACCGAGGGCGTGCGCCTGCAGGTGCGCGAAGGCCAGCCGCGCCTGGTCGACGGCCCCTTCGCCGAGACCAAGGAAATGATCGGCGGCTTCTTCCTCGTGGACTGCGCCACGCGCGAAGAGGCCCTGGCCATCGCGCGCGAATGCCCGGCCGCCGAATGGGCGACCATCGAGGTGCGCGCCATCGCCCCCTGCTACGACGGCGCGACAGCCTAAGAAGGTGTGAACGAACCCGACATGCCCGCTCATCCCTCCAAAACACGCGCGCTCGTCGTTGCAAATGCTCGCCATAGCCCGAGCTATGTCTCCGCTTTGCGCCTAGATCGCACGCGTTTTGGCGGCCTGCTCGGACACGCCGGGTCCATTCACACCTTCTGAGCGCTCAATCCTCGCCCTTGTCCTTGGCCTGGGCCGCATAGACCAAGCCGATGCGCCGGTACATCCAGCGCCAGGCGAACACGTAGAGCATCACCACCAGGCAGGCCACGCCCAGCCCGGGCCTGAACGGCGTGGAGAACACAAAGCGCCAGGCCCAGTAGAGCTCCGAAAAGCCCATCAGCGCAAAGGTGCCCAGCCCCACCCAGGGGCCCTCGGCGCGCCAGGCGCCCACGGACACGAATGCATGGCTGACCAGCGCGGCCAGGCCCAGCACCAGGTTGGTCACCATGGCCAGGAAGGGTCGCACCTCGAACCACCCGGCTAGGCCCTTGAGCCTCGCGATGTCGTCGGACTTCGCACCCAGCATGGTCTTCAGGATAAAGGCCGTGAACATGCCCCTTTGCTGCAGCCCGCCCGATGCCGTGGCGTCCTTGGTCATCAGCGAATCCACGAGCCGGCGCGTCAGCCAGTCGCCGCTGGCAGAACCGGTCGAGCTGTCTGCGTCCTCCTCGGCGGGCAGCTGTTTCATGGCCTCCCGCACCTGGGCACGCAGTGCCTCGGGCACATACTCCATGGCACTGCTGCTGCGCCGCACCGCGTGCGCGCACACCATGACCGTGCGCAGCGCCTCGGGCAGGTATTCCAGGCGCCAGCCACCACCGCTCACGTACTCGATGCAGGCCTCCTCGCCCAGCATGGCTGGGGGTATCTGCTCGAACTGCTTGACGCCCTGGCGCAGGGCCGCGGCGTAGCGTGCCGGTGTCATGAGCCGGCGCGGCACGAAGCGCACCGTGTCCTCGTCGACCGCCATGGCCACATCCACCATGGCATGGGTGATGCGCTCGCGCGGAATGTCCGCCAGCGTGCGCGGGTGCGACTGCAGCTGGGCCAGCAGCGCACCATCGTCGGCCGTGCCGGCCTGCTCCTGCACCAGCGCCTGCAGCCAGCTGGTGTCCTCCTCGTCGTTCCACTGCGCGCTGTACGGTGACTGCAAGGACAGCACGGTCGATGCCTCCAGCGCCGCCTCGGCCTCGCGCCCGAGTTCCATGTAGGCGCTGGCCAGCACATAGTTCGCATGCTGCTCGTAGCGCATCTGCGGCAGCCCCAGCTTCGCGTCGGCGATGGCGCCCTCGTAGTCCTCGTCCCAGAGCTTGACCCACGCCCGGTAGCCGTGCCAGTGGCTGCCCTCGCGCGGCTCGCCCTCCTTGCGCGCCCCCGCCAGATCGTCCTCGATCAGCTGCGTGGTGACGGCCAGGCGCAGGGCCTCGGGCACGTGCGGGAACACGTCCGAGCGGTCCTTGAGCGCGGCCACGCACACCGCAACGCTGCGCAGCGGCTCGGGCATCTTCTCCAGCGACAGGCCATTGACGCGGGCCGACACCAGGCACAGCTCGGGGCTAACCAGTTCGGGCGGAATCTCCTCGATCAGGCAGCCATAGTCGTGCTGCACGGCCAGCGCAGCCAGCTCTGGCGTGATCTTCGCCTTGTCGATGTAGCTGATGTTGTAGATGTCGGCCTTGAGCGCCGCCTTCTCCACCGCATCGGTGCGCAGCCAGTGCGCCAGGTCGCGCAGCGGTGCCTGTGCGCGCACTGCCTTGAGTGCCAGCTCCGGCGTCAGCAGGCAGCCCCACACGTCGCCCAGGCTGTTGTGGTCCCATTCCTTGGGGATGCGGCTGTTGCGCTCGTCGCGCCAGTGCCAGTCGGACTCTTGCGCGTACAGCTGCCGGGCCAGCGCCAAGGCCTGTGCGGTCATGCATTCGGGCGGGATGCTGGCCGCCGAGTTCACGCCCTGGCGCACCAGCGCCTCCAGGCGCTCGGGCGTCTGGAAGGCCGGCGGCACAAAGGCCAGCGCCTCCACCTCGTTGGCCAGGGCGGCATCCACCATCGCGTCGTCCAGCCACTGGGCGGGCACCTGGCCAATGGCATAGCGGTCGCTGCCCACGGCCTGCAGCCATTCGGCGCGCGTCTGGGGCTTGGGGCGCTCGCCGGATGCGCTATCGACCCCCCCCTCATCCCCCCCTTCATCGCCCGCTTCATCGCCCGCTTCATCATCGCCGCCATCGCCGTCCTCAGCGCCCTGCGACACCAGGCCGCTGCGTGCACGCCGTGCCGTCTCCAGGGCGTCCAGGCTCGGGGCCACCATCAGCCACAGCTCCCACCAGGCATCGCCATCGCCAGAGTCGGAGCTCTTGTACAGCGTGACCCATTGCTCGCGCGACTCGTGCAGCACACTGGTATCGCCCGGCAGGGCCTGGGCCATCGGCACCGCCCAGGCCTGGGTACGTTCAGCGCCGTGCCAGGGTGCGGCGTGTTCGGGGTCCGGGTCGGCTGGGCCGTAGCGGGCCTCCAGCGCCTGCAGCATCGCCTCGCGGGCCTGGTTCACCGCGTCGCTCAACTCAGAGCACAGGAACTCGTAGGGGCCGTTGTGCTCCTCGCTGATGTAGGTGCGCATCACCCGCCGCAGCACCACCGCGCGATTCGCCTGCACGGTGTCCTCATCGTCGTCCCCGTCCTCATCATCGTCGTCGTCGCCATCTGGCGAGGGCTCGCGCTCCAGCGTCTGGCCCGCAGCCAGGCGGTGCAGCCGGGCCTCGGCTTCGGCCAGCAAGGTCTCGGCCAGGGGAACGATGCCGTCCAGCGTGTCGATGCCCTCCAGGTGGTCGGTGATGGGTGGCAGGAAGAAGGGGTGGGGCGCCCGGCAGTCGCCCTCTTGCGCGTCGCTGCGCCACAGCGCCTGGCCCTGCGCATCGAGCAGCGTGGCGTGCTGTCCGTCGTACTGCGCGCGCCAGACCACGGCGCCATCGCGGTCGAGGTACGCCACCTGCCCATCGCGCGTGAGAAACGGCACCAGCGGCGTGTCGTTCATCTCCTCCACCAGCCATCCATCGCCGTTCGTCAGGGGCTCCAGCAGGGGCTCTGCCAGGCTTGCCACGCGGCCATCGGGGTGCAGCAGGGCCCAGGCGGCGGGCCGGCCTGCGTGGCCCTTGTGCGCTGCCGATGCGGCGGTGCGCACCACCGCAAAGCCGCCTTCCGAGCGGAAGTGGCTGCCGTAGACCAGCGACGGCGTGTCCAGCGCCTTGCCATCCGCGCGCAGATAGCCGGCGCCGTTGTAGTCGCTGCACACCATGCCGTGCACCATGTGTCTGGACAGGTGCCGCTCGCCCTTGATCACCACGCGCCCCTTGGCGTCCAGGTAGCCGTGGCCGTTGTCCCACGAGTCGGGTTCGTCGAAGTAGGCCAGCCCCTGCTTGTTGAAGGCCCGGATGTCCGGGTAGCGGGGCTCCAGCACCCACTGCCCGCGTGCATCGATCAGGCCATACGTCTCCCCATCCAGCGATGCGGCGGTGGCGGGCTGCTCGCCGAACGGCAACGCGCGCTGAAAGCGCGGCTCGATCACCCAGCGGCCCTGGCCGTCGACATAGCCATAGGCGAGCTGGTTCGTGCCCTTGGCTTTGCTCACTGCGCGCGCCAGTGCGCCCGCGCCGAAGGTGCTCAGTTCGCGAAAGCTCTCCTCGCAGGTGAACTTCCCTTCGCGGTCGATGATGCGCCAGGCGTTCTTGCCCACCATCACCGCACACAGCCCGCCGCGAAACGGCCGCGTGTCCTCAAAGGCCGGTGCGATCACCACCTCGCCCGCCAGGTTCACGAAGCCCCAGCGCCCGCCCTGGCAAAAGCGTGCCAGGCCGTCTTCGGAATAGTCGCGCGCGTTCTCCAGCGTTGGGGGCACGCGCCAATGGCCTTCGGCGTCGATGTAGCCCCAGCAGCCGTCCCCCGCCATGGCCGCGGCGACAAAGCCACCCTCGCCATCGGCGTTGAAACGCATGACGGCGCGCAGGCCCTCGGGTGGAGCAATGGCCCGGCCCGGGTGCACGATGAGCAGCGCGAATGCCGCGCCATCGGCCGACAGGGGAATGCTGGCGATCCAGGGTGCTGCGATGGGAGGGGTGTGCTTGTTCATGCGGTGGTGGGTCCTTCGTATGATCGTAAGGGCCGCCTGCGCCGTGGCCGGGCTCGCGGCGGTCCTGGCGGGCACAAAGACCGCAATGTGGGCAATTTTTCACGGTCGCCCCATTCGGCGCTGCCCTGCATGGCCAGGCTATGGGGTTGCGATGCCCCGGGCTGCCGTGCGCACCGCTTCGAGAAACTTCTGTGCCGCCGGCGTCGGGATGTGGCCGCGCCGCGTGATCGCGCTGATGGTCAGCTCCGGCAGGCGGGTCTGCACGGGAATAGCGCGGATGCCGTGGCGCGCCAGCTCCCGGTCGAGCGCCGGGCGCGCGAACACGCTGATCAGATCGCCCCGGCCCACCAGCGCGCGCGTGATCTCCATCGAGCGGCTGACCACGATGCGCTCGGGCGCGGGCACGCCGCTGCCGGCGAACAGGTCTTCAACCATGGCGCGGTCCCAGCCCACCCACTCCTCGTGCTGCAGTGCCGCCAGGCTGCGGGCCCGCGCACGCGGATGGCCCACCCGCGCGCAGATAGCCAGCGGCGTGGTCAGCAGCTCCTCACAATCCACGTCCGGGCCCACGCGCTCCAGGCGGTGCTGCACCAGGGCCAGGTCCAGCAGGCCCTCGCGCAAGGCGGGCAGCACCAGGGGCGCCAGGCCCTCGCTGAACTCCAGCGCGGTGGCTGGCAGCTCGGCGCGGAACAGTGCCAGCGCCTGCGGCAGCAGTGCCATGGCCGGCACCGAGGACACCGCCACGCGCACGCAGCCGAGCTGGCCGTCGCGCATCTGGCGCAGCTCGTCGCGCGCCCTCTCGGCCTCCTGCTCCAGCAGGCGCGCGCGGCGCTCGAAGGCCAGGCCGTACTCGGTGGGCGTGACGCCGTGCGCGCTGCGCACGAACAGCGGCACCGCCAGGTGCTCCTCCAGCTCGCGGATCGCGCGCGAGATGGCGGGCTGGGTGATGTGCAGCGCGTTCGCCGCCTGGCGGATGCTGCGCAGCTCCACCACGGCGAGAAAGGCCTTGAGCTGGTGCGGTTTCATCGAAGTCTCCGGTGCACAGGGTGATGCATTCTGGTTGTCACTAGAACGAAATTGTGACTGTTCGCGGCATGGGCTTGGCGATAGAGTGGCTGCCGTCCCTGTCCATTCTTACGAAGGCTTCTTCCATGAAACACCGGCTCCTGCCGTTGGCCGCACTGCTCGCCGGCCTGGCGATGTCCGCCTCTGCCCAGACCACCTCGCCCCTGGCCCAGCGCGTGCTGGCCCTGTCCGATGCGGCCGAACCCCAGGTGATCGCCTGGCGCCGCCACATCCACCAGCACCCCGAGCTGTCCTACGAAGAGGTGCAGACCGCTGCCTATGTGGCAGCGGCATTGGCCAGGATGCCCGGCATCGAGGTGCAGACCGGCATCGCCAAGACCGGCATCAAGGCCGTGCTGCGCGGCGGCAAGCCGGGCCCCGTGGTGGCCCTGCGCGCCGACATGGACGCCCTGCCCGTGCAGGAGCGCAACGACCTGCCCTTCAAGTCCACGGCGCGTGCGCAGTGGCGCGGCAACGAGACGCCGGTGTCGCACGCCTGCGGGCACGACACGCACGTGGCCATGCTGCTGGGCGCGGCGCAGGCGCTGTCCAGCGTGCGCAGCGAACTGGCGGGCACGGTGGTCTTTTTGTTCCAGCCGGCCGAGGAACTGGGCCCGGGCCCCGTGCCCAGCGGTGCCAAGGCCATGATGGAGGCCAAGGTGCTCGACAACCCCAAGGTCGACGTCGTGATGGGCCAGCACATCAGCGCCCGCGCACCGGGCAACACCCTGGCCTACCGCGCCGGCAGCTTCATGGCCAGCGGCGATGTGTTCAACATCAAGCTCCAGGGCAAGGGCGGCCACGGCTCCTCGCCCTGGACCGCCAAGGACCCGACGCTGGCGGCCGCCGAGATCGTGCTCGCCCTGCAGGGCATCATCAGCCAGCAGATCGACCCGCTCGACGGCCCCACCGTGGTCACCGTGGGCCTGCTGCAAAGCGGCAACCGCGTGAACATCCTGCCCGACACGGCCGAGATTGGCGGCACTGTGCGGTCGCTCTCGGCGCGCAACCAGAAGGTCGCGCACGACAGCATCCGCCTGAAGGCCCAGAAGATCGCCGAGAGTGCCGGCCTCACGGCCGAGGTCACCATCGACACTGGCTACGAGGTGGTGGTGAGCGATCCGAAGATCACGGCTGCCCTGGCCCCGGCCTTCGCGGTCGCCGCCGGTGGCGCCGACAAGGCGAAGGAAGTGCTGCCTTCCATGGGCTCGGAGGACTTCGGCTCCTTCGGCGGCAGCGGCGTGCCCGTGGTGTTCTGGAACCTGTATGCCTCGCCGTTCGGCGACAAGTCCGGTGCGCCCAACCATTCGTCGGAGTTCGTGATCGACGAGAAGGCGCTGCGCATCGGCGTGCGCGCCCTCACCAGCGCCACCCTCGCCTACATGGCGCAGAACCCCGCGGCCAAGCGCTGACCGCTGCGCCTTCCTTTGCAAACAGCCCATGCCGTGCCCGGCATGGGCTGTTCTCATTGGGGGATCGAAATTTTCTAGGTACAAACCCTGATTTTTCGGAATCCGTGTCGATTCCGGGGGCGCCTGTCCGTCGTGGAGGATAAGCGCAGGGAATTTCCATCCCCTGCACAGCGACTTCCACACACAGGAGATGTGCCATGCGATTCATGATTCTGGTCAAGGCCAGCCCGGAGAGCGAAGCCGGCGTGCTGCCCGGCGAGGACATGCTGGCCGTGATGGGCGCCTACCACGAGGAGCTGTCGCGCGCCGGCGTGCTGCTCGATGGCATGGGCCTCAAGGCCAGCGCCCAGGGCTGGCGTGTGTACTATGGCAGCGGTGGCCAGCGCACGGTGGTCGATGGGCCCTTCACCGAGACCAAGGAACTGATCGCCGGCTACACGCTGATCCAGGTGCGCTCGCGCGACGAGGCCATGGAGTGGGCGCGCCGCTTTCCCAACCCGCGCGGCGAGGGGCTCCCGGCCGAGATCGAGGTGCGCCCGGTCTTCGAGCTCGACGACTTTGCACCGGGCGAAGGCGTGCAGCGCTTTCGCGACATTGAGGCCGCACGCGGCTGACCCCGATTTCCCACGACCACCCCAGGATTCACCATGATCAAGACCATTGCTTTCGTCGTGCTGGCCGCCCTGGCCCTGCTGCTGGCCTATGCGGCCACCCGCCCTGATACCTTCCGTGTGGAGCGCAGCCGCGTGATCGAGGCCCCGCCCGAGCGCGTGTTCGGCCTGGTCCAGGACCTGCGCCGCTTCAACACCTGGAACCCCTACGAGCGCAAGGACCCCGGTGCCAAGGGCGAGTACAGCACCGCCACCTCCGGCCCCGGCGCCCGCTACGCCTGGCAGGGCGACAAGGTGGGCACGGGCAGCATGGAGATCACCGAGGCCACCGTGCCCTCCCATGTGGGCATGAAGCTCGACTTCGTCGCACCGTTCGAGGCCCACAACCGCGTGGACTTCACGCTGGCGCCCGATGGTGGCGGCAAGGCCACCCGCGTCACCTGGGCCATGCACGGCCCCGTGCCCTACCTGGCCAAGCTCATGCACCTGTTCTTCAACATGGACCACATGGTCGGCAAGGACTTCGAGGACGGCCTGGGCTTCCTCGCGGCCGAGGCTGCCAAGTGATCCTGTCCGGCTTTCGCATCACCCCCTGTTTTCCCCGTCCGTTATCCCTTATCGTTTCATCCACTCAGGAGACCGCCATGCAACACCAGATGATCTTCGTCAACCTGCCCATCAAGGACATGGGCCGCTCGCAAGCCTTCTTCCGCGCGCTGGGCTATGACTTCAACCCGCAGTTCACCAACGAGCAGGGTGCCTGCCTGGTGCTCGGCGAGAACCTCTTCGTGATGCTGCTCGTCGAGGAGTTCTACAAGACCTTCACCGACAAGGCGGTGGCCGATGCGCGCAAGACCTCCGAGGTGCTGGTCTGCCTGTCGGCCCAGAGCCGCGAGGAGATCGACACCCTGGTGGCCAAGGCCGTGGCCGCCGGCGCCACGTCACCGCGCGCACCGCAGGACCATGGCTTCATGTACGCCCATGGCTTCGACGACCTCGATGGCCACACCTGGGAGTTCGCCTACATGGTCGACGCCAGCAAGGCACTCGGCTGACCATGGCTGCGCCCAGCCCCGATGCCCTGCACCGCACCATCGAATCGGTATGGCGCATCGAGGCGGCCCGCATCATTGCCCGCGTGGCGCGCATGACGCGCGACGTGGGCCGGGCCGAAGAGCTGGCGCAGGATGCGCTGGTGGCTGCCCTGGAGCACTGGCCCTCCAGCGGCCTGCCTGACAACCCCGCCGCCTGGCTCATGACCACCGCCCGCAACCGTGCCCTGGACCACCTGCGCCAGCAGGCCATGCAGGCGCGCGAGCACGAGGCCCTGGGCCATGACATGGAAGCACTCGAAGCCCAGTACACGCCGGACTTCGTCGATGCGCTCGATGCCGCACGCCAGGACGACATCGGCGACGACCTGCTGCGCCTGATCTTCACCGCCTGCCACCCCGTGCTGTCGACCGAGGCGCGCGTGGCCCTCACGCTGCGGCTGCTGGGCGGCCTGTCCACCGTGGAGATCGCGCGCGCCTTCCTGGTGCCCGAGGCCACCGTGGCCCAGCGCATCGTGCGCGCCAAGCGCAGTCTCACGGCCGCGCATGTGCCCTTCGAGGTGCCCGGCGCGGCCGAGCGTGCGCCGCGCCTGGCCTCGGTGCTCGAAGTGATCTATTTGGTCTTCAACGAAGGTTATGCCGCCACGGCGGGCGACGACTGGATGCGCCCGGCCCTGTGCGATGAGGCATTGCGCCTGGTGCGCGTGCTGGCCGGCCTCACGCCCGACGAACCCGAGGTGCAGGGTCTGGTGGCGCTGCTGGAGATACAGGCCTCGCGCCTGCCCGCACGCACCGATGCCGAGGGTCGCCCCGTGCTGCTCATGGACCAGGACCGCGCACGCTGGGACCACCTGCTGGTGCGCCGCGGCCTGGCCGCGCTCGACCGGGCCGAGCAACTGGCCCGCGCCGGCCACCCCTGGGGGCCCTACGCGCTGCAGGGCGCCATCGCGGCCTGCCATGCGCGCGCACGCCGTGCTGCGGACACCGACTGGAACCACATCGTGGCACTGTACGACGCGCTGCTGCAGGTTGCGCCCTCACCCGTCGTGGCGCTCAACCGCGCCGTGGCCGTGGGCATGGCCGACGGGCCCGCCGCCGCACTGGTGCTGGTCGATGCACTGGGCGCCGACCCCGCCCTGCGCGACTACCACTGGCTGCCCAGCGTGCGTGGCGACCTGCTGGCCAAGCTGGACCGCAGTGCAGAAGCGCGTGCCCAGTTCGAACTGGCCGCCACGCTTACGCACAATGCGCAGGAACAGTCCCTGCTGCGGGCCCGCGCGGCAGACTGCGGCGCGTGACAGGACGGGAGTGACAGGGTGTGGCTTTTGCCGTAACGTGCGGCACTCCACGGAGTGATCGCCATGCAGTTCCCGTCCACGCCCCCATTCCCGCTCGAAGGCGGTTGCGACTGCCACCACGTGCGCTACCGCATGGAAACGGCACCCCTGTTCGTGCACTGCTGCCACTGCCGCTGGTGCCAGCGCGAGAGCGGGGCTTCCTTCGCGCTGAACGCCATGATCGAGGCCGACCGCATCCGCCTGCTGGGCGGCCCGCCTGTGCTGGTCGACACCCCTTCGGAAAGCGGCCTGGGCCAGAAGATCGCGCGCTGCCCGCACTGCCATGTGGCCGTGTGGAGCCACTATGCGGGCGCGGGCCCGCTGGTGTCCTTCGTGCGCGTGGGCACGCTCGATGCGCCCGACCACCTGCCGCCGGACATCCACATCTTCACCCTCGCCAAGCAGCCCTGGGTGGTGCTGCCGCAAGGCGCGGCTGTGGTTACTGAATACTATGAACGCGAAGCGCATTGGCCGCCCGAGAGCCTGGCGCGCCGCCAGGTGCTGTTGCCCAAGATCGCGGCCTACCGGGCCGCGATGGGCTTCGAGCCGTCGTGAACGCCGGCCGGGGTCAGCCCGGCAGCGGCGGCGGGCTCCTGCGCTTCTTGCGCGGCAGGCCCCGTAGGGAGGGGTGCACGGAAGGTTTGGGCGGCGCACCCAGTGCCGCGCGCGCCAGGGCATCGGCCTCGCCATTGCGGTGGCGGGGAATCCACTGCAGCTGTACTTCGCCGAAGCTTTCGAGCAGGACGCGTGCAGCGGCGTACAGCGACTCCAGCCGTTCAACGCATGGCTTGGCAAGCCCGCCTAGCTGCTCCACCAGGATGCTGCTGTCGCTGTAGACCTGCAATGTGGTGGCGCCGCGGGCCCGGGCTTCGTTCAAGGCCATCACCAGCGCACCCAGTTCGGCCTCGTTGTTGCAGCCGGTGGTGTGCGTGGCCTGCGACAGGGCGTGGCGCGTGCCGTCGGGCGCGACCAGCACGGCGCCCAGGCCCATGCGGCCGGGGTTGGGTATGGCGCTGCCATCGCATTGGATAACCCAGGCCGCCGGGGCCAACCCGTCCATGGAATCGGCGGAAAAGGGCTTATTCAGGCTGGCGGTAGAAGGCTTCCACCGTGCCCTTGAGCTTGATCATCAGCGGCTGGCCCTTGCGGTCCAGCGTCTTGCCGGCGGGCACCTTCACCCAGCCTTCGCTGACGCAGTATTCCTGCACGTCAGAGCGGTCCTTGCCGTTGAAGCGGATGCCGATGTCGTGCTCGAACACGGCCGCGACATGGTGCGGGCTGCGCGGGTCGACGGACAGGTGGTCGGGCAGCGGTGGGGCTTGGGTGGTATCGGTCATGGAAAAAATGGTGTGAATCGGTTCAAGAAGGCAACCGCGCATTTTCGGCGATTCGCCGCATGCCCGCGCCAGCAAACAAGGGTTGCGGGCAGGGAGATCGGTCAGCAGGTCACCGGGATCACAGGCTTGCCATGCTGTGCGAGCAGCTTGCCGATACCGGGCTTGGCACAGCGCTGAAGCGCCATCAGCAGCGCATGGCCGGGCTCGGCTACGCCCCAGCGCTGGCGCAGGTCGTGCTGCATGCGCGCCAGCAACTCGGCGGCCATCTCGGCATCGGCCAGGGCCCGGTGGGCCTGGCCCGTGCGCGGCAGGCCGTGGTAGTCCACCAGCGTACCCAGTTTGTGGCTCGGCGCATCGGGGTACAGCCTGCGCGAGAGCAGCACCGTGCAGGCGAACGCGTGCGGCGCGGCCACGCCCGCCAGCGCCAGCTCGGCCTGCCAGAACTTGCTGTCGAACGCGGCGTTGTGCGCCACCATGGGCGCATTGCCCACGAAGCGGGCGGCGTCCTGCATCACGCCGGCGGCCTCGGGCGCGGCGTTCACCATGGCATTGGTGATGCCTGTGAGCTGGGTGATGAAGGCAGGGATCCAGGCGCCGGTCTTCATCAGGCTCTGGAACCGGTCGACCACGCGGCCGTTTTCCAGCAGCACGATGGCCACCTCGGTCGCGCGGGCGCCCTGACCGGGCGAAATGCCGGTGGTTTCAAAGTCGATGACGGCGATACGGGACATGGGGCCTGGAGGATAAACCGAAGCCCTTGCCCCGGCCCCGGCCCAGGGTTTGCGGCCCTGCCAGGCGGGCTTCACGCCGGCGTATAGGTGTAGTCCACCGGCACGACGCGCTCGTAGACCGTCTGGCTGGCGGCGTTCTTCATCAGCAGCCGGACGCTGGTGAGCTTGCCGGGGTCGATGACGGTGAAGTGCTTGGATACGACGCCCGTGCCCACCTGCCTGCCCGTGGTGCCTTCATAGGTCATGTTGGTCTGTGTTTCGGGAAGGGCCCAGATGTCCAGGCCTTCCTCGGTGTTGATCGCATAGGCGATGTCCACGCCGATGCGGGTGCCGGCCTTCACCACGGCCGGCGAGGGGATGGCCAGGGTGATGCCAGTGATCTCCGACCCTTTGCCGTCGTTCATCCACTCTTCGCCGACCTCGGCCTGCTCGTAGCTGAAGTCCACGACCAGCGCTTGGTTGAACACCTCCACGAAGTCCTGGTTCTTGGCCACGATGAACAGCTCGCGCACCGTGCCGGCCTGCGTCAGGTGCACCGAACGGCGGATCCGGCCCGTGCCGGGCGCCATGCGGTCGTGCGAACCCTCGTAGACTGAGTCGTAGGTGGTGTCGAGGATCTTCACCCAGACATACAGCGGCTCGCGGGGCGCCGAGTAGCGGTAGTCCAGCGTCACGGTGATGGGGGTGTTGGCCTGCAGCACACTGCCCGAGGGCGGGTCGATGCGCACGCCGGTGATCTTCAGGTCGGCGCGGGTGTTGTCCTGGCGCCTGGCGCGCCGCACAAAGTAGACGACCAGCCCGATGGCCACCAGTCCCGCGATGGTGATGTAGACGTTTTCCACGGTGAATTTCCCCCGAGGTACCGCACCTTGCTGTTGGTATGGATAGGGCGGTGCGTGGTGCCCCGGGGGCAAATTATGGTGGCGGGCGGCCAGGGGTCAACAGCGGGGGTGTGCGAGGAAGAAGCGCAGCATCTCCTCGGTGGCCGATACGCCCCGGGGATCGGTATGGCTGCCGCGCGCATCGCCGCCGGCCCAGGCGTGGCCGCCACCGTGCAGCACCCAGTGCTCTGCCAGCGTGGCGCCACCGCTTTGGTACAGGGTGCGCGTATAGCCCTGGCCGTGGGCCGACCGGCCTGTGGTCACGGCAGGGAGTACCTCGCTCTCGGCGGCGTCCAGCGCCGCCTCCACCAGTTGCTCGCCATTGCGCGCATGCACGGTGGCATCGGCGTCGCCGTGGAAGACGATCAGGGGCAGCGCCGTGCCCAGCTGGATGACGGGGGGCGTGGTCGTCGCGAACGGGCTGGTGCTGGCGGCCTTGGCGCCGGTCTTCATCGCCGACAGCGCAGCCATCACGTTCTGCGCCGCGCCGGCCGACAGGCCCGAATGCACGCCCACGGCGGCAAACAGCTCGGGGTACTCGCGCGCCAGCAGGGCCGCCATGGCACCACCGGCCGAGAGGCCCGCCACATAGACGCGGTTGTCGTCCACCGGGTAGCGCGCCATCACCTCGCGCACCATGGCCACCAGCGTGGCCGGCTCGCCGCCGCCGCGCCGCTGGTCCTGCGGCCGGAACCAGTTCCAGCAGGCCTTGGGGTTGGCGCTGCCGGACTGGGCGGGATAGAGCACCAGGGCATGGGCCCCTGCCGCCGCGCCGTTCATGCCCGTTCCGGTGGCGAAGTCCTCGGGGTCCTGGGTGCAGCCATGCAGCATGAGCACCAGGGGCATGGGGGCACCGCTGTCGGCCCCGGGCGGCACATACAGGTAGTAATGGTCCTGCGGGGCGCCGGCCAGTGCGAAGGCCACCCTTGTAAAGCTGTCGGGCGCCTGCGTGGCAGGGTGCCGGGCGCTCGCAGGGCCCGTGGCCGGGGAAGGCTGGGCGCGGGCGGGCGTGTCCTCATCCAGGTCGATCACCACGGCGTCTTCGACATCGGCCTGCGCAAAGCCATTGCGCCAGCCTGTGCCGGATGGCGTGGACGCGGGCATGCCTCCCCGGCCTTCGCGCAAGGTGCCGGTGGCACCGGCATGGGGCGCTGTGGCGCCTGCCGCGCCCGCGGTGGCGGGTATTCCGCCCAGGGCCTGCTGGATGGCGCGGGTGGCGTCGGCCAACTGGCCTTTGCGCACCAGGTCGGTGGCGTTGCCGAGGAGTTGCTTGAGATTGTGGTTCCAGTCCATGGGAAGGTCCTTGGGGTGAGCTGGTAGGGCGTGCGCCGTTCATGGCACGGCCGCCCCTGGGCGGCTGGTGCCGTCGGTTTTTGTCTCGGAATGCCGCCGCTCGAAAGGGCCGGTCTGGAATGGAAAAGGAAAGAAATCGCCGTTGTGGTGCGCTGGGCACCCCGCCACGGTAGGCGCTTGTCTCAGCCGATGCGGCCCGCCAGTGCCGCCTTCACCGCCGGGCTGGCGTGGAAAGCCCCCAGCACTGTGACCGAGGCGATCGTCGCCTGCGCCAGCGCCGGCGGCACGTCGTCCTCGATGCTGGCCAGGCCCAGCACCCGGATCTCCAGCGTCTGGCCTGCGGCCTGCACGGCCTCCAGGTCGGTGCGGCCAAAACGCTGCAGTCCCAGTACGAGCATCTTGCGTGCCACCACCTGGCGCACCTCCTCGTTCTGGGTGCTCAGCTGGTTGCGGATGGCGGTGCGGATGAAATCCGTGCGGTTGGCGTAGAAGCCCTCCGATACGAGCAGATCGATGTGCCCCAGGTCCACATAGCCGAGGTTGATGGTGATCTTTTCCGAATCGGGGACCTTGCTGCGCAAGGCCAGGGAGGTGGTGGAAGTGGGGGTCATGGTGCCTTTTGGCCGTCTTGTGCCATCCATATGGATGGTAAATGGATGGTGTATCGGCGTTTTCAAGGGCCGGCCATCAAAAAGAAAGAGCCCAAGGGCCCTTTCTGGTGCGTGGCGGCCGTGCGCGGCGTCAGCCCGCGCCGCGGCTCCCACCACCGCTGCTGCTGCCGGCCCCGCCCTGGCGCGATTGCCCCTGGTTGCCGCTGCCCAGGTGGGTATCGCGGTCGCCACGGCTCTCTGGCGTGCGGCGGCCCTGGTTGATCTGCGTGGTCTTGTCGCCTGCGCTGTTATGGGCGTTGGCTACCTTGCCGCTGCCGTCGCTGGCGGCACTCAGGTCGTCGTCGGTCTGGTTTTCCTTGCTGCTCATGGCAATCTCCTGTGGTGCGGAAGTGAACGGTGCGCCCCAAGGCGGGCGCACCAGCGGTATGCGCGGCGCTGCCTAGGACAGCGTCAATTCCTTGTGCTCGCCCAGGTCACGTGGCTGCTCGCCGGTGATAGCGGCCTTGGCCATCTTGTAAAGCTGCACCATCTTGCTTTCCTTGACGTCCCAGTACTCGGCATGGCCGACGCGCACGGCCAGCAACGCCAGGTTGGGGTCGGTGTGGCCCGCAGGAAACCAGGCCTTGGCCATGGGTGACCATAGGGCTTCCTTCTGTGCCAGGTCTTCGACGAAGCTGGCCTGGCCCGACAGGGACACATAGCTGTCATCGCCGGGGTCGGCATACGACACGTTCACCTGGCCGTCGGTCAGCAGGCGGCCATAGAGCTCGCCATTGCGGGGAATGAAGAAGTACAGCAGCGACTGCTCGTCGATGCTGCGGTTCTGCGTGGTCAGCGGGTGTGCGTGCAGCATGCCATTGGCATGGCGGTGGGTGAGCATGCCGAATTTGATGTCCTTGATCAGCTTCCACAGCGTCTCGCGGGCAGGGGTGTCGTGTTGCATGGGGTGCCTCCGGCAGATGGTGAATGGGTAAAAATTCACTGTAGGCCGCTCCCCTTCCCCGTCGTGTCGGCTCAGCGCGCGGTCGGGCGTGCGCGTTTGTCCCACAAGTCTGCGCTCACAGGCCCTTCATGTCCTGCAACACCCCTTGCAACGAGGCCTCCAGCGCAGGAAGATCGTCCGTGATGGTCTTGAACAGGATTCATGAGCCACCTGCTCGGAGCCATGGGCAAGGATGTTGCGCAGTCCGACTGCCCTGCCAGGGACCGCATTTCCTGCACGAACTGCAGCATGTCGGCCAGGTGGGCGGGCGTGCGATCAATCGTCACTGGAACAGGGGGCGCAACTGGGGCTCTATGCTGTGGCGGCGAAATGGGTTGTTCATCACCGATGGAAAAGCCAGATCGATCTTGCGGCCGGCAAACGCTTCAGACAGTTCGTCCTGCATGTCCACGAGCGCAAAACCGCTGGGGGCCTCGCCAGGAATGAATTCCACCAGCAGGTCGATGTCGCTGTCGGGGCCCTCCTGGTCCACGGCTGCCGAGCCGAACATCTGCAGGCGGCGCACATGGTAGCGCCGGCAGATGTCTGCTATGTGGGACTGTTGAGCAGGGCCGATGTGCATGCCGCAATTATGCGGGAGTGGCCCTGGCGTGCGCATTCACGCTTTCTTCAGAAACTCCGACTTCAGCAACATGCTCCCCAGGTCCGTCTTGCAGTCCACGTTGTGGCCATCGGCACCGTCGACCAGGCGGATGCCCTTGATCTTGGTGCCCTTCTTGAGGGTGGATGACGAGCCCTTGACCTTGAGGTCCTTTACCAGGATGACCGCGTCGCCCTCGGCCAGCGGGTTGCCATGGGCATCGCGCACGGTGCCGTCGCTCCCGGCCTCGTCGGCCTCTGCCGCCTCGGCCACCATGGGCCATTCGAAGCTGCAGTCCGGGCAGACATAGCTGCCGCTGCCGTCGGGGTAGGTGTTCTCCAGGCCACATTGGGGGCAGGCGGGGATGGCGCGGGTCATGGAAGGCTTTCTTTCTTTTCTGGAGAGAGGGTCGGTGCCGCATGGCGGCAAAGGGGGGCGCTGCTCAGCGTGGCCTGCGCTGCTCCAGCGCAAACGGCGGCAGGCCCTTGAGCAGGCGCTGCCCGTACGAGGTGTTCATGAGCCGCTTGTCGTAGCAGTACACGTGGGCCTGGTCCTCTTCGGTGCGGATGGCGCGGCCCACCCACTGGGCCAGGCGGATCGCGGTGGCGGGCACCACCAGCTCGCTGAAGGGGTCGCGCCCCACGGCGCGCAGCCATTCAGCGCGGGCCTCGCCCACGGGATCGTCGGGCGGGGCGAAGGGCAGCTTGGTGATGAACACCGACTCGCACAGCCGGCCCGGCAGGTCCAGCCCCTCGCCAAAGGACTGCATGCCGAAGATGACCGAGGGTTGCCCATCGGCCACGCGCTCGCGGTGGCGCTTGAGCAGTAGCGTGCGCGGCAGCGCGTTCTGCACCAGCACCACGCTGCGCATGGCGGTGGGCAGGGCCTCCACGGCCTGGCGCATCTGCTCGCGCGAGGTGAACAGCACCAGCGCGCCGTACTCGACTTTGGCGATGTCGTAGAGCAGCGCGTCCACCATCTCCGCCGTGAAGGCGGCGGCGTTCTTGGGGTCGGCGTGCGTTTCGGCCGCTATCAGCGTGCCCTGTGCGGCGTAGTTGAAGGGGCTCGGCACCTCCAGCGTGGTGGCGGCCGCATCGCCGTGCAGGCCCGACTCGCGCATGAAGAACTCGAAGTGCCCGCAGCTGGTGAGCGTGGCCGAGGTCAGTACCGCGCCGCGCACTGCGCTCCACAGGTGGTTGCGCAGCGTGGTGCCGGGCAATATGGGGCTGGCATACGCCTTCACCACGATGAAGTCGCCCTCCACCTCCAGCGTGAACCACTTGGCCGCCGGCACCGCGCCCTCGGGTGCGTCCTGCAGCAGCAACTGGGCGGTGGCGTGCAGCTCTTCCAGGCGCGGCGCCAGCATGCCGATCTGCGCGTACAGGGTGGACAGGCGCCGCGCCTCGTCGGGCTTGTCGCGCATCTCGGCACGCAATGATTTGGAGATGGCGCGCAAGGCCTCCAGAAAACCGTCGGCGCTGGCAGCCAGCAGGCCCAGCGGGGCGATCAACTGCTCGGGCAGCACACCGCGCGGCACGCGCACGCGGGCCGGGCCCCAGGCGTCCTTCTGGCTCTTGAGGGCCGGGCCGTAAACGTCCATCACGATGCGCGCCAGGTCCTGCAGCGTCTGGCGCAACTGGCCCGAGTGCTTGGGGATGTCGGCGATTTCTTCCACCTCCAGCAACGCGCCGATGCGCAGGCCCCGGCTTGCCAGGCGCTCTATCCAGGTCACGCGGCTCAGGTCCATGCTGCAGGCGAACTGGTCGAGGGCCGTTGCGGGCAGGTGGTGGGCCTCGTCCAGCACCAGCAGGCAGTTGTCCAGCTCGGGCAGCACGCGCGCGCCCAGCGAGGACAGCAGCAGGTCATGGTTGGCCACGATCACCTGGGCGCCGATCAGCTCCTTGCGTTTGTCATAGTAGGTGCACTGGCTGAACGCCGGGCAGTGCTTGCCGGTGCACGAGGCCCCCTCGGCCGCCACGGCGCTCCACACCTCGGGCTCGGGTGGCGTGTCCAGGCTGTCACGGTCGCCATCCCACCCGCCCTTGCCCAGGGTCTGCGACATGGCCGAGTAGAACTGGATGCGTGCCTCGGTCTCCTGGCGCGGGCGCTTGGCCCGGGCCGCAGCCTCTTCCTCGGCAAACAGGTCGTCGTCCATCACCTCCTCGGCCTCGCCGGTGCCGGCCAGGCGGTCGAGCTTGAGCTTGCACACATAGCGGCCGCGCCCCTTGGCCAGCGCAAATTTGAAGGGCTGCGGCAACAGCAGTGCCAGGGCGGGCAGGTCCTTGTTGACCAATTGCTCCTGCAGCGCCACCGTGGCGGTGGATATCAGCACCCGGGTGCCCCGCGACAGCGCCATGGCAATGGCCGGCGCGCAGTAGGCCAGCGACTTGCCCACGCCCGTGCCGGCCTGGATCACGGCGATGGAACGGGTGGGCGCAGCATCACCCGCTTCCTCGTCCACCTTGCCCAGCGTGGCTTGGCTGAAGGTCTGTGCCACCTGCTCGGCCATGCGCCGCTGGCCACCCCGGCTGCGGAACCCCGGGGTGGCCTGCACCACCGCATCGAACGACTGCAGGGCCGCCTGGGCCCACTCTGTTGAAGACATAAGGACGAGAGTGTGGCATATGGTTGGGCATACAGTGTTTTGTGGGTGGTGCGCCCTGTCGCGCGCATGGGGTATGGGCCTACACCGCACGCTGCGGGGCATGCCTACGATGGAGGACGAAACCCATTGCGCCCCCGTGGCGCCCAGGAGAACCCCATGCCCACCACCGCCGACCGCCAGAAGAACGAACCCTCGGTGGACACCACCAAACGCCAGACGGCCAGTACCCCGACCAGCGGCGATGCCGATGCGCAGAACGTCCCCCAGGAAGAAAGCCCCAAGCTGCCCCATGAGCGCGACCAGTCGGTGGACATGACCCACGGCAAGCCCGACGCACAAGTGCAGCAGGCCTACCGCGATGTGCAGCGCGGCCTGCAGGACACGGACCGCGGCCCCCCGGCCGACAAGGCCTACCAAAAGCAGAAGTAGCGCAGAAGTAACCGGGGCGCCCACCACGCAGCGCCATGCCGGTGGTGTGTGCGCCAGAACAACACCCGAAAACGCCTGCCGTGAGCGGGAGCCTGGGCGCGCCAATCAAGGGTTGCCAGCGCAACCCATTCCCCTATACTGAAAAGCACTGAAACGGCACCCCCGTGCGAAAGCCAGGTCCGCAAAGTCACCGGCCTACCGGCCCTGGGAACCAGTTCTTCGCTTGTTCCCGGGCCCACGGCAGCGGGACTGCCACGTTTGATCAGGGTTGCTCAGGGGAGTTGCCGTCTCAGTGGTCGTCGTATCCACCACCGAGAGGCCGCCCCAGCGATGCAACACCGCCCAGGTCCCGCGCTCGCCGTTTCTGCTCCTGATCTCCCTGCTTCGAGCGCGGGCCGGGCCATCCATGGCCGCCTTCACGGGCGCCATCCTGCACATGGGGCTTGATTGATATGGGCGACGGTCTTGTCATCGGTACCCAGGACATTGCGCAGAAGGACCAACTGGTGTTGCGCGCCCTGGTTCGGCTGCTCGAAGGCGGGGTGAACATCCGGGCGCGGTTCAGCGAGCAACTGGCCGAGTGCAACGTGGTCTTCGTTCCCGGCCACTGGCCCTACCGCTTCCATGCCCCGTGTATCACCGTGCGCGTGATGGACCCCGAGGACGTGGGGGCGGCGCTGGAAGCCACGGCCGATCTCACGGTGGCCACTCCCTTGCGCATGACCAATGTCATCGCCGTCCTGCAGTCGGCCACCCAGCGCGTGCACGGTGTGTCGCAGTTCGACCCGGTCAAGGGCCAGCGCGCCCTGTTTGAGCTGCTGGGCGAGCGCACCCGCACCGCCGAGCGCCGCCGCGCCGTGGTGCCCATGAGCGCCGGCCAGCAGATCGTGTTCGACTTCGTGCAGCAACTGGTGCACACCTCCATGCCCATGGAGGTGCTGCTCTCGGGCGCCTACACCCTGGGCGAGCCGCACCGCGTGAGCCCGGTGGAGGAAGAGCTCATCCGTTCCGTGCCCGCCCACAGCCTGCGCAACCTGCTGTGGAGCCTGGCCATGCGGCTGGCACAGTCGGGTGCCAACGCCCCGGTGCGCACCGGCCACTACCGGCTTTTGCGCTGGCCCGATGCGATCGGCCTCACCGCCGCAGGCCATCCCCGCCTGGCGGCGCTGTTGACCAGCCGGGCATTGAGCTACGAACAGGTCTGCACGAGCAGTGGCGTGCCCGAGGCCACCGTGCGCTGGTTCCTCGAAGCCTGCCTGGCGCTGGGCTTGGCGGTGGACGAAGGCAGTGCCGCCCCTGCCGCACCGGCCATATCTGTGAAAAAGCCCTCCGACCCACCGGCCGCAGCCACCCCGCCGGGCTGGCTCGGCAACCTGCGTGAACGGCTCAAGCTATGGTGATGCCCTCCCCTGCACCCGCCGTGTCCACTGGCACCTCGCGCGATCTCAAGATCGTCTTCACGGGGCCCATGGGCGCCGGCAAGACCACCGCGATCCGCGCCATCAGCGATGGCGAGGTTCTCTCCACCGACGTACCCATCACCGGCGGCGCCGAGCTGTCCATGCCCGGCAAGACCATGACCACCGTGGGGCTCGACTACGGCGAATGCCGCCTGGGCGACCAGTGGGTGCTCAAGCTCTTCGGCACGCCCGGGCAGGAGCGCTTTCGCTTCATGTGGGACATCCTGGGCGCGGGCGCCTTCGGCCTGATCGTGCTGGCCGACAACTCGCAACCCGACCCGGTGGGCGAGGTGGCGCGCTACCTCAAGGCCTTTGCGCCCCACGTGCCGGCGCGGCGCACCGTGGTCGGCGTGGGCCGGCTCGACACGCACCCCTCGCCCAGCGTCGCCGACTACTGCGAGCAGCTGGGCGCACTTGGATACAACCCCCCGGTGCTGGAGGTGGACGTGCGGCGCGATGCCGACGTGCGCCTCTTGCTGTCGGTCCTGGTGAGCATGGCGGAGATCGAACATGAGTAGCAGCATTGGCAGCACCCCGGGCTTTTCGTCTGCCGGCACGGCGCTGCGCCTGGTCACCATCGCCCAGCTGGCCGAACTGTTGGGCGAACTGCAGCGCGGCACGCCCGGCATCCTGAGCGCCACCCTGGCCAGTGCCGACGGCTTCACGGTGGCCTCCACCCTCTCTGACAGCCAGGACGCCGACCGGCTCTCGGCCATGTCCGGCTCGCTCAGTGCGCTGGCCGGCGCCATGACGCGCGAGGCCGGGCACAGCGCGCCCGAGCGGCTGATCCTCGAATCGGGCAGCGGCCACATCGTCTCGATGAACGTCCCCGTGCCCTCGGGCGACCTGGTGCTCACCGTGGTCACCAACGAATCGTCGCTGCTGGGCAAGCTGCTCTGGAGCTGTCGCAACACCGCCGACCAGGTGGTTGCTGCCTGCGCTGCCACGCCGCCACCGGGCAGCGCCCCGTCTTTGTAGTTCCGTTCCCTGTTCCACTACCACCGGAGACCACGCCATGGCATTCACCCCCAAAGAACTCCTGAACCAGCTCATGCAGACCGAGGGCGCCATGTGCGCCGCGCTGGTGGACTACAACAGCGGCATGCTGCTCGAATCCGTGGGCACCGGCCTGGACCTGGAGCTGGCTGCCGCCGGCAACACCGAGGTCGTGCGCGCCAAGATGAAGACCATGAAGTCCCTGGGTCTGGCGGGCAGCATCGAGGACATCCTGATCACGCTGACCCAGCAGTACCACATCATCCGCCCGGTGGAAAAGCACGACGGCCTGTTCATCTACTACGTGCTCGACCGCAGCCGCGCCAACCTGGCCATGGCCCGCCGCAAGGTGCTCGAAGCCGAGGCGCAGACCAACATCTGACGGTCAGCTGCTGGCGCCAGGCGCGAACCAGCGCGGCAACAGCGGCAGGGCTTCTTCCAGCGAACCCAGCACGGCCACGCAGGCCTGCGCCACCTCGGGCGCTGGCTGCAGCAGGTCCGGCACCACCACCAGCCCCATGCCGGCGGCCAGGGCGGCACAGCCACCGTTGTGGCTGTCCTCGAAGGCCAGGCACTGCGCCGGCTCCACGCCCAGGCGCGCGGCAGCCAGTGCATACAGGGCCGGGTCGGGCTTGCCGCGCAGCACCTCATTGCCACCGGCTACGGCTGCGAAGTGCTGCAGCACGCCCACGCGCGCGAGGCGGTGCGCGATTTCGTCGGTGCGCGACGACGAGGCCACCGCGCACGGTATGCCCGCAGCCTGCAAGTGCGCGAGCAGCGCTGCCGCACCGGGCTTGAGCGGGAACAGCAGCTCCTTGCCCTCCCCTTCCTCCAGCGCGGCCCGCACCGCCACCATGGCCTGCTCGAACGGCGCCACCCCGCCCAGGTGTGCCTGCAGGATGGCGTGCGAGTCCTGCGCGGCCTTGCCCACCACCTGCAGGTAGTCGCTCTCGCGCAGCACCACGCCCAGCGCCAGGGCCGCCTCGGTCCAGGCGCGCAGGGTCGCGCGCTCGGAATCGACGAGCAGGCCGTCCATGTCGAAGATGGCGGCGGTGAAGGGCGGGCGGGGCATGCCGGTCAGCCCCGCTGCTGCAAGGCCCGCTCGATGCGGTTGCGCTGAACCGTGGTCTTGGGCACCTTGAAGGGGAACCAGCTGCGCACGTCCTCTTCGAGGCCGATGCCGTGCATGTAGTTGTAGATCGCCTTCTTGAGCGCACCGCCCAGGGCATCGTGGTCCACGCCCGTGGGGTCGTGAAAGCCGATGTCGTTCTTGGCAAAGCTCACCGGCGGCAGGGGCTCCAGCGTCACGCCGTACTCCTCGGGCGCCTTGCCCACGGGCGAGTGCACGGTGCAGGCAAAGCGGTGGAAGAAGCCGCTCTGGATGCAGCCGTTGGCGAACAGCTGGCGCACGTATTCGAGCGCGTCCACCGTGTCCTGCACCGTCTGCGTCGGAAAGCCGTACATCAGGTAGGCGTGCACGAGGATGCCCGCGTCGGTGAAGGCCCGCGTCACGCGCGCCACCTGGTCCACCGAGACACCCTTCTTCATCAGGTCCAGCAGCCGGTCCGACGCCACTTCGAGCCCGCCCGAGACGGCGATGCAGCCGCTGTCGGCCAGCAGCTCTGCCAGTTCGGGCGTGAAGGTTTTCTCGAAGCGGATGTTGCCCCACCACGAGATGCCCGCGTTGCGCTCGATCAGCTCGGTGGCCAGGGTCTTGAGCGCCTTGGGCGGCGCGGCCTCGTCCACGAAGTGAAAGCCCGTCTGCCCCGTCTCGCGCACGATGGCCTCGATGCGATCGGCCAGCACGCTGGCCGAGGCGCCCTCGTAGCGGCTGATGTAATCGAGGCTCACGTCGCAGAAGCTGCACTTCTTCCAGTAGCAGCCGTGCGCCACGGTGAGCTTGTTCCAGCGCCCGTCGCTCCACAGCCGGTGCATGGGGTTGAGCATGTCCAAGAGCGACAAATACTTGTCCAGCGGCAGCCCGTCCCAGGTGGGCGTACCCACCTCGGCAAAGGCGATGTCCGCCTCCTGCATGTTGATGTAGCGCACCGCGCCGCTCTCGGCATCGCGCACGAAAGTGCGAACCAGGCGCTGGCGCCCGCGCTGGCCCTGTATGTGCTCCAGCAGCGCCAGCAGCGGGCGCTCGCCCGCGTCCAGCGACACGTAGTCGAAATAATCGAACACGCGCGGCTCGGTCAGGTCGCGCAGCTCGGTGTTCACGAAGCCGCCGCCCAGCACGGTGACGATGTGCGGGTGCGCCGCCTTGATCGCCTGCGCGATGCGAAACGCCGCGTACACGGCCCCCGGGAAGGGCACCGACAGCAGCACCACCGTGGGCGCATGGCGCTCCACGGCGGCCAGGGCCAGCGTGCGCAGGGTCTCGTCCACCAGGTTCAGCGGCCCGGCCAGGGCGGCCGCCAGCGGCTCGAAGGTGGGCTGGCTGCCCGCCAGCGACTCGGCATAGCGCACGAACTCGAAGCGCGGATCCACCGCATCGCGCAGCACGTCGGCCAGGTCGTTCAAATACAGGGTGGCCAGGTGCTTGGCGCGGTCATGCAGGCCCAGGGCGCCGAAGGCCCAGCCCAGCGGGTCGCCACCCTCGTCGTCCACGTACACGTCGAGCGTGGCGAAGCGCGGCCCCTCGGGCAGGAAGTTGCGCCCCACGATGCGGTGCGCCAACGTGGTGTCGCGCCCCTGCAAAAAGGCGATGGTCGGCGCAATGGTCGCCAGGTAGCGGTCGCGCTGCGCCGCAAAGGCCTGCACGGCAGGGCTGTGCTTTTTCGCGGGCAGCGCATCCACCTTGGCCGCCACGGCGCGCAGGCCGTCGGGCGACAGCAGCTGCAGCACCAGCGCCAGCGCCAGGTCCTCCTGCACCGCCGTGATCTCGCGCGAGCGCAGGAACCCGGTGAGGTAGGCCGTCGATGGGTAGGGCGTGTTCAGCTGCGTCATCGGCGGGATGACGGACAGGACGCGGAGCGGTGGGGCGGACATGGTGGGGGCGGCCAGGGCGATGCAGTGCCGCCGAGTGGGGAATCGTGGAAGAAGTACCCGATTATCCCGCCAGGCCCTTACCCAGCGGGTGCGTGCGACTTACAGGGGCTGGGGCGGCGGTTCCACCGCCGCATCCGGCGTGCCCGCCAGGTAGTTGTTCTTCACGCGCACATAGTGCTCGGCCGAATAACGCAGGTAGGCGATCTCCTGGTCCGTCAGCGCACGCTGGCGCACGGCGGGCCGGCCGATATACAGGTAGCCGCTCTCCAGCACCTTGCCGGGCGACACCAGGCTGCCCGCGCCGAGCATCACGCGATCGCCGATCACGGCATCGTCCATGACGATCGAGCCCATGCCGATCAAACACTCGTCGCCGATGCGGCAGCCGTGCAGGATCACCGCATGGCCGATGGTGACATGGCTGCCGATGATGAGCGGCGAGCCCTCGGGCTTGGCGGCATTGCGGTGTGAGACATGGCCCATGGTCAGGTCCTGCACGTTCGTGGCCTCGCCCACCACGATGCGGTTCACGTCGCCGCGCAGCACGGCGTTGCACCACACGGACGCGTCTTTGCCAAGGGTGACGTCGCCGATCACCTGGGCCGAGTCGTGGAGGAAGACGCCGGTGCCGAGCACGGGCGCGGTATCGAGGTAGGGAGCAATGGGCATGTTGTTTGTTGGTGCGACGCTGAAAGCAATGCTCCGAGCGTAGTGCAAAGTCAGTGACCGCCGCGCAGATGCACTGCGATCAGGGGCGCCACCTGCGCCGCATGCCGGTTCGCCAGGTCGTGTGCGCCACCGGGCACCACCTGCAGCCAGCTGTGCGGCAGCAGCGCCTGCAGGCGCCGGCCCACGCCCACGGGGCTGATGGCGTCGGCATCGCCCCACAGCAGCAGCGTGGGCGCCGCCACATCGGCCATGGCGCCGGTCAGGTCCTCGCGGTAGTCGGCAAACCAGCGCGGCACGGTGGGGTGGGCCTGGGTGAAGGCCGGCCGCCAGTCCTGCGCGCCATGGGCGGACATGTCGACGCCGCCCGAGGTGGCCGCCAGCACCAGGTGCGTGACCTGGTCAGGACGTTGGAGGGCCGCCTGGATGGCCACGATGCCGCCCATGGACTGCGCGACCAGCGCCGTGGGCCGGTCGATGGCATCCACCACCCGCGCCACCAGGTCTTCCATCCCGCGCACACGGGGGTCGGCCGGCACCGGGCCGAAGCCCGGCCAGCCCATCAGCCGGCGGGTGGCCGGGTGGTCCAGCAAGCTGGACACAGGTTGCCAGAACTGTGGGTCGCCACCGACGCCCGGGAGGAAGAGGATCTGGGAGGGTTGTTGTTGCTGCAGTGCCATGGGCCGGCAGCATACGCCGTGGGCGTCAGCCCGGCGCGGCCACGGCGTAGAAGCCCAGGAACATGTCCACCGCATCTGCCAGCACCTGCTGCTGCACGGCGGGTGCCAGCGGCGGCTGGCCCATGGCCAGCTGGGGCCAGAAGGCGAAGGACTTGACCATGCCATGCAGCTGGTGGGCCGCGTAGTGGGCGTCGACCCCGGTGCGCAGGCGGCCGTCCTGCTGGGCGGCGCGCATCCACTGCGGCAGGCCTTCCTCCTTTTCGGACAGGCGTTCCACCAGGGCGCGGGCGCGCTCGGGCGTGTGCATCAGCTCGGCCATGGCCACGCGCGAGAGGTCGATGAAGCTTGCGTCATTGAGCAACTGCATCTTTTGCTCCAGCAGCGCCAGCAACTGCGCGCGCAGGGGCTGCGCGGTGTCGTAGCGGATCTCGGGCAGCGCATGGCCGCGCTCCCACAGCTGGCCCAGGATGGCCTCGAACAGCTCGTCCTTGCTCGGAAAGTGGTTGTACACCGTGCGCTTGGAGACATCGGCCGCCGCAGCCACCCGGTCCATGCTGGTGCCGGCAAAGCCATGCTCGCGGAACTCCGCAATGGCAGCCTGCACGATGGCCTCGCGCTTGCGGTCGGTCAGTCGGGTGGCAGGAGTCGTGGGCGGGGCTATGGGGCTCATAGCCGAAATTTTACACCGGGGAGTTTACTTTTTCCGAAACAACACTACACTGTGCAGTGCACTTTTCAGAAAAGGCAGCCCCCATGTTCCGCCGCGTGCCCCGCATCCTCCTCATCCTCACCGCAATCACCGCCATGGCCTACAGCATCCTCTCCTGTGCCAACCTGCCCTCTGCCTCGTACGAGCAGTCGCCCCAGTACGTGGACGGCAAGTTCCGCAACGTTGCGCCGCGCCAGGCGCCCGGCTTCTTCAAGACGGTGGCCATCTTCTGGCGCTTTGCCACCGACAAGCCGGCCAACACCGTGCCCGCCAAGCCCATCGAGGTCAAGCCGCTCACCCAGGCCGACGTGCTGGCAGCGCCCGACCAGAGCCTGTGGCGCCTGGGCCATTCGACCATGCTGCTCAAGCTCGATGGCAAGTTCTGGCTCACCGACCCGGTGTTCTCCGAGCGCGCCTCGCCCTTCCAGTTCCTGGGGCCCAAGCGCTTTCACGCGCCGCCGCTCACCATCGACGAGCTGCCGCCCATCACCGGCGTGGTGCTCTCGCATGACCACTACGACCACCTCGATTTCGACGCCATCCAGAAGCTGGCGCCCAAGGTCGAGCATTTCCTCACCCCGCTGGGCGTGGGCGACCGCCTCATCACCTGGGGCGTGCCCGCCGCCAAGGTGCAGCAGTTCGACTGGTGGCAGGGCACCAGCGTGGGCGGCGTGAAGTTCGTCGCCACCCCGGCCCAGCACTTCTCGGGCCGCACCCTGTCGGACGGCAACCGCACGCTGTGGGCCTCCTGGGTCATCATGGCCGGCGACACGCGCATCTTCTTCAGCGGCGACACCGGCTACTTCGACGGCTTCAAGGCCATCGGCGAGCGCTATGGCCCCTTCGACCTGACCATGGTCGAAACCGGTGCCTACGACGCCCAGTGGCCCGACGTGCACATGCAGCCCGAAGAAAGCCTGCAGGCCCACCGCGACGTGAAGGGCCGCCACATGATGCCCATCCACAACGGCACTTTCGACCTGGCCCTGCACCCCTGGCACGAGCCCTTCGATCGCATCACCCAGCTGGCCGCGGCCGGCAATGTGCCCCTGGTGGCGCCGGTGATGGGCGAGCGCCTCGACATCCGCAACCCCGCGCTGTCGCAAAGCTGGTGGAAAAGCGCGGAGTGAGCAACTTGGTGATCAGGCGCGCGGCAGCCGCCGGGCCAGCCGGCCCACGGTGCGCGCTGCGGCCGTGATCTCGGCCACGCCGAAGCCCGCGTAGCCGAACAGCCAGCCGCGCCGCTCGGACTCCATCGCATAGCGCGACAGCGGCGCCAACATCACCCCCGCCGCCTGGGCCTGGCGGCACAGGGCCTCGTCGTCGCTGCCCGGCGCACGCTCGCACAGCAGGTGCATGCCCCGGTCGCTGGCGGCCAGCTGCAACGCGCCGTCGCTGGCATCGGCCAGTGCATCGCGCAGCGCCTGCTGGCGCGCCTGGTACAGGTCGCGCATCTGGCGCAGGTGGCGCAGCAGGTGCCCCTCGGCAATGAACTGCGCGAGCACCGCCTGCGCATCGCCGGGCGCATGCCGGTCGGTGATGGCACGCGCCATGGCAAACGGCTGCACCAGCGCCGGCGGCGCCACGATGAAGCCCAGGCGCAGGCCTGGGTGCAATGTCTTGGAGAAGGTGCCCACGTACAGCACCCGCTCCGACCCCGGCAGGCTGCACAGCGCCGGTACCCGCTGCGCGCCGTACTGGAACTCGCCGTCGTAGTCGTCTTCCACCACCCAGGCATCGTGCGTGCGCGCCCACTGCAGCAGTGCCTGGCGCCGCGCCAGGCCCATGCGCCCGCCCGTGGGGTACTGGTGCGTGGGCGTCACCACCGCCATGTGCGCGCTGGGCCAGCGCTGCGTGGCCTCGGCAATGCAGGCGCCCTCGCCGTCCATGGCCATGGGCCGGGCCCGCACGCCGTGGCCCAGCAGCGCGGCGCGTATGCCGGGGTAGCCGGGGTCTTCCACCAGCACCTCGTCGCCCACGTCCAGCAGCAGCCGCGCGATCAGGTCGATGGCCTGTTGCGAGCCCGAGCACACCACCACCTGGCCGGCATCGCAGCGGATGCCGCGCGAGGCCCACAGCCACTGCGCCACCGCCTCGCGCAGCTGCGGGTCGCCGGCCGGGTCCAGGTACTGCGCGCGCGCCGCGCGCTGGCCGGGGCCGGCCTGGCGTGCCAGGCGGTCCCACACGGCGTAGGGAAAGGTGTCCACCTCGGGCGCCCCCATGCGAAAGGCCCGCGCCACTGCCACCGGCGGGTTCCAGCGCGCCGCTGTGTCGGCAATCAGTTGGCCCCGGCGCGACAGGCCCCTGGGCGGCGCCACCAACTGCTGCTGGGTGCGGGTGGTGGCGCCCCCGGCCGCCTGCGAGACATAGGTGCCATCGCCCACACGCGCCTCCACATAGCCCTCGGCCTGCAGGCGCTGCACGGCCCACAGCACCGTGTTGCGCGACACGCCCAGCGCCGCAGCATGCTCGCGCGAAGGCGGCAGCCGCGTGCCCGCGCGCAGGCTGCCCTGCTCGATGGCGCCGCGCAGGCGCTCGTAGACCTGCTGGCGCAGCGTGGCGGTGGCCACGGTGGGATTGGCTCTGGCGGTTGGCACGAATTGGCCCCTTCAATGGCTCTCTATCGCCATAAACTAAAGAACCATTGTAGGCACCACCCCCACGAAAGCATCCCCACCATGGCAGAGCACTTCGCCACCATCACCTGGCAACGCGGCAGCGACGATTTCCTCGACAAGCGCTACCACCGCGCCCACACCTGGCAGTTCGACGGCGGCGCCACCGTGGCCGCATCGTCATCGCCCCACGTCGTGCCCCTGCCCTACGCCGATGCGGCCGCGGTCGACCCCGAGGAGGCCTACGTCGCCTCGCTGTCGAGCTGCCACATGCTGTGGTTCATGGACTTCGCCAGCCGCGCGGGCTACCGGCTGGACAGCTACAGCGATGCGGCCGTGGGCACCATGGCCAAGAACGATGCCGGCCAGCTCGTCGTCACCCACGTGCAGCTCAAGCCGGTCACCCGCTTCGATGCGGCCCACGCACCCAGCGCCGAGCAACTCGACGACCTGCACCACAAGGCCCACACCTCGTGCTTCCTGGCCAACTCGGTCAAGACGCAGATCGACTGCGCGCCCGTGCTGCAACTGAGCGAAGGGGGCTGAACCATGGCCAATGCCAACCGCCAGTTCCGCGTGGCCGACGCCGCCGTGCTGCAGTCCCTGGTGCGCGCCCAGCCGCTGGCCACGCTGGTCATCACGCGCGAAGGCGCGCTGCACGCCAACCATGTGCCGCTGTACCTCGATCCCACGCGCGGCGAGCACGGCACGCTGGTCGGTCACGTGGCGCGCGCCAACAGCGTATGGCCGCTGCTGCCGCAGACCGCCGTGGCCATCTTCCACGGGCCGCAGGCCTACATCTCGCCCACCTGGTACCCTTCCAAGGCCATCGACGGCAAGCAGGTACCTACCTGGAACTACGCCACGGTGCACGCCCACGGCCAGCTCACCGCCCTGAAGGACGACCCGGCCACGCTGCGCGCCATATTGCACACCCTGAGCGAGGCGCACGAAGCGCACCGCCCCGAGCCCTGGCGCCTGGACGACGCACCGCCCACCTACATCGAGCAGATGATGCGCGCCATCGTCGGCATCGAGCTCGCGGTGGAGCGCTGGGAGGGCGTGTGGAAGGTCAGCCAGAACCGCACCGACACCGACCGCGCCGGCGTGGTGGCCGGCCTCACGGCCGAAGGCACGCCCGCCGCGCTGGAGATGGCGGCGCTGGTGCAGCAGGGCGCGCCGGGCGCCAGCGCCTGAACCCTCAGGCGTCCAGCGTCTCCACCCGCAGCGTGGTCACTGCGCCCGCCACCGCCGGGTGCGCTGCCAGCGCATGCACGGCCAGGTCCACCGTGGCCTGGGCCACCGCATCGGTCAGCACCAGCACCTGGGCGCCGCTGCCGGGGGGCAGCGATTTCTCGGTCGCCAGCGCCACCTGCACCACCGGCACATGCTGCGCCGCCAGCCAGGCGCCCACGGCCTCGATGTCCTGCGCCAGGTGCACGGGCACGCGCAGGTAGTGGCGCGTGTGCACAGCGGCGCGCGGCAGCACGGCCAGGTGTTCGTCCACCGCGTGGGCGTGAAAGCCCAGGTGCGGCACGCGCTGCGCGGCGTGGGTGCCGTCGAGCCGCGCCACGTCCACCAGGTCGGCGATCACGGCCGATGCCGTCTGCTCCGAGCCCGCGCCCGCGCCGTAGTACATGGTCACCCCGGCCGCATCGCCCTTGACCAGTATGCCGTTCATCGAGCCGTTGACATGCGCCAGCAGGTGCGTGGCCGGCACCAGCGCGGGCTGCACGCGCAGTTCCACGCCATCCGACCGTTTTCGCGCCACGCCGAGCAGCTTGATGCGGTAGCCCAACTGCTCGGCACACGCCACGTCCAGCCCCTGCAGCGCGGTGATGCCCTCCACCTGCGCATCGGCAAAGCGCACCGGCATGCCGAAGGCGTTGGCCGCCAGCAGCGTGATCTTGTGCGCTGCGTCCACGCCCTCGATGTCGAAGGCCGGGTCCGCCTCCGCATAGCCCAGGGCCTGCGCCTGCTCAAGCGCCTCTGCAAACCCCAGGTCCTCGTCGCGCATCTTGCTCAGGATGAAGTTGGTGGTGCCGTTGATGATGCCCGCCACCCACTCGATGCGGTTGGCCGTGAGGCCCTCGCGCAGCGCCTTGATGATGGGGATGCTCACGGCCACCGCCCCCTCATAGGCCAGCGCCACGCCGTGCTGGCGCGCGGCGGCGAAGAGCTCGTTGCCATGCACCGCCAGCAGCGCCTTGTTGGCCGTCACCACATGCTTGCCCGCCGCCATGGCCGCAAGCAGCCACTCGCGCGCCGGGCCGGTGCCGCCCGCGGCCTCCACCACCACATCCACGTCGGGGTGGGTGGCCACCTGCATCGGGTCATTGGTCAGCGCCACGCCGGTGCCCACCACGCCGGCGGCGCGCGCCAGGTTGCGCGCTGCGACCACCACCACCTCGATGCCGCGCCCCGCGCGCCCGGCAATGGTGGCCTGGTTGCGCGCCAGCACGCGGAAGGTGCCCGCGCCCACGGTACCGATGCCGATCATGCCCACGCGCAGGGGGCGGGTGGCAGCAGGCATGGCCATGGTCGTGGCAATGCTGTGCTGCTCAGGCTGAAGGGATTGGACGGGATCGCGGTACATAAAGAGCTTCCTTCTCCGGGTTGCTGGCTGCCAGGCAGCCAAAAAACAAACGAACAAAACAAAAAACCCAGCTGCCAGAGCTGGGTTTCATTCGTTCATTCCGGGGAGGAGAGGAGAGCGATCACCAGGTGGCTGCCGAAACGGCCACCTGCGCGTGCTCAGGTGGCCGCGGGGGTAATGGTGGTAATCATTCGTGCACCCATCGCCCGCGTGAACGCAGGCAGCATCATGGCCATGCCCATGGGGGCAGCGGCAGCAAATGCGGTGTGGATGGAGGTGTACGACATGGCTGCCAGTGTAGCGGATTCGGCCTGGGGGGCGTCAAGCGGTCGTTGCATGGCCCGTGGTTCGCACCATGCGTATCGCATCGAACGGGCAACGCACCGCACACAGCGCGCACCCCGTGCAGCCCGGCTCGTCGTGCAGCATGGATCGCTTGGGCCCCCAGCTGTGCGGCCCCTGCACCTGCAGCGACAGCACGTGCGGCGGGCACACGCCGATGCACCAGCCGCAGCCGGTGCAGCGGTCGGTGTCGATGGCGGGCAGGGCATTGCGCGCGGTGGGGCTCATGCAGGCAGTGTGCCCCCGGCGTGCCTGCCCTGCAAGGCTCGCGGTACAGTGCCGGCCATGGACTCCGACAACCTCATCACCCGCCACCTCCTCATCACCGGCCATGTGCAGGGGGTCGGCTACCGCTGGTCCATGACCCAGGCAGCCAAGCGCCTGGGCGTGCAGGGCTGGGTGCGCAACCGCAGCGATGGCCGGGTGGAGGCCTGCGCCTGGGGCACTCCACAGGCCATACAGGCGCTCGTCGACTGGGCGCACCAGGGGCCCGCGCAGGCGCAGGTGGAGCGCGTGGTGGTGGGCAATGTGCCCGATGGCGGTGAGCCACCGCAGGGCTTCACGCAGCGCGAAACGGTCTAGAACAACGCTTGTGTGGTGCGCTGCTCTGACTTTGGCAGCGCGATCCCCAGCTGCTTGATCAGCTCCATGGCCCCCGCCGGCGCACGTTCCTTCGCGCCGTTGATGAAGTACACGAACACATCGCGGGGCCGCTCGCCGCCGGTCCAGGCGCGCACGCCCTGCGCCCACTGCGCAATCACCTCGGGCGTGTAGCCGGTGGGCACGTCGGCCTGGCTGCGCATCAGCCGCAGGTAGGCAAAATCGGCCGCCCCATCGGCGATGGCCGGGAATTTTTCGGAATCGGTGTGCACCGGCACGCACCCATACCGGCGCGCCAGTTCGATGAAGGCCGGTGTGGCAAAGCTCTCGTGCCGCACGTCCAGCACATGGCGCAGCGTGCGCCCGTCCACCGCCTGGGGCAGCAGGGCCAGAAAGGCCTCGAAATCCCCTGGCTCGAACTGCTTGGTGGGCATGAACTGCCAGACGATGGGGCCGAGCTTGTCCTTGAGCTCGGAGATACCGCTGTCGACAAAGCGGCTGATCGAATCGCCCGCCTCGGCCAGCACGCGCCGGTGGGTCGCAAAGCGGTTGGCCTTGAGCGAGAACAAGAAGCCATCGGGCGTCTCGCCGTGCCACTTGGCAAAGGTGGGCGGCTTGAAGGTGCTGTAGTAGGTGCCGTTGACCTCGATGGCCGTGAGCTGGCGGCTGGCGTAGTGCAGCTCCTTGGCGTGCGACAGGCCTGCCGGGTAGAAGTTGTCGCGCCAGGGCTCGAAGGTCCAGCCGCCGATGCCAATGCGGATGTGGCTGTTGCTGCTGCTGCTGTCTGTCATGGCGTTCCCTGTCACGAGTCAATCCACGGAAAGGGCACTGTACCAGCGCGGCCCGGCGGCAGCGCTATGACGGCAACTCGACCCGTGCCTCCAGTCCCTCGCCGCCGTCCTCGCGTGGCGCCAGCACCAGGCGCCCGCCCAGCGCCTGGGCCAGTTCGTTCGCAATGGCCAGGCCCAGGCCCGTGCCGCCCGTGCCGCGGTTGCGCGAATCCTCCAGCCGCACATAGGGCTGCAGCACGGTGGCCAGGTCCGCCTGGGGTATGCCCGAGCCGCGGTCCAGCACGCGCACGCACCAGGGGCACTGTGTTCCGGCTTCCACCGCCAGCTCGGCACTTCCCGCAAACTTGAGCGCGTTGTCCACCAGGTTGCACAGCAGCCGGCGCAGCGCCTGCGGGCGCGTTTCGCAGATGCCCTCTGCCGCCTGCAGCACGCGCACCGGCATGCCCGCGTCGGCATAGTCCATGGCCAGGCTTTCCACCAGCGCGCGCATGTCCACGCGCTGCAGCGGCTCGCGCACGGCCTGGGGCGAGCGCGCGTAGGCAATGCCCTCCTCCACCAGCGACTGCATCTCGGCCAGGTCGGCATGCAGCTTGTCGCGCAGGGTCGCGTCGTCCAGCAGGTCGGCGCGCAGCCGCAGGCGCGTGATGGGCGTCTGCAGGTCGTGCGACACCGCCGCCAGGATCTGCATGCGCTCCTGCAGGTACGCCTGTATGCGCTGCTGCATGCGGTTGAAGGCGGCGGCGGCGCGCACCACCTCGCGCGGACCGTCCTCGGCCAGGGGCACCGCCGCCTGCGCGGCGCCCAGGGCATCGGCCGCTTCGGCCAGCGCGTTCAAGGGGCGGGTGGCCGCGCGCACGGCCCAGGCGCACAGGCCCACCAGCACCGCCAGCTGCAGCGCCAGGGCCGCCAGCACCCAGCGCGACACCTGCAGCCGGGGCTCGTCCATGTCCACCGCCAGCGGCGTGCCGTCGGCCAGGCGCAGCTGCAGCCGCAGCTCGGTGCCGGGCACGCCGGGGTCCACCACCTGCACCGTGCGCCCCGGCGGCAGCGCGGCGGCCACGGCGCCCGCCACCATCACGGCCAGGGTCGACTGGCTGGCAGGCACCGGCAGCGGCTCGGCCAGCACGAATCGGTAGTTGCGCCGCGCCAGGCGCGTGAGCCACTGGCTGCGCTCCTCGGCGGGCAGGCGCTCCAGCACTGCCGCCGAGCTGGCCACGTCGCTCGCCAGGTAGCCCACCATGGCGTTGCGCATGCTCATGCTGCGCTCGGTCACTGCCAGCATGAAGGTCAGCGCATGCGCCAGCGCCAGGCCCAGGGCCAGCACCAGCAGGATGCGCCCGAACAGCGAGTCCGGCCACCAGCGCGTCATGCCGTTCCCGATCCTGCCTGCGCGGCTTGCACCGCGGCGCAGAACACATAGCCCTCGTTGCGCACCGTCTTGATGTAGCGCGAGCCGCGCACGCCGTCGCCCAGGCGCTGGCGCACCCGGCTCACCAGCAGGTCGATGGAGCGGTCGAACACCTCGGCATCGCGCCCCTGCGTCAGCTGCAGCAACTGGTCGCGCGTCAGCACGCTCTGCGGGTGGTCCAGCAGCACGCGCAGCAGCCGGTACTCCGCACCCGACAGGGCCACCACCGCGCCGCTGGCGTCCAGCAGGTGGCGCGCCGTGGTGTCCAGCCGCCAGTCGCCAAAGGCCAGCTCGCGCGCCGGCTCGGTGACTGCCAGGTTCGGCGGCAGCATGCGCGTGCGCCGCAGCACCGCGTGGATGCGCGCCAGTAGCTCGCGCGCTGCAAAGGGCTTGGTCACGTAGTCGTCGGCCCCCAGCTCCAGGCCCAGGATGCGGTCGGCCTCGTCGCTGCGCGCGGTGAGCATGATGATGGGCAGCGCCGGTGCGCCCGGGCTGCGCAGCTCGCGGCACAGCGCAATGCCGTCGGTGCCGGGCAGCATCAGGTCCAGCACCAGCAGGTCGATGCGCGTGCCCGCCAGCACCGCGCGCATCTGCCGCCCATCGGCCGCCACGCTCACCTGCAGGCCCTGCTTGCGCAGGTACTGGGCCGCCAGCTCGCGGATGCCGGCGTCGTCGTCGACGATCAGTACATGGTCTTCAGGCTGCTGCTGCATGGGCTCGATTCTCCAGGCAATGCGGGCGCGCCCGCAGCGGGTTTGTATCCCAACTTGTCCGCACCCGGCAGCGACACCTGCGCACACCAAAAGCCCCCGCCAGGACAAACGCCCGATACCTGGGCTGGCTTCAATGCAGTCTTCCTGAACTTCACCACGAGGGCTCCTCCATGACACCGCAGTCTGCCACCGCCTTCCACCTGCTGGCCGCGCTCACCCTGTACGCCGCACTGCCACCCGCCGGTGCCCAGCAGGCCGGCGCCGAACCCCGGGCCCCGCTGGGCCGCTGGGTCACCGAAAGCGGCAACCTCGAAGTCGAGGTCGCGCCCTGCAGCAGCGGCAGCGCCACCCTGTGCGGCAAGGTCGTCAAGGTCATGGCCAACCGCTCCATGGCCGGCCCCGGCCAGGCGGGTGAGTTTGCCGACAAGCGCCCGGCCCTGGGCATGACCCTTCTCTCGGGCTTCAAGGCAAGCGGCGCCAACGAACACACAGGCGAAATCTACAACCGCGAGAACGCCAAGACCTACAGCGCCACCCTCACCCCCGCCGGCACCGACCAGCTGCGCGTGCACGCCTACGTGGGCATCGCGCTGTTCGGCAAGACGCAGGTCTGGCGCCGGCCTGCGCCAGCACCCACCGCAGGCGCTGGGGCCCTGCCATGACCGTGCCCTGGCCCACCTGAGCTGCGCCCCTCTTTCCCCACCCCCTGCCAACCCCTAATTTTCCCCAGGAGATATCCACCATGCACCCGCCCCGCCGCGCCCTGTCGCTTGCCGTCGCCACGGCCTTTCTCGCCCTGGCCCAGGCCAGCCACGCGCAACCTGCGTTGCCACCACCCGACGCTACCGACCCCATCGCGCTCAAGCTCATGCAGGGCTTTCCGCCCCCGCCCGACAAGCAGGTGCGGCTGGCCAACATCCTCAAGTACCCCAATGCCCGCTGGGCCCTGCACCACCTGCGCGAGCTGGGGCCCACCGCCAACATTGCGCGCGGCCCAGGCCCCGGGAGCGAACTGCAGGCTGCGCCGCGCGAGCTCGACGGCCTGCCCTTCCTCGACGACAAGGGCGCCAAGACCACGCTGGCCAACTGGCAAAAGGCCACCTATACCGACGGCCTGCTGGTCATCCACCAGGGCCGCGTGGTGTACGAGCGCCACTACGTCGGCAACCAGCCGCACGTGCCCCATGTGCTGTGGTCCATGAGCAAGTCGCTCACCGGCCTGCTGGCCACCGAGCTGATCCAGCAGGGGCTGATCGACCCCGCCGCCCCCGTCACCCGCTACCTGCCCGAGCTGGCCGGCAGCGCCTGGGCCGATGCCACCGTGCAGCAGACTCTGGACATGACCACCGGCGTACAGTACGCCGAAGACTTTGCCAACCCCGCCTCGGGCATCTTCCAGTACCTCATCGCCGCCGGCCTGGTGCCCGCGCCACCCAACTATCCGGGTGCCAAGGCACTGTTCGACTACCTGCCCACCGTGCAGAAAGAGGGCGAGCACGGCAAGGGCTTCAACTACAAGACGGTGGACACCGAGGTCATCGGCTGGATCCTGCAACGCGTGACCGGCAAGAGCTTTGCCACCCTGATGTCCGAGCGCATCTGGGCCCCCATCGGCGCCGAGCAAGACGCCTATGTCTTCACCGACCCCAACGGCACCCAGTCCACCAGCGTGGGCGTCAACGCCACGCTGCGCGACCTGGGCCGCCTGGGCGAAATGTTGCGCCGCAACGGCCACTTCAACGGCAAGCAGGTCATCTCCGCCGCCACCGTGGCCGAGCTGCGCAAGGGCGCCGACCCCGAGACGTTCAAGGCCGCCGGCCAGACCATGCGCGCAGGCTACTCGTACCACAACCACTGGTGGCTGCCCCACGATGCCGATGGCACTTTCGAGGCCAAGGGCCTCATGGGCCAGCACATCCACATCAACCCGGCCGCGCAGCTGGTGGTGGTCAAGCTCTCGTCGCACCCCGTGCCCAACACCGCCTTCACGCACAACTATGACCGCCTGGCTTTCGCCGCATTGGCCGGCGCGCTGCGCTAAAGACTGGGCAGCAGCCAAAAGAAAGGGCTGGGCGCGTGAAGCGGCCCAGCCCTACTCACCGGGCCGTTGCAGGCCTGGTGATGCACTCGCGAAGTTCAGTTGACCAGCGTCGCCGTCAGCGTGATCTCCGGCACCGCGGCCAGCGCCTTCGACAGCGGGCAGTTCGCCTTGGCCTCGGCCGCCAGCTTCTGGAAGGCCGCCTCGTCCATGCCCGGCACCTTGGCCTTGAGCGTGAGCGCAATGCGGTCGATGACAAAGCCATCGCCCTCCTTGGTCAGCCGCACCGCAGCCGTGGTGTCGATCACCTCGGTGGCAATGCCCGCCTTTTCGGCCGCAAAGGCAAACGCCATGGTGAAGCACGAGGCATGCGCCGCACCCACGATCTCCTCGGGGTTGGTGCCCTTGCGGTCATCGCCAAAGCGGCTGCCAAAGCCATAGGGGTGCTTGTCGAGCGCGCCGGTCTCGGTGCTCACCTGGCCCTGGCCGGTCTTGCCCGCACCTTCCCAATGAACGCTGGCTTTCTTTTCAGACATGGTTGGCTCCTGTAAATGCAAAGGGACTATCGGACCACGCGAGCGCCCCCGCGGGGGTCGGATGCCACGGGCAATGCGGGTGCGCATCGTCCTACAGGCGCGCCCAGCGCGCAATGAAAAAAGGGCCCTTGTGGGCCCTTCGATGGATGGATGGTGGACTGCCCTGGTCTATCAGGGCGCGCTCAGCACCTGCTGGCGCTTGGTCTCGTACTCACCCGAGGTGATCAGGTTGGCATCGCGCATCTGCTTGAGCCACTGCAGGCGCGACTCTTTCTTGCTGGCGGGCATGGGCGCTGCTGCGGCGGCGGTCGGTGCGGGTGCAGGCTGGGCTGGGCTCACCACGGCCACGGTGGCGGAGGCAGGTACGCTTTGCGCTGCGGGGGCTGCTGCTGGTGGCGGGGCGGCACGGCCCATTGGCTTGGAGTCGGGCACGAACGGCATCGACACGGTGGCGCCTGCCGGGGCCGCGGGCGCCGCTGGGCTGGCCGTCACGGGAGCCGGGGCTGCCGCAGCAGGCGCTGCCACGGCAACAGGCGCCGGTACGGGTGCTGGCGCTGCGGCAGGGACCGCAGACAGGGTTGTCGACGTGGTTTGTGCCGCGGGGGATACGGGCGTTGCGACAGCGGGCGCCATGGCGTGCGCTGGTATGGCGGCCCCGGGGAACATCTGCGTTGCGAGCATCTGCACGCATTCCTGCGCGATCAGTTCAAGCTCCCTTTTCGCGACCGCTGCCTGGTCAGCCCAGAGCTCGTCATAAGTGGGCGCCTTGCTGTTGGCCTCAGGCGTGCGACGGCAAAACCCTTGCGCGACGACGGCTTGGGTGTCTACATTGATCAATCGTGCTATCCCCCAATAGTTGACCCGGTAACGGCCCCAAACCGTCGGAAAGTAGGAGGCACTCCAATTGGTTGTTTTGACATCGAGTACGAACTTGGCCTTGCCTTTTCCAGCGGCTGCGATTTGCGGGGCCTCGACGACGTCCGTTGCTATTGCGGGAGCTACAAGGCGCGTGCCTTGGTGGTTCTCCAGCACCCTCGCCAGACCAAGGGAGATGGGTACGGCCGGATCTTGCAGGTTGTGATCTGCAACAAGCTTGTTGCCCGCACTGAGCGTAATTAGCCCACCGATCAGTCCGCCCACCATGGCCGAGCCCGGCGTAAGCATGCCAAAGTCAGATTTCTCCCGGGCGGTCGAGGCCAGGGTTTGGTTTTTCAGACTCTCCAGTTGCTTGCCGTCAAGGGCTTGCGGGGTGATGGTGCCGCAACCCACCAGGGCCAGCACGGTGGTGCCCAGGGCGAGGGCACTCAAGAATCTTGTCAAACGCATGGGTATTGATCTCAGTATCGGGGTTGCTGAAGTTCCGCGCGCAGGCAGCCGAACCTCTGGGGGCCATCCTGCCCGGCGGAAACACTGGCTTGAAAGATCGGTTGATCGGTAGAGCGATCAGGGCGCGCTCAGCACCTGCTGGC
>NZ_LMIH01000006.1:251487-275085 GCF_001428645.1 Acidovorax sp. Root217
GCGCGACTCCTTCTGGCTGGTGAGCATAGGCGCTGCGGCGGCAGCCGTTGCTACGGGTGCAGGCTGGGCAGGGCTCACCACGGGCACGGAGGCGGCGGTGGGCACGTTTTGCGCGGCTGGTGCTGGGGCTGCTGCTGGCCTGGCGACGCGGCTCACTGGCTTGGCGTCGGGCACGAAATGCGGCATCGACATCGCGGCGGTTGCCGTGGGTGACGCAGGCGTTGGCCCTGCTGCTGCACGGCGTGCCACCGGTGCGGCTGCCGGCGCCTCCGGCGGGCTGCCAGCTGCCGGGCCGACGCCAAACGCGCTGGGGCGCACCTTGGTGGTCAGCAGCTTGCTGGCGAGCACGCCCTTTTGGCCCTGGGCCTCGTTCACCAGCGACACCTGGGCGCGCGCCGTGCCCGAGCCCATGCTCATCGTGACCTTCTGCCACACGTAGTAGCTCTTGCCCGCCTCGGCTTCGACGGTGACCGTGGATGTGTTGTCGGCCGACGAAACCACGGTGTAGCTTCCCGGCGCCACCTCCAGCTGGTAGTAGGTGCGGGCATTGGTCTTGCCCAGCGACTGGTTGTTGACGCTGACCGTCATCGGGGCGGATGCGCCGGTCATCTCGCTGCGGTAGATGTAGAGCGAAGCCGTCTCGGCCTGGGGCGTGAACTGCTTGGCCTTGAGGTCGGCGTCCGGCTTGGCCCGGGGCGCGGTGCAGCCCACCAGGGCCAGCGCAGCGGTGATCAGAACCAGCGCGCGGAAGTATCTCGTCAGGAAACGCATGATGGATGTTGGATTCGTTGTTGGGTGGTACTGCGCTCCCCACGCAGGCGGGCGAACCCGCCCGCGCACTCTAGCATCGGGTTGCAACTGCTTACAGCGGTGTGCAGCAACTTAGGTGCGGGTACCCATGGGCTGTGCGGTGGGCGCAACACCCCCCTTTTGGCGATTGATCAGCCAGCCTGCATGTGCGATAGCCACCGTCCCGGCGCCATGCCCACCTGGCCCTTGAAGCGCCGCGTGAGGTGGCTTTGGTCGGCAAAGCCGCAGGCCGCCGCCACATCGGCCACCGCGCCGCCCTGCCGCAGGGCGGCCTGGGCCTGGCGAATGCGCACCATGTTCAGGTAGGCGTGCGGCGCCATGCCATAGGTGGCGGTAAACGCACGGGTCAGGTGCGCGCGCGACAGGCCCGCCTGCGTGGCCAGGGCCTGCACTGTTACGTCGTCGGCAAAGTGCGCGTCCAGGTACTCACGCACCAGGGCCATGCGTGCGCGGCCTGCATCCAGGCTGGTGGCCGCCCAGGGCCGGCGCAACTCGCCATGCCGGCACAGCAGCGCCACTATGGCCGCGGCCGTGCGCTCCTCCCCGTGCAGCGACTCCTGCCGCTCGGCTACCGCCGCCACGGCCTGCTGCAGCAGCAGCGCACCCTGCGGGTCGTGCACCAGCGGTGCCTTGAAGTAGCGGGTGGCCATGCTGCTGCGGTTGTGCGCGCCGCCACCGGCTGCGCCACGGTCGCCCATCCACGCATGCACCAGCGCGGCATCCACGTACAGCATGGAATAGCCGAACCCCGCCTCCGTGCCCCGGCTGCCGTCGTGCGGCTCATCGGGGTTGAACAGGATCACATCGCCCGCCAGGCTGGCATGGCGCGCACCCCGGCAGGCAAAGGTCTGCACCCCCGAGCGCGTGACGCCGATCGAATACGTTTCGTGGCTGTGCCGCTCGAACCGGTGCTGCGTGAAATGCGCGTTGAGCAGCGTCACCCCGCCCGACGCCAGCGGCCGCATCTCGGCCCAGTCGCGCTGGCTGGGCGATGAGGAAGAAGAGGAGGAGCTTGGGTCCCCGGCGTGCATGCAACAAATGTACAAGACCGCCCCGCGCCCAGTGGCGAAACTGCACGCAACCCGCCCATCGGTGCGGTATAGCCAAGCCATACAGCCAACTTACCCCATGCCTGACACCACCAACGCCGCCACCGCCGTCCCCGCCATCGACCTGGCCCACAAGCTCAGCCAGTTCACCGGCCACTGGGCCCCACGCACCGTGGCCGAGTTCAACGGCCACGACATCATGGTCGCCAAGATCAAAGGCGAGTACCAGTGGCACAGCCACCCCGACACCGACGACTTCTTCCTGGTGCTGCAAGGCACCGTGGAGATCGACCTGCCCCACGGCGCCATGGTCACCCTGCACCCCGGCCAGCTCTATGTGGTGCCCAAGGGGGTGGAGCACCGCCCGCGCGCCAGTGCCGAGGCGCATATCCTGCTGATCGAATCGACAGGCACGCCCAACAGCGGCGATGCGGCCACGGCCGCGCCGCGCAGGGTGTTGTAGGTAGGCCCTGCCCTCTGGCACGGCATTGGGCCGTTTGCCTACGCCACGCCAGCGCGGGTGCATGGACCATGGAGTTCCACCCGACAACACCAGGAGCACACCATGGCCCGAGACACCATCAACCCAGACCTCAACCCTGATCCCATCACCGGCGCACCCGGTGCCCACCCCGTCGGCACCGGCATCGGCGCTGCGGGCGGTGCGGTTACCGGCGCGGCAGTCGGCTCCGTCGGCGGCCCCATCGGTACCGCCGTGGGGGCAGTTGTCGGCGCAGTGGTCGGCGGCCTGGCCGGCAAGGGTGCCGCAGAAGCCGTCAACCCCACGGCAGAAGACGCCTACTGGCGCGACGCCCATGGCCGGCAGCCTTACTACTCCGACGCCTACACCTATGACGACTACGCGCCTGCCTACCGCCACGGCTACCAGAGCGTGATCGACGGGCGCAGCGACTGGGACGACGCGCGCGGCCACCTGCAGACGCGCTGGGACTCGGACCGCGAGACCAGCCGCCTGAGCTGGAAGGACGCGGAGCCCGCAGCCAAGGCCGCGTGGGAGCGGGCTGACCGCATTTGGAAGCAGACCAAGCAAGAATAAGTACGGCTTTGCGTTCGACCGCCTGACGTCGTTGGGGCGCCTTGCCGTGCTACAGCACTGTCGGCGGCTCCCCCGCCTAGTCGTGCGGTCGAATGCAAACCCTATGGACCGCGCTTGCTTAGCTGCGGCTGATCATCCGATTACTTCAACGACCTTCCCGGTCGAATCCGTGATGGTCGTCTTCTGCACCAGCCACTTCACCTCGGGCAGCAGCGGCAGCACATAGCTGCCCTCACGCGGCTGGACCGTCTGCGCAAACTGCTGCACCGTGGCGTCGGTTAGGCGCAGCACCACAGCACCCTCCCCCTCGCCCGGCCACTCCACCGCGTTCTGGCCATCGGCACCCGCAGGCTCCAGCAGCAACTGCCATTCGTGCCCCGCCACGCGCAGCGTGCGGCCAAACGGCAGGCGCAGCGGCAGCAGGGCCACCAGCTCCTCCACCTGGCGGGCACCCAGGGTCACCTGCGTCAGCGGCTTGCGCAGCAGCCGCTTAGTCTGTTTGAGGCCCAGCACATCGGTAAACAGATACCCGCTCGACGACCCATCCCGCCGCGCGCCTTCGTCCACCTGCTGCTTTACCGCCGGGTTGGCCAGCAGCGATGCGCGGCCCAGATCGGTCACCCACAGCGGCATGTGCGGGGCCAGCACATCGAGCAGGTTGCGCGTGCGCCACTGCTTGGCCGCGCACTCTTCGTCCAGCGTCAAGCCCACCACCTGCAAAAATGCGACTGAGCCATTGGGTGTGGCCAGCGGCTCCGCCAGTTCCGGGTCGGTCACAAAGCCCATGGAGCAGATCTGCGTGGCCTGCGCCAGCGCAATGGGGCCGTTGGCGGTCATCCAATCCCCATCGCGAAACACATTGCCGCTCTGGAACACATAGCGCGCCAGGTTCTGCAAAAAGCTCAGCGCCCACGTTGGGGGCTCGGCATCCGCATCGGTGGCCTCTGCGGCAGAGCCCGGCGCTATCGCCAGCCGAAAGGTCAGCTCAAACCCGTAGCCACTCACCGCCGGGTCGCCCGACTCCTTGGCATACAGCTCGCTGAACCCATAGGTGACAAAGTGCCAGTGCGGCACCGGGTCCATGCGCCGCCACGCGCTGATGCCGTCCAGCGGGTCGGGCCCGCCCGGCATGCGCGAGATCAGGGTGCCGAAGTGCTTGGGCTCCTGGCCGGGGTAGAGTTGGCCCAGGCGGGCGGAGATGGCGTCCCAGCCGGGGGAGGATGCATCGATATCGTCGTCGGTGTCGTTGGTGGTCGTAGTCGGCATGGCTTGGGCGATGCGGGGCCGTATTGCGGATTAGCGGGAGCCTGCATTGTGAGTGAATGTATGCTGCGGCTTTGCCGCAATGTCTACGGCGGGCTCAGCCCGCATTGCGCTTACTGCCAATTGGATGTCAAAAGCCAGCCCCAAGTCGGCTGGCATCCGCAGGGGTGCCGAGCCCAAACTGGACCGCGCCTACACAGGTTTCATGCAAGCCAGCCTGCACACGTCACCGTGCGCGAGGACGTGCCCCAAGATCTGCAGACAGAGTGGTTCTAGAAGCATTCGCCTACATCAAAGACACCGGCCTGGGTTACGAGACCCGTCTACCAGTTCGACGGCGACCAACCAAGTTCCCCGGTGCAACTGGTGATGATCCTGCGCGTCAATGACTATCACCCAGGCTCGTCGGTCAAGGACGGCGACCCCAGCTTGCTGCAGTCATCCGACGGCGGCGTCCTGGGCTGTTACACCCAGGCATCAACCACTGCTGCGATCCCGAGGTCGTATAGATCGTCCTGCCCGAGCACGGTGGCGCGCAGGTCGGCATCTGGCGGCCCCGGTTCAGGCGCGTCGCCCAATGTGGGAACGTGGATCGAGATAAAGGATGAGCGATAGGGCGAGCCTTGGCGTTGACTGAAAGTCCAGGTAAAGGGTGCAAATAGGTCTTGACGAGATCACAACTTAAAAGCAGGAGTAGAAAAAGCTAATGAATTTTGGTTATGCGTATTGGTGGCTCTAATACGGATGGGGATTGCTGGCCCACGACAAATAGTGCTATCCAGTAGACTTGGCTATCAGTCTTTGACATATCATAATCTCTTCTGTATGCACTGCTAACCGGGGCGATACGGAGTTGGGACCAATCTGTTGAAAGGGTAAACTCTTAATAAGTGCTATTTGTGCACTACTGGGTGTATCTAGTAAAACTTTTCGTTTGCAAATGACGCCAACAAAAGAAATCTTGCTTTGTTGTGAAAATGTGATTAAATATGGGTATGAGAGTTGAGCCATCAAGAAATTCTGAACCTAAATTGCTGCCTAGAAATAGGCTCGGCCTAATTGAGGTTTTTGCGGGAATTGGATCTGTTGCAAGAGGCTTTAGCGAGAATGGTGTATACGAAACATTACTTCTAAATGATATAGATCCGCATGCCAAGGCTGTATATTTGTCTCATGCAGGGCCTGATGCTAAGTATGTCGATATGGATATACGGCAATTGCGATATGGGGCTATTTCCAAGCATGTTGATGGAAACAATGTCATAGGTCTTTTGGGATGCCCTCCGTGTCAAGGATTTAGTGAGGCTGGACCTCGGCAGGAAAGTGATCCACGCAATCGCCTAGTGAATAGCTATTTCCGATTGATAGATCAAATGCAACCAAATTTCTTTGTGATGGAAAATGTAGAGCGATTGCTTCAATACAAGGCTTTTCAAAAAAAGCTGCAGTCTGCTCGTGCTCAATATAACGTATGGACAGGGGTTTTAAATTCTGCTTTGTACGGTGTTCCGCAAACTCGAACCCGAGCAATTGTTATTGGTTATCACCGCGACACAGGGGTTATCCCAACTTTGCCATTGCCAACTCATCTGGGCTGTGTGCCAGTATTTGACTATGGATCTCAGAAGTTCGTTGATCCTTCAACAAAGGAAGGAATAATATCTTTAGGATTGTTGGGGGATGTTAGGGTCGATTGGTCAAATGAGCTTCCAGCATATTTGTTGAGTCATGGAAAGAAATTAAATAAGTTGGTGACTCTTCAGGACGCGCTAGGAGATCTGCCTGAGGCAGTTGAAGGGGGTGAGCCTCAATCATATAAGAATGAAGGCAGCGCATATGCCAAAATCCTTAGAAAAGGGGCTTCACATGCTTTCGATCATGAGCCCTGGAATCACAGGCCAGAAACTATTCGGCGTTTGAAAGACATTCCTGAAGGTGGAGTTCTTTTGGGCGACGGAGTACGTGGTCGGTCAAGAAGGTATTTTTCGCAAGCGTATTCTAAACTACATCGCGATGGAATTTCTAGGACTATTACTACGAATTTTCATAACCCTGGTAGTGGCAGATTTCTTCACTATGACAAGGTAAGAACGTTAACGCTCAGGGAGGCGGCTAGATTGCAAGGAATTCCGGATTCGGTGAGATTTAATATTGTTAAAACTGATGCTGAACGACTGATTGGAAATGCATTTCCTCAACCTCTTGCAAGGGTCATATCAGACCATATAAGTAAGCAGTTGGGACATGCTGGTGCGATTGAATAATATTGGGGGCTTATAAGCCCCCAATATTATATTATTTGGGATTTGAAAATACGCAGGGTTCGCTATTAACTGGAGCGGCTAATACAGGCCACCAAAAGTTACTTTTGCTTGCCCAGCCCAACTGCTTTCCACCCTTTTGGCGCAGCATTATCAAAGCAGGGAGTACACGATTTTCATCCGTCAGTGCTTTTCGAATCGAAAGGCCACCCACTATAGATTGACCGGTCTTTCTTCCAGATTCAATTTTACCTAATTCGCGACCAGTTTCTACGATGAGATAGACAATTTGACTGTCCGATGTTTTTGCATAGTATTTCAGCAAGCCCTCCATAGCATCCCAAGAAAAGGCAGAGCCAGGTGGTATCTTGATAGCTGACTTGGTTAGGTTGATAAATTCGAGGGCTTCATCTAATGAAACTTCGTGCATTTCTACAGACTTACTAACCAGAGATTCTAGTCTGGAATTGAGTTTTTGAAGTGCCGAGTTGGATTTCGTTGACTCGGTAGTGTCGAAGTTATTTGGAAGATAATACCCCGCAGGTTTAACTGTTGCCACTTTGCTTAGAGATATTTTATTAGGGGCGCAAGGAATTATTCCCTTTGATGCATCGTTTTCTATAAAAACAACGCCAGCATCGTGCCCACCTTTTTCAAACGCTTCTCTCAACGCAGTCTCTAAATCATCGATCTGCCTCAAGCGTTGAAATACGGTGATTGATGTATAAAATCGAGTCACCGCAAGGTCATCGCGATGCCTATTCCCATACATTCGAGAGTGTTGCAGCACGGTATCAGCTTGCATTCGCTTTGGGTCACGTCCGTAATAGAATGCAATTAAATATGGAACGGTGATTCCCCTATCTAGGAGACTGCCACCAATAAAAATATTTGCCTGCGCTCTTAGCTTCAGTTCTGCGGTAGCAGGATCTAGCAGAGGGGCCACCTGCACATCGGAGTTGACCATTTGCACATTGACTTCTTCGCTGGATATCAGTTTCTTAATTTCGCTATATGCCAGAGATTTCCCGGGCATCTTGGTTTTTTTATGGGCTTTGACAGAGGCTTCCAAATCCGAGTAGGCAATATCAAAGAGATCCTTGAAACGTTGATCGTCATTGATTGCACCTGCTTCAAATGCTACTCGAATACGTTCAACGGTCGTCCACTGAAATCCGTGCGCTGACTTTTGCGTATCATTGTGGATGATCATCGCAAATTTTCCAAGTCTTTGTTGTCCCGCTTCATTCTGTTGAATTCTTCGTACAACAACTCCCAGGATAAATGTCATTACTGCCTGACGTAGCACGGAGATAGTCTTCGATGTCCATACCCGGTCTATCCTAATTGATCTTCCATCCTCTGACCTTAGTACCTCTTGTTCCTCGGATGGTACCTCGACAAATAAATAGTGACGAGGATCATTTTCATCGAAATCGCCGAAGTAGTCATCACCTCCCACATAGCCACTATGTATGGGGAGCAACTCCGTGAACGCTGGCCTTTTAGGCATGAAAACAAAGGATCCAGTATTCTTGTCAGAGTAGTCTTCTGGCTGAAGGTAAAGTGCATATGGCGTTGCTGTAACCTGTAAAAAGGAGGTTTTCTTTACAAAACGCCGCAAGTCATCAAGCTGTTGAGCAACTGATCCCTGTTTAACCTCTTCAGTATTTTTCTTCTTTATAAACCTAACGCCAGCCATGTCTGCCTCATCATCGACGAGCAGAACTTTTTTGCTTTTGAGATCTGGATAGTTGTTGCTTTTAAAAAGATCGATAACCCGCTTGAGGTTGTTAACTTCCTTTTTGGCGATGATTATTAGCTTCCTAGACCGCTCTGATTTTGTCAGTCGTTCAGGCATGGACATGATATCAAAGACAGCAACTTTGTCATCTTCGATGAAGATTTTAAAATCATTGCTAATTCTACTTACGGTCTGCGTCGCAAGTGTCTTTGTACCCTTTGTAACTACGATTGCTATATCAAAACCGTTGTCAAAAGCCTTGGCTATTACCCCAAGAAAACCTCTTGTCTTTCCCGATTGAATTTTTCCCAAAAGCATTCCTGGCTTGTTTTGAGATGTCCCATGAGCTTCAAGTTGTGATACCACATTGTTGACGCACTCTTGAAGCTTTGCATCATGGGAAAAGCTTTCATAAAATTTTGCCGATGTTTGCATACTGTGAAATGATAAAAGGGAAAAATCTTGAATGACTCGATCCAAGGCCAACTGTTTTATACATCAAGTGAGAAGCAAAAAGTTACACCTACGATTTGTCATGATTGTCAAAAATAACTTGCATTTTCTTGGAACCCTGAGCTCATGAAGTTGCTCAAGTGGCGTTGAAATAATCTGTCAAAGGAGTCCGTTAGATCATGTTCTAACCACGGTCAGCACTTCGGCAAAGAGGTTCCAACGAGAACATGAATGGCCTGGTGCGCCAGTACCTGCCAAGGGAAAAGACTGAGCATCTACAGCCAAGAGTAGCTCGATGCGATAGCCGATGAGATCAAAGACCAATCCACCGAACTTAAGCTAAAATACTCACTGTAACCCAATGATTTGATTGGGTTTTCTTGCAAATCTTCACTTGACAATGAACACCCCCATGGCAAGAAAACTCAGGGTTAACCCTTGGCATTGATGGCACTGCACTTGCGCACCTGCTCAGCGAGCTGAGCCAGCACATCCACAGCGATGCCTTTGCCCAAGCCGCACGGCTGGCGCAGCACCCCAATGCCTTCACGCGCAGCCGCAAACTGCCCTTGCCGCATCTCATCGGGGCCTTGCTGTGTCAGCGCGGCTCTTCCCAGCAAGTCATGCTGGACGGCTTCTTTGGCAGCCTGGGCTCTGACGGTGATGGGCTTGGGCTCGGGTATGTGCGCGGCGTCTCTGATCGCGCCTTTGCCAAGGCCCGCAGCCACCTCGATTGGAATGCCCTGCATGGGCTCAATGCGCGCTTGCTTGCGGGCGCGCAGGCCTGGGTGCCACGCTGGCGGGGGCGGCGCGTGGTGGCTGGTGACGCCAGTGTGTTGATGCCTGCCTTGCGCGCCTGCCATCGGCTGCGGGTGGCCAGTGCGGACCAGCGCCTGTTTGCCTTGTACCGGCCTGGCGCTGAGCTGTGCGTGCACGCCCGGGTGCATGGCGCGCAGGTGCCTGAGCGGCAGATGTTGTTCGAGGCTTTGGAGCAGTTGGAGCCTTTGGATGTGCTGGTGCTGGACCGGGGCTATCCCGCCAGTTGGCTGGTGGCCCATCTGCAGGAGCGGGGTATAGGCTTTTGCATGCGCTGCGACAAGGCCAATGGCTGGAGCGCCATGCAGGCGTTCTTGCAAAGCCACCAGGCTGAGGCCGTGGTGCAACTGAGAGCGCCCAGTGCGCAGGATGCCAAGGACTACGAGTGCTCAGGTGCACCACCCTGGGTGCGGCTGGTGCGCTGTGTATCCAGCACCGGGCAGGTGCGGGTGATGGCAACCAACCTGCCCGCGCAGGACTTCCCGGCATCGGTGTTTGGGCACTTGTACCACCAGCGCTGGCGCATTGAAGAGGCGTTCAAGAGGCTCAAGCAGCGCCTCAAGCTCGAATGCATCTCTGGGCTGACGCAGCAGGCACTGCTGGTGGATGTGGCGGCCAAGGTACTGGCGGACAACCTGGCAGCACTGGTGTGCATGGCAGCGCAGACCGCCCAGCAGTTGCAGCCCGATGAGCGGGTGTGCAACCGCGCATACGCAGCGCACGTGATGCAGCGTTGGCTGGCGCGCGCGCTGCTGGCCATTCAGGACATACAGGGCTCGATTGCAGATGCGATTGCGTTGCTGGGCAAGAATCTGGTGCGCCGGGTGGCGGGCCGATCTCAGCCCAGACCCAGGCGCCATGTGAAGCCGCATCCGAACATGGCTTACAAGGGGTAGATTGGCTTAAGTTCGGTGGATTGGATCAAAGACCGCCCAAGAAAAGGGCTGGGGATACGATCACCCCCTGGCTGTGTACCGCGAGCTGCTGATCAACAACCCGTAGCACTCCACTCTTGTTCATTGAAATCCAGGGTGCTGCGCTTCGCTTTTTTATCCGCCCCGCCTGCCCTCGCCGCATGGCTGCAGACGTTGCGGGCAGAGGTATTGTGGTGCACGAGAGGTCAGCGACTACAGCTCGTCGAATTTGCGACGGCTCCCCCGCGCTTGATCCGCAGGGTACTTCTGCCCATTGATCCCCACCTTGGCATTCGCAGCCTCGATCAGATCCACATCCAGCGCCGTAGCCATCTGCACCAGGTACAACAGCACATCCGCCATCTCATGCGCAACCGCCTGCTTCTTGTCCGCAGGCAGATTCCGGCTCTGCTCCTCGGTCAGCCACTGAAAGTGCTCCAGCAGCTCGCCGGCCTCCACGATCAAAGCGGAGGCCAGGTTCTTGGGCGAATGGAACTGGCCCCAGTCGCGCTGCTGCGCAAACTCCTGCAGGCGCAGGGCCAGTTGCTGGAGCGATGCGGGGTCTTGGGATTGGGGCATTCCGAGTTGTCTCCCTCCGCGTCAACGGCAGTTCTCCGCCACGCCGCGCTGTGCCGCAGCCATCTCCGATTGCCGTTTGCTGTCGTCCAGGTACTGCTTCTCGCCCTTGTTGTCGTACTGGAACACGGGGCGCTGGGCCTTGAGCGCGCCCAGGTTGCTGCGCGCGGAATTGCACCGCGATGAGCGGTTGAGGGCCTCGGCCTGCTGGCGCGCCTGTTGAGCCGCCTGGGCGTCGGCGGTTTGCGTGCTGGTGCCCGTGCCGGCCCCGGTGCTGCCTGCGTAAGGCGAGCGCTGCCGTGCAGGCGAGGCACTGGGCGGAAGGGGGTCGCTGGAGGGCGGCGTGACCTTGATGTGGACGCTGCCCCCAGTGCCGCCGCTCATGTGGCAGGGCTGGTCCTGGAAGGCGGTTTTGCCGTCAGGCTGGGTGCATTTGTAGGTTTGCGCCCAGGCGGGCGATGCGGCGGCGGTCAATGCCAGTGCGGCAACAGCGGCAGCGATGGTGGTGAGTGGCTTTGGCATGGTGGCGAGTCGAATGATGGGTGTCAGGGTCGAGGCAGGTCTATTACAGCACCAGACGTAAGAACGCCCGGCATGGGCCGGGCGTTTTCAGTGCAAGCGGTGCTTGATGGATGGGTGTTGATCGGATAGCTAACTATCCAAATATCAAACGTCGATGTTGCCAGCGCGCAGCGCGTTGGTTTCGATGAAGTCGCGGCGCGGCTCCACCTCGTCGCCCATGAGCATGGTGAACACGCGGTCGGCCTCGATGGCGTCGTCGATCTGCACGCGCAGCAGGCGGCGCACGTTGGGGTCCATCGTTGTTTCCCACAGCTGCTCAGGGTTCATCTCGCCCAGGCCCTTGTAGCGCTGGCGGCTGGTGCTGCGCTCGGCTTCGCTGATCAGCCACTTCATGGCCTGGCGGAAGTCGCCCACTTTTTCTTCCTTGCGCTTTTCGCCTTCGCCGCGCAGGGCCTTGGCGCCTTCGCCCAGCAGGCCGCGGAAGGTGTTGGCGGCCAGTGCCAGGGCGCCATAGTCGGCGCCGTGCACAAAGTCTTGCGTGATCACGCTGCTCTTGATGTTGCCGTGGTGGCGGCGGCTGATGCGCAGCACGTGCTTGTCGGTGCGTTCGTCGAACTCGCTGGCCACTTCGGCCGGGGCGCCGGTGGTGTTCAGCTCGCGCAGCTTGGCTTGCAGGGCCACGGCGCTGGCTTCGGATTCGGCGGCGGCGTCCAGGTTCAGGGCCACGCCGTCGGCAATGGCGCGCAGGGCCTCGGGGTCCATGAAGTTGCTCAGGCGCGCAATCACGCTCTCGGCCACCTGGTGCTTGGTGGCCAGGTCGGTCAGGGTGTCGCCGCTCAGCGTTTGCGGGTTGTCGCCGCCGGTGCTCACGCTGGCGTGGTTCAGCGCAATGCGCAGCAAGAAGCCGTCGAGCGCGGGCGCGTCCTTCAGGTACAGCTCTTCCTTGCCGGCCTTTACCTTGTACAGCGGTGGCTGGGCAATGTAGATGTGGCCGCGTTCCACCAGCTCGGGCATCTGGCGGTAGAAGAAGGTGAGCAGCAGGGTGCGGATGTGGGCGCCGTCAACGTCGGCGTCGGTCATGATGATGATGCGGTGGTAGCGCAGCTTGGCCACGTCGAAGTCATCGCCACCGGTGGTGCCGCCGGCCTTGCCGATGCCGGTGCCCAGGGCGGTGATCAGCGTCAAAATTTCGTTGCTGGTCAGCAGCTTTTCGTAGCGGGCCTTTTCCACGTTCAGGATCTTGCCGCGCAGCGGCAAGATCGCCTGGAACTTGCGGTCGCGCCCTTGCTTGGCAGATCCACCGGCGGAGTCACCCTCGACGATGTAGATTTCGCACAGCGAGGGGTCTTTTTCCTGGCAGTCGGCCAGCTTGCCGGGCAGGCCCATGCCGTCGAGCACGCCCTTGCGGCGCGTCATTTCGCGGGCCTTACGGGCGGCTTCGCGGGCGCGGGCGGCCTCCACGATCTTGCCGCAGATGATCTTGGCGTCGGCCGGGCGCTCCTGCAGGTAGTCGGTGAGCAGCTTGCCCACGATGTCTTCCACGGGGGCGCGCACTTCGCTGGACACCAGCTTGTCCTTGGTCTGGCTGCTGAACTTGGGCTCGGGCACCTTCACGCTCAGCACGCAGCACAGGCCTTCGCGCATGTCGTCGCCGGTGACTTCGACCTTGGCCTTCTTGGCGAACTCGTGCTCTTCGATGTACTTGTTGATGACGCGGGTCATCGCGGCGCGCAGGCCGGTCAGGTGGGTGCCGCCATCACGCTGGGGGATGTTGTTGGTGAAGCACAGCACCTGCTCGCTGTAGGCGCTGTTCCACTGCATGGCCACTTCCACGCCGATGTGCGTGCCGGGGATGCCGCCGTACGTCTCGGCCGGGCGCTCGCCTGCGGCGTAGAACGAATTGGGGTGCAGTACCGTCTTGCCCTTGTTGATGAACTCGACAAAGCCGCGCACGCCGCCGGCGCCGGAGAAGTCGTCTTCCTTGCCGGTGCGCTCGTCCTTCAAGCGGATGCGCACGCCGTTGTTCAAGAACGAGAGTTCGCGCAGGCGCTTGGCCAGGATCTCGTAGTGGTAGTCGTTGTTCTCTTTGAAGATCTCGGTGTCGGGCAAAAAGTGCACTTCGGTGCCGCGCTTTTCGGTATCGCCCGTCACCCGCATGGGCGACACTTCGATGCCGTCGACCTTGTCGAGCAGGCGGTCTTGCACAAAGCCGCGCGAAAACTCGATCTGGTGCACCTTGCCTTCGCGGCGCACGGTCAGGCGCAGCCATATGCTCAGCGCGTTCACGCAGCTCACGCCCACGCCGTGCAGGCCGCCCGATACCTTGTAGCTGTTCTGGTTGAACTTGCCGCCTGCGTGCAGCTCGGTCAGCGCGATCTCGGCGGCGCTGCGCTTGGGCTCGTGCTTGTCGTCCATCTTCACCCCGGTGGGGATGCCGCGGCCGTTGTCGGTGACGCTGATGGAGTTGTCGGAGTGGATGGTGACGACGATGTCGTCACAATGGCCAGCCAGGGCCTCGTCGATGGAGTTGTCGACCACCTCGAACACCAGGTGGTGCAGGCCGGTGCCGTCGGACGTATCGCCGATGTACATGCCGGGGCGCTTGCGCACGGCCTCCAGGCCTTCGAGGATGGTGATGGAGCCTTCGCCGTAGCTTTCGCTGGCGCCGGCCTGGTTGGTGTCGATCTTGTGCGGAACGGGCTCACCAGTGCCGGTAGGTTCTTCTTGCTCGGGCAGGTTGTTGTCAGCGGTCATGGTGGGCCTTGGGATCCGGGGAAGCCGGGGTCGGCTTCCAATGTGTCTGTCGAAAAAGGTTCAAATAGGGCTCTGATCCCCATCATATGGGGGCGAGCAGCTATCAAATCAATAGCTCATGCGGAGTGCCCGGCGCGCAAGGCGGGGGCACGGCGCAGGGCTAGATGCGCATCGGCATCACCACGTACTTGAAGCTTTCGTTGTCGGGGATGGTCAGCAGCGCAGAGCTGTTGCCGTCCGAGAGCTCCACCTTCACCATGTCCTGGCCCATGTTGGCCAGGGCGTCGATCAGGTAGGTCACGTTGAAGCCGATCTCGATGGTGTCGCCACCGTAGTCGATGTCGAGCTCGTCCACGGCCTCTTCCTGCTCGGCGTTGTTGGACGCCACGCGCAGGGTGCCGGGCTCCAGATTCAGGCGCACACCCTTGAACTTGTCGCTGGTCATGATGGCCGTGCGCTGCAGGCTGGCCAGCAGCGGGGCACGGCCCAGGGTGATGCTGTTCTTGTGGTTCTTGGGGATGACGCGGTTGTAGTCGGGGAACTTGCCTTCGACCAGCTTGGTCACGAACTCCATGCCGCCAAAGGTGAACTTGGCCTGGTTGTTGGCGAACTGCATCTCGATGTGGGGCTGGTTCTCGCCACCGGCGTCGGACAGCAGGCGCTGCAGTTCGATCACGGTCTTGCGCGGCAGGATGACTTCTTGCTTGGGCACTTCCACATCGAGCGTGGCGCTGGCAAAGGCCAGGCGGTGGCCGTCGGTGGCCACCAGGCTCAGCTGCTTGCCCTCGGCCACGAACAGAATGCCGTTGAGGTAGTAGCGGATGTCCTGCACCGCCATGGCAAACGACACCTGGCCCAGCAGGTCCTTCAGGGTTTTTTGCGGCACGGCGAACACGGGGCCGAAGGCGGCCGACTCCTGCACCAGCGGGAAGTCCTCGGCCGGCAGGCTTTGCAGGGTGAAGCGGCTCTTGCCACCCTTGAGGATCAGCTTGGACTGGGCGGATTCGAGGCTCACCGTCTGGTCGCTGGGCATGGTGCGCAGGATGTCGATGAGCTTGCGCGCACCCACGGTGGTGGTGAAGTCGCCCGTGTCGCCACCCAGCTCTGCGGTGGTGCGGATCTGGATCTCGAGGTCGCTGGTCGTCAGCTGCAGCGCGTTGCCGGTCTTGCGGATCAGCACGTTGGCCAAAATGGGCAAGGTGTGGCGACGCTCCACGATGCCAGCCACCGATTGCAGAACCGCGAGTACCTTGTCTTGTGTTGCCTTCAGGACGATCATGTCATCAACCCCTTGCTTGTGGATCTTTTTTGGAACGGTGCGGGCAGCGGCACGGGTTGTGCCCCCCTGCTGCCCATAAACCCCCCATTTTGCCTTGTAAGGACGTGTTTTCTGCGTCGGTGTAGCGCCGAACAGGTTCTTACAAAAACGGGCTGGTCGTATTGCACGGTCATCAGCCCTTGAGGGTCTGTTCCAGCACGTGCAACTGCTGGTTCAGCTCGGTGAGCTGCTGGCGCTCGCCCGAAATCTTGCGCACGGCGTGCAGCACGGTGGTGTGGTCGCGGCCGCCGAACAGCTCGCCGATCTCGGGCAGGCTCTTTTGCGTCAGCTCCTTGGCCAGGTACATGGCAATCTGGCGCGGGCGGGCAATGCTGGCCGGGCGCTTCTTGCTGTACATGTCCGCCACCTTGATCTTGTAGTAGTCGGCAACGGTCTTCTGGATGTTTTCCACAGAGATCTGGCGGTTCTGGATGGACAGCAGATCGCGCAGTGCCTCGCGGGCCAGCTGGATGGAGATTTCCTTCTGGTTGAAGCGCGAGTACGCCAGGATCTTGCGCAGCGCGCCTTCGAGCTCGCGCACGTTGGAACGCACGTTCTTGGCCACGAAGAAGGCGACTTCCTCGGGCATCTCGGTGCCTTCCACGCGCGCCTTGTTGATCAAAATGGCCACGCGCATCTCGAGCTCGGGCGGCTCGATGGCCACGGTGAGGCCCGAGTCGAAGCGCGAAACCAGCCGCTCGTGGATGTTGGCCAGGCCCTTGGGGTAGGTGTCGCTGGTCATCACGATGTGGCTCTTCTTGGCCAGCAGGGCTTCGAAGGCGTTGAAGAATTCTTCCTGCGTGCGGTCTTTGTTGGCAAAGAACTGCACGTCGTCGATGAGCAGCAGGTCCAGCGAGTGGTAGCGCTCCTTGAATTCGTCGAAGGTGCGGCGCTGGTAGGCCTTGACCACATCCGACACGAATTGCTCGGCGTGGATGTAGAGAATTTTGGCGTCGGGCTTGTCGGCCAGCAGGCGGTTGCCCACAGCATGCACCAGGTGGGTCTTGCCCAGGCCGACGCCGCCATAGATGAACAGCGGGTTGTACAGGTGGCCGGGCATGCCCGCCACGTGCATGGCGGCCGAGCGCGCCATGCGGTTGGCCGTGCCCTCCACCAGGGTTTCGAACGTCAGGCCGGCGTTCAGGCGGTTGCGGAAGGCTCCGGCCGATTCGTCGGAGGTACTGCTGCCGCTGTTGCTACTGTTGCCATTGCCGGAGCTGTTGTTGTTGCCATGGCTGCCCTGCCCCTGGCCCTGCTGGTCATTGTGGGAAACCGGGGTCTGCGTGCCCGCTGCGTTGGGCCGCACATAAGTACGGGTAACGGCTTCACGCTGAGCGAGCGCTAACTCCAGCGTAACGGGCTGGCCGTACAGGTCTTCGAGCAGCAGCGAGATGCGCTTGCCGTACTGCGCGCGGATCCAGTCGAGCTTGAAGCGGTTGGCGACGAACAGCGTCACCTTGGAGAAGTCTTCAGTCACCTGCGCCACCAGGGGCTTGATCCAGGTGTTGAACTGCTGCTCGGGCAGGTCTTGCGCCAGTTGTTCGATACAGGCCTGCCACAGGCCCTGGCCGGCGTCTGCCCCGGGGTTGGATGCGGAGCTGCTGGAGGGTTCCTCGGTCATTTATAGGCGGATTCTTGTTGTGGATAGGAGGAACGGAGCTTGGCCTCGCATTGTAGCTTGTCAAGGAGTTATCCACAATTTGGAAAGGCCCCCTGACAGAGGGGATCAGGGCCTTGGGGAGGCGGGCCGAAAGTACATTTTGAACCCCTGATTCGGGCACGCCACAGGGTCTTCCCGCAGAGGGGCATTGCCAGCACCACAGAAGCCTGCGATAATTTTGGGTTTCCCTGAATGTGTTCAGGGTGATTTGACCCGGCGTGCCGCTATTTCTGCGCAACAGTCCGGAACTGAACCTCAAGGAATAGAGCACCATGAAACGTACTTACCAACCCTCCAAGACCCGCCGCGCGCGCACCCACGGCTTCCTCGTTCGCATGAAGACCCGCGGTGGCCGTGCCGTTATCAACGCACGCCGCGCCAAGGGCCGCAAGCGCCTGGCCGTCTAAGGCCGGCCAGGTCTGGGTCTGCACTTCGCTGCACCCCGGTTTGCACCGTCAGGTACCAAACGGGGCGTTTGCATGCAACGGCTGAAAACCCGTCCGCAGTTCCAGGCCGCCATGGCGGGGGGCACCGTTTCCCGTACCGCCCATTTTGCGCTGCACCGCCTGGTGTTGGGCGCCGACGGCACTGCCACGACTGGCGGTGCCGATGTCGCGTCTGGCGATACCAGGGCGGCATCGGTGACTCCGGTTACTGATGCGCCAGCAGCGAAAGCCGCAAAGACGGAACCCCCTTCAGGGCCCGGCGCTTCGCCGCAGGCCCTGTTTGCCGTTCCCGACGTGTGGCTGGGCGCCATGGTGCCCAAGCGCTGGGCGCGCCGCGCGGTCACGCGCAACGCCATCAAGCGGCAGATCTATACCGTGGGCGCCACCTTCGAGGAGCGCCTGCCCCAGGCCGCGCACGTGGTGCGCCTGCGCAGCACGTTCGACCGCAAGCAGTTCATCAGCGCCACGTCCGACCAGCTCAAAGAGGCGGTGCGGGCCGAGCTGTTGCAGCTGTTCGGCTACGCCGCCAAGCGTTCGGGCCCTGGCCAGAACAAGGGCCAGGGCACCGGTGGCGAGGCTGGCAAAGCCAGCGGCGCTAGCAGAACCGACAAAAGCCCCAGCGTGCCACGGGTGTCGGTGACTGCGCCATGATGCGTGCGCTGCTCATCGGGATGGTCAAGGGCTACCGCCTGTTTCTGAGCCCCTGGCTGGGCTCGGCCTGCCGCTTCGAGCCGACCTGCTCCGTCTACTCGCTGCAGGCGCTGGAGCAGTATGGCGCGGCGGCCGGCAGTTATCTCACGGTGCGCAGGCTGGTACGCTGCCACCCCTGGTGTGACGGGGGCCATGACCCGGTCCCGCAGGAATTGCCGCGCAGCATGCGGTTGTTCTCGCGGCTTCAACCTTCCACATCATCTTCACCAAAGAAGTCTTCATGAACGACATTCGCCGCACCATACTGTGGGTGATTTTTGGCTTTTCCATGGTTCTGCTGTGGGACAAGTGGCAGTTGCACAACGGCAACAAGGCCACCTTCTTCCCCACCGCAGCCCCCGTGGTCGCGCCTGCACCTGCGGGCACCGCCTCTGCCGCTTCGGCAGGGGCTGCGAGCGTGCCTGCCACCACCAATGCGTCGGCGCCCGCCACCGCATCGGCCCAGGGCGCATCGGCCGTGCCCGGCCAGCCCGCTCCCACGGCAGCACCCGCTGCCCGTGAGCGCGTGCAGGTGACGACCGACGTCTACCGCCTGACCTTCGACAGCGAGGGCGGCTCGCTGACCCACGCCGAGCTGCTCAAGCACGCCGACATCGGCGATAAGAGCGGCAAGAACTTCCTGCTGCTCGACGAAAGCGCGAACCGCGTGTACGTGGCGCAGACCGGCCTGATCGGCGGCAACTTCCCCACGCACAAGACGCTGATGACGGCCGTGGCCGGCCCGCGCGAGCTGACGGACGGGCAGGACGAGCTGACCATCCGCTTCGAGTCGCCCGAGCAGGGCGGCGTGAAGCTGGTCAAGACCTGGACGGTGAAGCGCGGCGCCTACGACATCGCCGTGAAGCATGAAGTGGTGAACACCGGCACGGCCCCCGTGTCGCCCGAGCTGTACCTGCAGCTGGTGCGCGACGGCAACAAGCCGCCAGGCGAGTCGTCGTTCTATTCCACCTTCACCGGCCCTGCGGTCTACACCGAGGCCAAGAAGTACCAGAAGGTCGAGTTCAAGGACATCGAGGCCGGCAAGGTCGACATCCAGAAGGATGCGACCAACGGCTACGCCGCCATGGTGCAGCATTACTTCGCCACCGCCTGGCTGCTGGCCGACGGGGTGCAGCGCAACCTGTTCATGCGCAAGGTGGACACCAACCTGTACTCGGTGGGCATGATCACCCAGTTGGGCGCCATTGCCCCCGGCGCCAGCAAGACGCTGGACGCACGCCTGTTCGCCGGCCCCCAGGTCGAGAAGACGCTGGAAGCCCTGAGCCCTGGCCTGGAGCTGGTGAAGGACTATGGCTGGCTGACCATTCTGTCGAAGCCGCTGTACTGGCTGCTGGACCAGCTGCACAAGATCCTGGGCAACTGGGGCTGGGCCATCGTGGCGCTGGTGCTGCTGCTGAAGATCGCCTTCTACTGGCTCAACGCCAAGGCCTATTCGAGCATGGCCAAGATGAAGTCGATCAACCCCAAGATCATGGAGATGCGCGAGCGCCTGAAGGACAAGCCGCAGCAGATGCAGCAGGAGATGATGCGCATCTACCGCGAGGAGAAGGTCAACCCCATGGGCGGTTGCTTCCCCATCATGATCCAGATCCCCGTGTTCATCGCGCTGTACTGGGTGCTGCTGTCGAGCGTGGAAATGCGCAATGCACCGTGGATTCTCTGGATCCGCGACCTCTCGGCACCGGACCCGTTCTTCATCCTGCCCCTGCTGATGACGGCCAGCTCGCTGCTGCAGACGGCCCTGAACCCCGCGCCACCCGATCCGCTGCAGGCCAAGATGATGTGGTTCATGCCGCTGATCTTCAGCGTGATGTTCTTCTTCTTCCCGGCGGGCCTGGTGCTGTACTGGCTGACGAACAACATTCTGTCCATCGCGCAGCAGTGGCTCATCAACACCCGCATGGGCGTGCCACCGCAGTTCAACCTGCCCAAGTTCAAGTGATCACCACTGCCTGATCGCTGAGCAACCCGAAAGGCCGCGCAAGCGGCCTTTTTCAATCCCTACCGCTAAAGTCACCCCCATGCTTGCCCGCCACGCCGACCCCATCGTTGCCATCGCCACTGCCCCGGGGCGCGGCGCCGTGGGCATCGTGCGCGTGTCCGGCAAGGGCGTCGCCCCGCTGGTGCAGGCCCTGTGCGGACGCGACCTGCGCCCGCGCGAGGCGCACTACCTGCCGTTTCGCGATGCCGACGGCCAGGCCATCGACCAGGGGCTGGCGCTGTACTTCCCCGCGCCGCATTCCTATACCGGCGAAGACGTGCTGGAGCTGCAGGCCCATGGCGGCCCGGTGGTACTGCAGCTGCTCGTGGCGCGCTGCCTGGAGGCGGCGGCCGCGGTGCAGGCCGAGGGGGGCGCGGCGGTGCTGGCCGGCCTCCGCGTGGCCGAGCCGGGTGAATTCACCGAGCGCGCCTTCCTCAACGACAAGATCGACCTGGCCCAGGCCGAGGCGATTGCCGATTTGATCGACGCCTCGACCTCGGCCGCGGCGCGCAGTGCGAGCCGCTCGCTCACGGGCGCCTTCTCGAACGAGATCCACGCGCTGCGCGACGCGCTGATTCACCTGCGCATGCTGGTGGAGGCGACGCTGGATTTTCCGGAAGAGGACATCGACTTCTTGAAACAGGCCGACGCCCAGGGCCAGCTCGACCGCCTGCAGCAGACCCTGGCCCGCGTGCGCCAGCGCGCGCAGCAGGGCGCGCTGCTGCGCGAGGGCATCAAGGTGGTGATCGCCGGCCAGCCTAATGCGGGCAAGAGCTCGCTGCTCAACGCGCTGGCGGGGGCGGAGCTGGCCATCGTCACCCCGATTGCCGGCACCACGCGTGACAAGGTCCAGCAGACCATCCAGATCGAGGGGGTGCCGCTGCACGTGATCGACACCGCCGGCCTGCGCGACAGCGAGGACGAGGTGGAGCGCATCGGCATCGCCCGCGCCTGGGACGAGATCGCCGGGGCCGATGCGGTGCTGTTCCTGCACGACCTGTCGCGCGCCGACACGGCGGACTACGCGGCCAGCGATGCGGCGATTGCCAGGGACATGGCCGGGCGGCTGCCCGCTTCGGTGCCGGTGATCGACGTGTGGAACAAGACCGACTGCGTGGACGCGGCCACGGTGGCCCGGCTGCAGGGCGAGGGCCGCTCGGTACGGCTGTCGGCGCGCACGGGAGCGGGCCTGGAAGAATTGCGCCGCACGCTGCTGGAAGTGGCGGGCTGGCAGTCGGCACCCGAGGGCGTGTACATTGCCCGCGCCCGCCACGTGCAGGCGCTGCAGGCAGTGGCCGCCCACCTGGACGAAGCGCATGCGCAGTTACAGGCGAAAGCCCCCGCGCTGGACATCCTGGCCGAGGAACTGCGTCTGGCCCAGAACGCACTGGGCGCCATTACCGGCGAGTTCACGTCCGATGACCTGCTGGGCGTGATTTTTTCGAGCTTTTGCATCGGCAAGTAGCGGGGTGCGGTGTGCGGGGCACCTTCTTTTGTTGTAAACGGACGTAAACAGCGCTTGTGCGCAACCTGTAACAAGGTTACTTTAAGGTGACCATGAATGTCCTTTCCCCCGCTGCCACCAAAGCCGATCTGCAGGGCCTGATCGATGCCATCGCCCAGGCCAGCGCAGACGACAGCATGACCAACCCGCTGACGCCCGCGCAGTGGGATGTCGTCGCCTCTTACCTGCTGCCCTGCATCATCCCCATGGGCCACGTGCTGTTCACCCAGGGCACGACCGACCGCACCCTGTACTTCGTGGAGAGCGGCAGCCTGAGCGTGCACTTCCAGGACGAAAAAGAGCGCCTGCGCCTGGCCATCGTGGGCCCCGGTTCGGTGCTGGGCGAAGGCGCCTTCTTTTCGCACCGGGCCCGCAGCGCCACGGTGCAGGCCAGCGGGCCGTGCAAGCTTTGGAGCCTGACGGCCATCCGCTTCACCGAGCTGACCAACCGGCAGCCTGCGATTGCGTTGGGCCTGGCCATGGCGGCAGGGTCGGTACTGGCCAAGCGCCTGGGCAATCGCCGCCGTCGCGTTGCGGCGACCTGACACCCCTGTCGGCCGGCAGCCCTTTCGGGACCGGTGGCATCGTTGGGGGCGCAGGGCTCGCGGTACACTCGAATCGCACAACCCACTGCAGGCGCACCCCGAGGAAAGCAAGCCATGTCACTGTTCAGCTGGTTCAGCCGCAAACCGGCACCGACCAAGCCCCGGCCCAATGCGGCATCGGAGACTTCGGGTCTGCTCAACGCCGACGCCACTGTGCCTTTGGCCGCAGGCCGCCAGGGCAAGCCCATGCTCGACCCCTTGCCGCCCGAGCATGCCGCCAACCGCAAGAACGAGCGCATGGAGCGGCGCGAGCTGCTGTACACGGTGGTGCGCGATGCCATGGTGCGTGCCGGCGTGCTTTCGGCCAGCTACAAGTTCAAGGTGCTTTCGCTGGACCAGCGCGGCCGCCAGTTCCTGGTGATGATGGACCTGGCGCGCGAGTACGGCGGCGAGACCGTGCGCCTGTCCGAGATCGAGGCGCTGATCGCCCAGACCGCCAAGACGCGCTACGACATCCTGGTGACCGCCGTGTACTGGCGCATCAATGACCATGTGGCGGTGGGCATTCCACAAAAGGGCATTGCCCCGCTGGGTGCGGCCCTGCCTCTGGGTACGCAGCAGGCCCCTGCTGCTGCCGTGCGGCGCCCGCTGCCGCCGGTATCGGCCCCCGCCCCGCTGACCGCCACGCCTGCAGCTCCCCTCTCGCGCCCGGCGCCCTTGCGGCCCGCAGCCCCCGTGGCAACAGCCCCGGCCCCGCTGACGGGAACGATCGCACCGCGCCCCCCCGCGCCGGTGGACTACGAAGCCACGCGCCCCGTGCCGCGCTTCGAGCCCATCGAGGCCGACGAAGTGGCCGCCTTCAAGCGCGCCCTGGCCGATGCCGCTGGTACCAACCCTGCGCCCGTCGTTCCGGCACGCCCCGGCGGCGCCCCGGTGCGTTCGGGCCCCATCCGCCCCCGGCCGCCCAATGCGACGGGCTTCGAGGACACGGAAATGCCCGGCGCCGAAGAGCGCGGCCCGGACCTGAGCAGCACGCAGTACGGTGAATTGCGCTGAGGACCTTCCGCGCAGCGGAAAAACAAAGGCGGCCTTCGAGGCCGCCTTTTTCATTTCTGCTATCCGGGACGCCGCGCATGAAACCGGCGCGGCCCAAGCCAGTGCCCCCGCGCAAGGGCCGCCCCGCCGCGCTGGGGGCGTCCCCCTCCCGACTCGCG
>NZ_LMIH01000006.1:275096-299910 GCF_001428645.1 Acidovorax sp. Root217
GGTCGAGAGAGGGGTGAAGGCGCGAAGCGACTCAGGGGGTGATTAAGCCTTCACGTCGAGCAGCGAGCCCATCATCTGGTCCTGGGTCTTCACCACCTGCAGGTTGGCCTTGAAGGCGTAGGTGGCCGAGATCTGCTCCACGGCTTCCTTCTCCAGCGCCACGCCCTCTTCCTGGCTGCGGCGCACGGATCCGGTCACGCCGGCACCGCCCGGGGCGGCTTGCTGGTCCACCACCTCGCTTTTGTAGCGAGGCGTATTCATGTTGGCCACGTTGTTGGCCGAGGCATCGAGCCGCAACTGGGCGGCCTGCATGCCGGAAGAGCCGATCGAGGAAATGGAGGCCATGGTGGAGTGCTCGCGGTGGCGAAGGATGGCCGGATTATCCCGCGCTGGCGGATTTCACGCGAGACCACCCATCCTGCCGGAATGGTCACTGGCCCCAGAAGCGGTCCTCCTGCGCCGGGTCGCTGGAGAAAAGAAAGACCTCGGCAATCTTGCCATCCGCGATGCGCAGCAAGTCCACACCGGTCTGGTCCAGGCTTGCGCCTGCACGCTCGCCCCGGAAGGTGATGGTGACGGCAACCCAGTCCCCGTTTTGCATGTAGTGCCGGGCCTCCGTGATGGCAAACGTCCCTTGGGAGACTTCCATCATCTTGCCGATCATCGCCCCCACGGCGGCCAGGCCCTGGTGGGTGCCGGAAAACCGGTTGGCGCCGGGCTGGTGCCAGACCACGGTGGGCGACACGGTACTGGCCAGCAGGGCCTGATCGCCCGTCTGGGCGGCTCGGATGTAGTTCTTGGCGATGTCGATGGCGGACATGGGCGCTCTCTGCAGGTGTTGAAGATGGGGTAATTATTGGACTCTTGGTGCGAGAAAGCACGATAGTTCCAAGCCATAGAAAGATACTTATCGGACAAAATGCAGTGAGCACACAACCAAGGAACGTATGGCCCCGAAGCAGGCATGGAACGCCGACATCGAACGGTTCGACTACCGGCCGCCCGGGGCCTACGGGCTGGACCTGGAGGTCTTCCCGATGTCCGATCTGCGCCAGCGCGGCCCCGAGGGCGAGGTCCACCGCACCCACCGTTATGCCTTCCACATGCTGGTGCTGGTCACCCGGGGAAGCTGCACGCAAGTGGTCGATTTCGAACCCGTGCCCTGCGCACCCGGATCGCTGCTGGCCATCCGGCCCGGGCAGGCCCACAACTTCGGGCTGGCAGAGGATTGGGAGGGGTGGGTCATGCTGCTGCGCCCGGAATTCCTGCTTGCGGCCGGTTCTGCGCCGGCCAGCGACCTGCGCCTGGTGGTCGGGCTGGAGCGGTTTCCCGTGCACCTGGCCCTGGCCGACGGGGAGGCCCGCACGGTGGCGGATGCCATCGCGCAGATGCGCACGGACGCGGCGGCCGATGCGCCTGCGCAGGACCTGCATGCGCTGCTGCGCTACCAGCTCTATGCCCTGCTCACGCGGCTGGCCATCGCCCACCACCAGCGCAGCCAGCGTGGTGACCACCGGGAGCCTGCGAACCACCGCGCCATGCGGCGTTTCGAGCGTTTTCGGCAATTGCTGGAGCAGCGGTTCGCCGAATGGCACCAGGTGGCGGACTACGCCGGCCCGCTGGGGTGCACGGAAAAGAGCCTGGCGCGCGCCACCAGCGCTGCGGCCGGCACCAGCGCCAAGGCCTTCATCGCCGCGCGCATCTGCCTGGAAGCCAAGCGCCTGCTGCTGCACACCGGCGTGCCCGTGGCACGCATCGCCGAGCGCCTGGGCTTCGACGAGGCGACCAATTTCAGCAAGTTCTTCCGGCGCGAAACGGGCTGCACCCCGGCGGAGTTCCGCCGGCAGCAAGTGGTTTGATGGCGGAGCCTTGGAAAGCCAGCAGTCAGCCCACACCGTGGGCCTGTGCCAGGCATTGCTGGAAGGCCTGCGCCGCGCGCGAAGGCTCGGGGGAGCGGCGCAGCAGGCCCACGAACTGGCAGCTGTAGCGCAGCAGCGCGGGCTGCACGGCCTGCATCAGGCCGCGCCGCTCATAGACCTCGGCATAGTGGTCGGGCAGAAAACCCAGGTAGCGGCCCGAAAGGATCAGCGTGGCGATCGACTCCTGGTCGAAGCCCGTGGCGGTGCGCGACAGGCGCGCCTGGTGGCTCAACTCCATGTTGGGCGAGTGGTAGCCCAGGCCGGCGAAGGGCTGGTTGCGCAGTGCCTCCCAGTCGAGCGAGGCATCGCTGGTGCCGAACAGCGGGTGGCCGACGCCGCAGTACAGCAGCATGGTCTCGGTGAACAGGTCGGTGTACAGCAGGCTTTGCGAGGCGCGGTGCGCCGGGATGATGCCGACCTGGTAGGTGCCGTCGATCACCCCGCGCTCGATGGCGTTGATGGTGCCCACGTGCATCTGCAGGTGCACGTCGGGCGCCTGCCCGGCAAAGGCGGCGATGGCCTGGCCGATGCGGGCGGCCGGGTTGGTGGCCGTCTTGTCGAACACGGCCACCGCGAGCTGCCCGCCCATGCGCGCATGGATGTCGTCCACCGCGTTGCGAAAGCCCTGCACCGAGGCCAGCAGGCGCAGCGTCTCGTCGTAGACGCGCTGGCCCTCGGGGGTGAGGGCGAAACCGGCGCGTCCGCGCCGGCACAGAGTCAGGCCCAGCCGGGTCTCCAGGTCCTTGACGTGGCGGCTCACGGTGCTGGTGCCGATGTTCAGTTCCAGCTCGGCTGCCGACATGCCCCCGCACTCGGCCACGGCCTTGAACACCTGCAACAGGCGCAGGTCCATGTCGCTGAGCTGGCCGAGCACGGCGCGGTTTTTGGTGGTGGTCATCGTTCTGGCTCTTTACTTGCATAAATCCGCAAGTAAACATTGATATCGCTCTCTTTGAGAGATTAACACCGGGGACAACAATCCGCACCGAGACCTGCTTTTTTGCCCGGCCTGCTCCCGCTTTGGCGGCCGTTTTTTGCACTGGAGATTCCCATGAGCTTCGTCAACATCGAAAAACCCGCTTCCGACGCTGGCGGCGACCGCCTGGACGCCGCCTGGCTCGACGCGCACTGGATGCCGTACACCGCCAACCGCCAGTTCAAGGCGGCTCCGCGCATGATCGTGGAAGGCAGCGGCGCCTACTACACCGATTCGGACGGCCGCAAGATCTTCGACGGCCTGTCGGGCCTGTGGTGCACGGGCCTGGGCCATGGGCGCCGCGAGATCGCCGATGCCATTGGCAAGCAGGCCATGAAGCTCGACTACGCGCCGGCCTTCCAGTTCGGCCACCCGCTCTCGTTCGAGCTGGCCAACCGCATCAAGGCCATCACGCCCGACGGCCTCGATTACGTGTTTTTCACCGGCTCGGGCTCGGAAGCGGCCGACACTTCGCTGAAGATGGCGCGCGCTTACTGGCGCGCCAAGGGCCAGGCCAGCAAGACGCGGCTGATCGGCCGCGAAAAGGGCTACCACGGCGTGAACTTCGGCGGCATCTCGGTGGGCGGCATCGCGGCCAACCGCAAGCTCTTCGGCCAGGGCGTCGAAGCCGACCACCTGCCCCACACCCAGCCGGTCGCCGGCTCCTTCCACAAGGGCATGCCGCCCACTGGCAAGGAACTGGCCGACCGCCTGCTGGACGTGATCGCGCTGCACGACGCCTCGAACATCGCGGCCGTGATCGTCGAGCCCTTCTCGGGCTCGGCCGGCGTGGTGATCCCGCCCGTGGGCTACCTGCAGCGCTTGCGCGAGATCTGCACGCAGAACAACATCCTGCTGATTTTTGACGAAGTGATCACCGCCTTTGGCCGCTCGGGTGCCTGGACCGGCGCCGAGGCCTTCGGCGTGACGCCCGACATCCTGAACTTCGCCAAGCAGGTCACCAACGGCGCGCAGCCCCTGGGCGGCGTGGTCGCCAGCAAGGACATCTACGACACCTTCATGGCCGCGGGTGGCCCCGAGTACATGCTGGAGTTTCCGCACGGCTACACCTACTCGGCCCACCCTGTGGCCTGCGCCGCCGGCATCGCCGCGCTGGACCTGCTGCAGAGCGAAGACGCCATCGGCCGTGTGAACGCGCTGAGCCCGCATTTTGAGCAGGCCGTGCACAGCCTCAAGGGCAGCAAGCACGTGCTCGACATCCGCAACTACGGCCTGGCCGCGGGCATCACCATCGCCCCGCTGCCGGGCGAGCCGGCCCGCCGCCCCTACGAGATTGCAATGAACTGCTGGAAGAAGGGCTTTTACGTGCGCTACGGTGGCGACACCATCCAGCTGGCACCCCCCTTCATCAGCGAGAAGGCCGAGATCGACCGCCTGGTCAACGCCCTGGGCGATGCCCTGGCAGAGACCGCTTGAGCCCGCCATTTTCCATTCCAATATTGTTGCCATGAACCACGACAAGAACGTTACCACCACCATCGGCCACCTGATCGACGGCCAGATCGTTGCCGACACGGAGCGCACGCAGCCGGTCTTCAACCCGGCCACGGGCCAGTCCACCTCCAACGTCGCCCTGGCCAGCAAGGCCACGGTGGAGCGCGCCATCGCCTCGGCCGAGGCGGCCTTCCCGGCCTGGCGCAACACGCCGCCGCTCAAGCGTGCCCGCGTCATGGGCAAGCTCAAGGTACTGCTCGAAGAAAACGCCGACAAGATCGCCGCCATGATCACGGCCGAGCACGGCAAGGTGCTCAGCGATGCGCACGGCGAGCTGCAGCGCGGCATCGAGAACGTGGAGTACGCCAGCTATGCGCCGGAGCTGCTCAAGGGCGAGCACAGCCGCAACGTCGGCCCCGGCATCGACTCGTGGAGCGAGTTCCAGGCGCTGGGCGTGGCGGCGGGCATCACGCCCTTCAACTTCCCGGCCATGGTGCCGCTGTGGATGTGGCCCATGGCCGTGGCCTGCGGCAACACCTTCGTGCTCAAGCCCTCCGAGCGCGACCCGAGCAGCACGCTGTTCATCGCCCAGCTGGCGCTGGAAGCCGGCCTGCCGCCTGGCGTGCTCAACGTCGTCAACGGTGACAAGCTGGCCGTGGACACGCTGCTGCAGGACGCGCGCGTCAAGGCCGTGAGCTTCGTCGGTTCCACCCCCATCGCCGAGTACATCTACGCCGAAGGCTGCAAGAACGGAAAGCGCGTGCAGGCCCTGGGCGGCGCCAAGAACCACGCCATCGTGATGCCCGACGCCGACATCGGCAATGCCGTGAGCGCCCTCATGGGCGCGGCCTATGGCAGCTGCGGCGAGCGCTGCATGGCCATCCCGCTGGTGGTGGCCGTGGGTGACGAGGCCGGTGATGCCGTGGTGGCCGGCCTCAAGGTCGAAATCGCCAAGATGAAGGTCGGCCCCGGCACCGACAACGGCAACGACATGGGCCCGCTGGTGACCCGGCCCCACTTCGAGAAGGTCAAGGCCTATGTGGACAGCGGCGTGGCCGAGGGCGCCACGCTGGTGGTGGACGGTCGTGGCGTGACGGTGCCCGGCCACGAGGAGGGCTACTTCCTGGGGGCCTGCCTGTTCGACAACGTCAAGCCCGGCATGAAGATCTACCAGGAAGAGATCTTCGGCCCCGTGCTCGGCGTGGTGCGCGTGAAGACGCTGCAGGAAGCCATGAAGCTCATCGACGACCATGAGTACGGCAACGGCACCTGCATCTTCACGCGCGACGGCGAGGCCGCGCGCTACTTCACCGACCACATCCAGGTCGGCATGGTGGGCGTGAACGTGCCCCTGCCCGTGCCCGTGGCCTACCACTCGTTCGGCGGCTGGAAGCGCAGCCTGTTCGGCGACCTGCACGCCTACGGCCCCGACGCCGTGCGCTTTTACACCAAGCGCAAGACCATCACCCAGCGCTGGCCCTCGGCCGGCGTGCGCGAAGGCGCGGTGTTCAGCTTCCCGAGCAGCCGCTGAGTCCCGGCGTGCCCTGCGAGAACGGCCCTTCGGGGCCGTTTTTCATGGGCTGGCCTGGTTCAACAGGCGGCGCGGCAGCGCCTTCCGTCGGTCCAGGTCGCGCCTTCGAGCTGTGCCGCATCCAGGTCCACGTTGACCATCTTCGCGCCGGAGAGGTTGGCGCCGCGCAGGTCGGCCTGCTCCAGGCTCACGTTGACCAGCTCGGCGCCGCGCAGGTCGGCGCCCGAGAGGTTGGCGCGCGACAGGTCCACGTTGGTGAACTTGCGGCCGGCCAGCTGGGCGCCTGCGAAGTTGCGGCCCGAGAGGTCGCTGTTCACGTAGTCCCCGCTCTTGCCGCCCTTGCCGGGCTTGGCATTGGAGGAGTTGGTCACCGTGGTCGACGCGCCCTGCACCACCACGCGGCCGCTGCCGCCGCCGATGGTGGTTTCCACGCGGGCATTGCCGTCCGTGGCGGTGATGATCTGCTGGCCGTTGACGATCACCGAGGCGTTGTTGTCGCCGGCGATCACCGTACCAGAGCCATTGGAGGCCAGGTTGCGCTGGGCATGGGCCATGGGCATGCAGGCGGCCAGGGCGGCCAGGCCGACCAGTGCGCTGGCAAAGGTGTTGTTCGTCATGTGTCGGTTTCCTTCCGTCGGTTGTTCGATGGGCCGGTGTCCAGGCCCGCTCCTACCCAGGAGCGCGGGCTGGACTTTAAGGGGGTGTGGCGCTGGCGTCGGTAACAGGCGGTGTCCAACGTAAGCTGGTGAGATTCCACAGCGGGTCTTCGCTGCGCCGGGGGCGGTCGGACATCAGATCCCGGCCTTCCTTGCCGCCCGTGCCATCGGTCTTGGCGCTGATGCGCGCAGCCAGCTCTTCCATCCAGGCGGCGTCCACGCCGCGTGCCGAGTTGTCGCGCGACGAGCGGCTGAAGATCAGCGCCAGGAATTCGCGTGCGCTGCGCGATCCGCCGTCGGCTGCGCGCCGGTACAGCTGGATGGCCTGGGCGAAATCACGCTGCACGCCGCCCTTGCCCTGGTGGTACAGCTGCGCCAGTTGCAAGGTGGCATCGGCGTTGCCGTCGTCCGACAGGGTGCGCAGCCGGGCCAGGGTGGACGATTCGCTGGAGCGGTTCTGGCGCTCCAGGCGCAGGTAGTTGGCGCGGGCCGGGTTGTACCCCTGTGCCGCCGACAGAACATACATCTCGCGCGCCCGCTCGACGCTGCCGTCGAGTTCCCAGGCCACGGCCAGGTCGTTCATGGCCAGCGGGTCGCCGTCCTGGGCGGCCTGCTCCAGCAGGCGGCGCGCGTCGCGCAGCTTGCGCGGGCCGGTGATCTGGCCTTCGAGCAGCGATTCGACATAGGTGGCGCGCACCAGGCCGGCCGCGCGGGCCTTCTGCAGCCATTCGCGGGCCACCGACAGGTCGCGCTGGCCGCCGGCATTGTCCACGCCCAGCAGGTAGCCATAGCCGGCCATGCCGCGCACGTCGCCGGCATCGGCGGCGCGGCTCCACCAGCGGCGCGCGGTGGCTGCGGCCTGGGGCAGGCCGGGGTTGGTGTGGTAGTACATGCCGACCTGCACCATGGCGTCGGCATCGCCGGCGTTGGCTGCCTCGATCAGGCTGTTGAGCACCTGCTCGGTGTTGGCCGAGGGCAGACGCAGGGAGCCGCCGGGGGTTTGGGGCGTGCGGCTTGCGCCGCCCTGGGGGGCTGCGGCGGGCTGCGAGGGCAGCTGGATCACCGCATGCGCGGCGCCAGCGGCGGCCACGCAGCAGGCGGCCAGGGACCAGCGCAGGGCCGTCCTGCGTGCCCGGTCGGCGGGCGCGCCCTGGGGTTGCAGTGGGGCGGTTTTCATTTGCGGGGCCGGTTGGGGGTGTTGCCGCGGATGGGCTCTGCGGCCGGGGCCTGCACGTTCCAGTCGAGCGAGGTGCTCATCACGCCGACGCCGGCCTGCTCGAAGGCGCCCTGCACCTGGGCCAGGCTGGTCACGCTCTTGATCGGCTCCAGGTTGGCGCTGGTCAGGGCGGCAGGGATCTGGCCCTTGAGCGGCTGGGCCGTCATGGCGCAGAACATGTTCTCGGTGCCGCCGCGTGCCGTCTCGATCAGGAAGGAGTTGGGCTTGCTGATGTCGGGGATCAGCACGCTGGTGCGCCCCTGCACGGTGGCCGATGGCTGCATCGGGTTCGGGTAGACCTGGCTGATGGAGCCGCCCGCGTCCTGGTAGTAGCAGTACAGGTAGCCGGTGCGCGGCGGCACCACCCGCACCACGATGGATTCGCCTACCTTGAGGTCGCGGTCCTTGCGGCCCACCATGCTCAGCGCAATGCTGCGCGGGTCGGGTTCGTTGGCCGGCAGGCCGCTGGGGCGTGCCACCAGCTTGTCATCGGCGTACTCGGGCTTGCGCAGCTTGCCTTCGGCCGACATGCCCACGAAGCTGCGCATCAGCCGGGTGTAGGTCTCGAAATTGACCACGCCCACGGGGGTCAGGTCCTGCGAGGCCTGGTACTGGGTGACAGCCTTGCGGAAGGCAGGCGAATCCGTGCCGTCGGCCGTGCCGTTCCAGATGCCATGGGTCTGCAGCACGCGCTGCGCCAGGGTCCAGCGCTCGGCCACGCTGGCCTCGTCGAACCAGGCGCGCATCTGGCGCAGGAACTCGGGGTGGTTCTGCTCGTAGTCGATGCAATCCCAGTACGGCACCTTGGCCCACTTGCCCACCAGTTCGATGGCGGCCAGGTCCACCAGCAGGCGGATGGCGGCGCCCGCGCCCTGGTTGTTGTCGGCCGCCACTTCGTACTGCACACCCACGCGGTAGATGTGCTTGGGCAGGCCCGTGGCCTTGGCGCCGATCTCCACCGCCTTGCCGCCGGTTGCCACAATGAGCTCGTTGGCCGACTCGATGCCCGAGTACAGCGTGCGCGTGTTCATGTCCCCCAGGTGCAGGTCCAGCCCGACTGCGCTGCCCAGCACGTCCCAGCTGTAGCCGGTGTCGGTAGCGGCGGTGGAAATCCCCAGGCTCTGGCGCTTGGAGACCACCGTCTTGTCGCCGAAGCTGATGGCGCCCGAGATGTAGATCTGCGGCTTGCGCAGCTCCATCTGGTTGTTGTTGAGCAGCAGGCTGGTGAGGGTCTGCACCGTGTCTTGGCGCAGGGCGTCCACCTCGTAGTCCACCACGCGGAAGGCCTGGCTGGTGCGCGACATGCGCGACAGGGCCGTGATCAGCATCTCCTTGGTGCCGGTGCTGAACAGGCCCGACGGGTCGGGGATGGACTTCACGGCGATCAGCGTGGTGGGCGTGTTCTCGGCGGCCAGCATGCGGTCCATGCAGGCCAGACCTTCGCGCAGCACGGAGCCGGACTTGCTGGGCGTGACCAGGGGGGCCTGCTCCACGGTGCCCTGTTCGATGATGTTCACGCGGTCGCTCACGTTGGGCTGTATGGCGCAACCGGACATCAGGAGCGCCAGGGTGGACAGGGCCAGAAGGTGGCGCGGGCGGCGCGGTTGCTTGGTGCTGTTGTTGTTCTTCATGCTGGGAACCGGTGGTGGTGGTGGTGTAGTTATTTGCAGAGATTGATCACGGGGCCTTGCACCACGATGACCTGGTCGTTGTTGGCGGTGCCGAAGCGGTTGCCGATGCCGCTGTCGCCCTCGGGCACCTTGGGCGCGCCGATGTTGGTGGCGCAGCTGCTGCCGCTGGGGCCGGTGACGAGCTTGCGGTCCACCGTGGCCAGCGTGTCCTCGGCATCGATGCGGGTGCGCGAGAGCACATTGGTGACCTTGGTGCGCGAGGCGGGGTCGAGCCCGCTGCGCCCGGCCGGGGGCTTCTGGACGGGCGTCTGGGCCAGAACGGACGAAGACGCGGCAGCGGCGCAGGCGCCGGCAAGGCACAGCGCGGCGAGACGGTGGGTTTTCATGGGTGCTTCTCCTCTTTAGAACCTGTTCAAAGCCTTCTGCCGGATGGATCCGCAAAAGGTTTTGGACAGGTACTTCCAGGGCGCGCAGCAGCGCTACTGCACGCCTTGTTCTTCTGTCTTGAAGGTCAGGGCGCAGAACGCGCCACTGAATTACTTGCCGTCGTTGGAGGCGAGGTTCTGTTCGGCCTTGGAAGCACCGAAGGCCATGTTGGCGACGGCGCCGTTCTTCACGGAGACTTCCTGGTTGTTGTTGCCGCCGATCTTGACGTTGCCCTTGTTGGAAGCCAGGTTCTGCTTGGCAGTGGAAGCACCGAAGGCCATGTTGGCCACGGCGCCGTTTTGCACGGTCACCTTCTGGTTGTTATTGCCGCCGATTTTCACTTCTGCGTGGGCAGCGCCAGCGACGAGTACCAGAGCGGAAATAGCCAGTGCGAAAGTCTTTTGCATAATGAACTCCATTGATAACGATAAAAGAAAGGCGCCAAATCGATAATGGCTGCCACGGGGAAATCCGGTTGATTTTCAATAACCGACCGGAGATTTTTTGGCGGGATTACCTCCCGCCAATATTCACGACACTTTTCACGCCTTTGCCAGTGGCCTGGTTGACGACAGGGCCCTGGACCGATATGACCTGGCTACCCGAGCCGGCGCCGGGCCCTGTGCGGGAGGCGATATTCAATTCGCTGTGGGCGCCGAAGGTGGCAGCGTTGAGCACGGTGCCACGCACCACCACCTGCTGCGAATTGCCGCTGATGACCTGGGCGCCCTGGGTGGACGAGATATTCATCACGGCGGTGCCGCCCGTAGCGGCCACGTTCGCGGCGCCGCCGCTTAACTCGACAGTCTGTTGATTGCCGCCACTGTGGGCGAATGCGGGGGCCAATGCCACTGCCGCGATCCAGGGAGAAATCAGATGCTTCATTCCAGATGTCCAATCCACTGATGTTCTGCTTGCTGTTAATCGCATTCAGGTCGCTGCCTGTTTTTGTGCCGCGCTGTGCTTGCGATTTGTTGGACGAAGATTAACAAGGAACTTTTTGATTTGTTCATGTCCAAGGGCAGTTTCAATCCCGTTCGTGACAAATTCATTAAATTCGCACGGTTTTCGCAGAAGTTCCTCTATTTGCGGAAAACTTCTCGAAATCAGTCGATACGCCGCATTTGCGTTGAAACATATGCAACAAAATGAAAGAAAAACACAATATCCATGAGGTCCAAAAAACGTCTGGATGCACATCACAAAAATACATACATATGTGACAACTGCATCTCGCGGGCTTTGGGGTGCTTTCGTGCAGGGGCTGCTCCCCTCATCTGTCGCAAAAATCTTTGTATCAGCTTTCGTCGGCGATCTGCGGGGGGGGCGCGGCGCGCCGGAGGCCGGTCCGGCGAGGGGGCGTAGCACTGCCCGGCCGATAAGGTCAATGGGCGGGGATGGCCGGCTATGCATGGTGGGCGAGAGCACCCCGACCCTCCTTCGCGGTTCACCGGCGTGGGGGGCATGGGCCTTTGCACGGTCGAATGCATGCATTGCAATTTGGCAATTTCTTCGTTGACCGTACGCACGCCAGCGCCATAGCATCCGGCGCCTCTCACCCACTTTATTGAAGGAGCCTTCATGGATGCATTTATGGGCACGATCATGCCGGTCGCGTTCCAATACGCGCCGCGCGGCTGGATGTTCTGCAATGGCCAAACGCTGCCCATTGCCCAGAATTCCGCACTGTTTTCACTGCTGGGGACGATGTATGGCGGTGATGGTCAGAACACTTTTGGCCTGCCGGATCTGCGGGGGAGGGTTCCTGTCGGCTCCCAGGGCCCCGGACCGGGCATCGCCACCGTCGCCCAGGGCGAAAAGGCGGGAACCAACAATGTCACCGTAATTGCCACGGGCGCGGCGACGGTGACGTTGGCCATTGCCAATCTGCCTGCCCACGACCATACGGCCACCGTGAATCCGACAGCGATCAAAACCACCTTGCAGGCATCCACCGGCACGACCGGTACCAGCACCTCTCCGGCCAATGGCTCCTACCTGAGTGCGTCGCCCGGCGGCCCCGGCAGTGCCTCCATTTACTGCCCTACGGTGACCGGGCCGGTCAACCTGGGTGGCGTCAGCACAGCGGCCGAGACGGGCGCTGTGACCGTGGGTACCACGGGGGGCGGCCAGCCACTGCAGGTACCCGTGCAGACGACCGCAACGGCATCCATCATGCAGCCCTACCTGGGTCTCAACTACATCATCTGCGTGGAAGGCATCTTCCCGTCTCGCAACTGAGGACAACTGGCGCCAGGCCCGGCATTAGCCCGGGCTGCGCGCCAGCCGCCACTGCTCCAGTTGCCGGTAGCACCGGTTCGCGTCGTCCAGGCGCTCGGGGGTTGGCGGGCTCGGTGCGGCGCTCGCTGGCGCAGGGTCTCCCTGGAACCGGCTGCCCGAATGTTTGGAGTGAAAGCCTGAGCGCGCCTGCAGCGTGGCCAGTTCAGTGGGGGTGCACTCCATCCCCAGGGTGTCCAGCAGCCCGTTCCAGATCACTTGGGGAAGCTGCCTATAGTCCATCAGGACCAGGTCTGAGGCGGCCGCCATCTCCAGCCCGCAGCGGTACAGGCTTTCGAGCACCCGGATCGCATGGCCGTCCAGGTCGCCGGGAGCCAGTTGCGGCGCGCCGGGCCTGTGCACCAGGTCCGCCAACCGCGACAGGTCGATCAGTCCCGGCACCATCTGCCGGCCACGCTGGCGCCGATGGGACGCCAGCACTTCATCGGGCTGGCGGTACAAAAACACGATGGGGGTGGCCGGAAACGCGGCCTGCACGAAGGGAATCCAGGGCAGGTGCCAGCAGTCGAGCTTGATGACCAGGTGCCGTTCGGCGGGGCTGCGCCGCTGCCCCAGGGCAGCCACCAGTCGCCTGAAGGTATGAGAGCCGCCGCTTTGCTCCGGGTGCCGGTGATGCAGCCGGAAGAAGGCATCGAGCGCTGGGGGCTCCGACATCACGATGCACTGTGGCAAGGTGGCCAGCGCCTGCGTGAGCAGCGTGGAGCCGCAGCGCGAGACGTGGAAGATGAAGGCCGCCGGTGGCACGCTCTCGGGCAGATCGTCCAGCGCGGACAGAGGGGTGGTGCACACCTTGCGGTCTTGCGGCGCCTGCGACAGGATGCTGTCTTCGAAGAACGGCTCCACGAACCGCCTGTCTCCGAGGAATCGCCACGAGACGGTGGCGGGGCCGTGGCCCAGGCTGACGGGAAACCAGCCATGCAACGACGCCAGTTGTCCCGGCGCTACCTCACGGCCGCGCAGCAGCGCCTGTTCTTCGAGCATGGGTTTCCTGCAGTCGGTCGGCCAATTGGATGCTGGTCGCATGGCTCCCAGCGCGCAGTGCGGCAATGATCTGCAGGACGTTGCCATCGTTGATGGACGGGTCGCCGTACGGGGGCGGGTCCCGCTGGACCCCGCCGGCCGCCTGAAAAATCTGCGCCAGCCAGGGGTTGGTCACGCAGTCGATCATGAGGTGGATGCGGGCCTGCGGGCTGCGGTTCTCCGCGCCGTGCAGGCAGCTGGCATTGAGGTACCAGGCGCTGCCTGCGGAGAAATGGATTTCCTCCCCGTCGATGCGGAAGGTGGCCAGCGGCGAGGTCTGCACGGGGATGTGCAGGCGCGTCAGGCCGTCTTCGAGCGCTCCACCTTCGTCCCGGTGCTCGTGGATGACACCCCCCGCCTCAAGCGACATCAGGCGGATGGAAGTCTTGTCACAGTGAAACTGGTCTATGGCATGGCGGAAGTACGGGCAGCGCTCCAGGATCGAGGTGTCCTCGAAGTGGCCGCTTTCCACCGGCATGATGTGGTCCGTGCGGCCATCCACGGAGCGCAGCGGCGCACAGCTCCAGCCCTTTTCGTAGGCGGAGGTGTTGAAGTGGCCGATCCATTCGGACGCGGCCACGCGGCGCAGGTCCTCCTGCAGGCGTGCCAGATCGAAGGAAAAAGGCAGCTTCAGGTAAGGGGTGGGTGCCGTGACAGTGTTCATGTGCAATCGCCGTGCCAGACCATCCGCGCGAGCATATCGTCCTGCGAGGTGGTGGTGAACCCGAGCTTCGCATAAAGGCGCCGCGCTGCCTGGTTGGTGTGGCTGACGCTCAGGCTGAGGGGCAGCCCGCGCGCCAGGGCGTGCGCCTGCAGAGCGGACAGCGCGGCCGTCGCCGCGCCGCTGCGGCGGGCCTCTGGCAGCACGGCGATGTCGACCAGGTGCAATTGCGCGGGCGAGGCATCCACCACCATGCGGCCGATGGGATGGCCCGATTGCAGCAGCAGCCACTGGCGGGCCTGGGGGAAGTGCTGGCGAAATCCCATCTCCTGTGCGTTCTGCTGCATGGCCATCAACTGCTGCAGCAGCGCGGTGTCCGCCATGGCCTGCTGCAGGTCCTCGCGGCTCGAAAAGTACAGCGCCTGCAGGAACCCGTGGTCCGCATCGGTCCTCTCTCGCAGGGCAAATGGTTCTGGCAATAGGTACACAGTGGATTACCGGCGGTACGATGTTTGGGCAGATCGTGGAAACCTGCCCATTCTGGCAAGGGAATGGGCGGTGTCCAAATTTTGAATCACTCTCCTACGAACGCAACCGATGAGTACCACTTTTGAACCTGTCAGCGCTGTGGTGGGCAGCCGCTTCGTCGCGCATACCCAGCATGGTCCCGTGGAACTGGTCCTGACAGAGGCCACGGAGCGTGAACGTGGCCATCTGCCCGAGCAGTTTCGCACCCCATTCTCCCTGCTGTTCCATGGCCCCGACCAGCCCAGGCTGTCGCAGGACACCTACACCCTGGACCACTCTGAACTGGGCCGCGTGCAGTGGATGCTGGTGCCGGTCATGCCCGATACCAGGACGCCGAACGTGGCGCGCTATGAGGCGCTGTTCGGCTAGACGCCGGGGCCATGGCGCGCGGTCTTGTCCCAACGGCGTGCAGGGATTTGGGTGATCCTGCGCCCGTGGGGGACCGCCGCTTTCCAACCTGGATCGCAAAGCTGTCTCACCCAACTAAGCAGATTCGCTTACTAGGGTTTTTACCGAACGCGGCCTACAATCCCTTCCCCCGGAACGTGTAAGCATGTTCCTACAAGAGCTGACTGACCCCTTGCGCACCCCCCAAGCTGGAGACAATTGAATGCCCGAGAACACCACGGCCGAGAACAACAACAACCATCCGGACAAGCGCGCCCAGCTGCGCCGCGCCGCTCTCGAGTACCACGAGTTTCCCAAGCCCGGCAAGATCGCGATCGCTGCCACCAAGCAGATGATCAACCAGCACGATCTGGCTCTGGCCTACTCGCCCGGCGTGGCCGCGCCCTGCGAGGAGATCGTCAAGGACCCCAATGCCGCCTTCAAGTACACCGCGCGGGGCAACCTCGTCGGCGTGGTGACCAACGGCACGGCCGTGCTGGGCCTGGGTGACATCGGAGCGCTGGCGGGCAAGCCGGTGATGGAGGGCAAGGCCGTCCTGTTCAAGAAGTTCTCGGGCATTGACGTGTTCGACATCGAGATCAACGAGAAGGACCCCGAGAAGCTGGTCGAGATCATCGCCAGCCTGGAGCCGACCTTCGGCGGCATCAACCTCGAAGACATCAAGGCGCCCGACTGCTTTTACGTCGAGCGCAAGCTGCGCGAGCGCATGAAGATCCCGGTCTTCCACGACGACCAGCACGGCACGGCCATCGTGGTGGGCGCGGCCATCCTCAACGGCCTGAAGGTGGCCGGCAAGAACCCCGAGGACGTCAAGCTCGTGACGTCGGGCGCCGGTGCTGCCGCCCTGGCGTGCCTGGGCCTGCTGGTCAAGCTGGGTATCCGGCGCGAAAACATCTGGGTGACCGACCTGGCCGGCGTGGTCTACGAGGGCCGCACCGAACTCATGGACGAGGACAAGATCCAGTTCGTGCAGAAGACCTCGGCGCGCACGCTCTCCGAGGTGATCGAGAACGCCGACGTGTTCCTGGGCCTGTCCGCCGGCGGTGTGCTCAAGCAGGACATGGTGCGCAAGATGGCACCGCGTCCGCTGATCTTTGCGCTGGCCAACCCCAACCCCGAGATCCAGCCGGAAGACGTGAAGGCCGTGCGCGACGACGCCATCATGGCCACGGGCCGCACGGACTACCCCAACCAGGTCAACAACGTCCTGTGCTTCCCCTACATCTTCCGCGGGGCCCTGGACAGCGGCGCCACCACCATCACGCTGGAGATGGAGATCGCGGCGGTGCACGCCATCGCCCAGCTGGCACAGGCCGAGCAGAGCGAAGTGGTGGCTGCTGCCTATGTGGGTGAGCAACTGGCCTTCGGCCCCGAGTACCTGATCCCCAAGCCCTTCGATCCGCGGCTGATGATGATGATCGCGCCGGCCGTGGCCCAGGCCGCCGCCGACAGCGGCGTGGCCCTGCGCCCCATCACCGACATGGACGCCTACCGCGACCAGCTGCAAAGCTTCGTCTATGCCTCGGGCACCATGATGAAGCCGATCTTCGCTGCCGCCAAGGCTGCCACGAAGAAGCGCGTGGCGTATGCCGAAGGCGAGGAAGAGCGCGTGTTGCGTGCCGCCCAGATCGTGGTCGACGAGCGCATCGCACGCCCCACGCTGATCGGCCGCCCGGCGGTGATCGCCGAGCGCATCGAGAAGTTCGGCCTGCGCCTGCGCGAAGGGACGGACTACGACATCGTCAACGTCGAGCAGGACCACCGCTACCGCGACTTCTGGCAGACCTACCACCGCATGACCGAGCGCAAGGGCGTGACGGTGCAGATCGCCAAGATCGAGATGCGCCGGCGCCTGGCGCTGATCGGTTCCATGCTGCTGCACAAGGGCGAGGTCGACGGCCTGATCGTGGGCACCTGGGGCCACACATCGCTGCACCTGAACTACATCGACCAGGTGATCGGCAAGCGCGCCGGCGTGTGCACCTATGCCTGCATGAACGGCCTGTTGCTGCCTGATCGCCAGGTGTTCCTGGTGGACACGCACGTCAACTACGACCCCACGGCCGAGCAGCTGGCCGAGATCACCGTGATGGCGGCCGAAGAGATGATGCGCTTTGGCATCAAGCCGCGCGCCGCCCTGCTGTCGCATTCCAACTTCGGCAGCAGCAACCAGCCCAGCGCGGTGAAGATGCGCCAGACCCTGGAGCTGCTGCGCGTGCAGGCCCCCTGGCTCGAAGTCGATGGCGAGATGCATGGCGACGTGGCCCTCGACGGCAAGGCCCGTGCGGCCATCATGCCGCACAGCGATCTCATTGGCGACGCCAATCTGCTCGTGCTGCCCAATATTGATGCAGCCAATATTTCCTACAACCTGCTCAAGACGGCTGCGGGTGGCAACATCGCCATCGGCCCCGTGCTGCTGGGTGCGGCGCAGCCGGTGCACATCCTGACGGCAAGCGCCACCGTGCGCCGTATCGTGAACATGACAGCCCTTACCGTGGCCGATGCGAACGCATCGCGATAAGCCATTGATAGATAGCAAGCACTAACTTATATTGCTTGCAACACCCCCCAGCGCCTGCCCAATCTTTGTGCAGGCGCTTGCTTTTTGGGGACCATTGAGTCACACTACGGGCTCGAAATTTCGGGTTAACCCGTAGTTTCTGAAAGGTGTTGTTGATGCTGAAGGCTGTAGCCACCCGGGCGCGCAAAGCAGGGTTTTTGTGTGTGGTGGGTGTTGCGTTTGCTCTTTCCCCGATGGTGGGGCAGGCCCGCCAATCCCCCTCCACCCACGGTTCGACCACCCCTATCGCACTGGCCGAGTTGCCGCCCCAGGGGCGTGCTACGTATGCGCTGATCCGTGAAGGAGGCCCGTTTCCGTACGACAAGGACGGATCGGTTTTCGGCAATCGAGAACGGCTGTTGCCCGCCCAAAAGCGCGGCCACTACCGTGAGTACACCGTCAGAACACCAGGTTCGCGCGACCGGGGAGCCCGGCGTATCGTGTGTGGCGGCAAGCCCCGGGTACCGGACGCCTGCTATTACACCAGCGACCACTACGCCAGTTTTCGCGAAATCATCGAAAAATGACGCCCGACGCACCACGTACCGGCCGGTCTTTCCGGCGGTGAGCGGTGCGCGCTCTTGAATCCCCCAACCGGCAGTCGGCCCCCGTGGACTGGCGGATACCCGAAGTTTTTGGACTTTATTAAGAAAGAGTAGCGGAGATGCAGACGCCACTTCGTAAAGACCTGGAAACGCCCCTTCGTGGCGTGCGCACCAACATCGTGCAGTCCATTCGCGCCTTCCGCGTGCAGGACCTGCAGGATGCAGCCACTTCCCTGGGTCAACATTTCCTTTATGCCAATCTGGCCCACGCGCAGTCCAAGCAGGATGTGCTGGACCTGATTGCAGGACAGTTCACCTTCCCGTCGCACTTCGGCAAGAACTTCGATGCGTTGTACGACTGCATGACGGATCCCTTGCACAAATCGGGCCCGCAGCCCGGCTTCATCGTGGTGCTGGAGCAGATCCCGGCCACGGGCAAGTTCGACAAGGAAGCTCGTGAGCAGCTTCTGGACATCTTCCGTGACGCTGCCGACTACTGGGGCGACCGCAAGATCCCGTTCCGCTGTTTCTATTCTTTTCTGTAGCCCGTTCTGCATCCACCAGCCAAGCAGAACGGGCGAACGAGGCTAACGAAGCACAGACCAAGGTCCAGGGCATCGAGATCCCCGCCGACCCCGCCGCCGAAAAGATGCCCACTGACAAGTTGGTGGACGTGTCGCCCCTGGCGCTGCGCATGAGCAGCCCCTTCAACGCGGGCTACTGGCTCAGCGCGGCATGATTCCTGCCGCCTCAGGCGGCAGTTCCTCAGCACCCCACCCCGACGCCTGCAAGGCAGGCCTGGGTGCGGTGTCTCCAATCAGGTGCTCTGGCCCATCGCGGCAGCCAGGGCCACATACTCGGCCACAGGCACCTCTTCGGCGCGGCGCTGCACGTCGAATACGCCCGGGTAAGCCTTGGCTTCGAGCCAGCGGCCCAGGGTGTGGCGCAGCAGCTTGCGGCGCTGGCTGAAGGCCACCTGCACCAGTTCTTCCAGCAGGCGCTCGTTCAGGGGCACCGGTGCCTCCCGGGGCACCATGCGCACCACGGCGCTGTCCACGCGCGGGGGTGGGTCGAAGCTCTCGGGCGGCACGAACAGCACGTTCTCCATGGCGTAACGCCACTGCAGCATCACCGACAGGCGGCCATAGTCCGAGGTGGACGGATGGGCCACCATGCGGTCGATGACTTCCTTTTGCAGCATGAAATGCTGGTCTTCGATCACCGCCACGTGCGCCAGCAGGTGGAACAGGATGGGCGTGGAGATGTTGTAGGGCAGATTGCCCACCACCCGCAGCTTCAGGGCCGGCTGTTCCACGCGCGCGCGCCAGTCCTGCGCCAGCTGCGTGAAGTCGACCTTGAGCACATCGGACTCGATGACTTCGAGCTGCCCGTGCAGCCGCAGGCGCAGCGCCAGGTCGCGGTCGAGCTCGATCACAGTGAGGCGCCCCAGGCGCTCCACCAGCGGCTGCGTCAGCGCGGCCAGCCCCGGCCCGATCTCCACCATGGGCTGGCCCGCCTGCGGCGCAATCGCGTCCACGATGCCATCGATGATGCCCTTGTCGGACAGGAAATGCTGGCCGAAGCGCTTGCGGGGAATGTGTTTCATATCAACTGCAGGGTGCACGTGGCACCTATCGGCCCGCGTGGGGAAAGAAGCAAAGCGCCCAGATGCTGAGCGCGTTTCGGCGAATGATGCACCATTCGCAGATGCGGGGCTGCTGGGCCAGTGATCCCGAGACCCTGCCGGCGGAGCTCACCTGATCGATCACCCACAGTGCGTGGTCCGAGGGCGGGACGGCCGCAGCGCCGGGCCGCCCCAAGCAAGGCCAGCCCCCTCGGGGAGCGTGGGGGCCCTACTGCGGTGGTTCGCGGTACTCGACATAGGCGCGGCCGCGCAGTTCCTGCGCCCAGGTGGCGTAGGCCTCTTCCAGCTTCTTCTCGCGCACGGCGTCGCGCACCATGTCGCGCTGTTCTCGCTGCGTGAGCTTGGCTTCGCGGCGTTCCATGAGCTGGATCAGGTGCACACCAAAGCGCGAGACCAGGGGTTCGCTTATATCGCCCGGCTTGAGCGTGCTGAGCGCCTGCTCGAATTCGGGCACATAGCGGCCGGGGCTGGCCCAGCCCAGGTCGCCGCCCTGCTTGGCGCTGCCATCCACCGAGTTGTCGCGCGCCAGGGTCGCAAAATCGGCCTGGCCGGCCAGAATGCGGCGGCGGTAGTCGGACAGCCGGGCGGCGGCGGCCGCCTCAGTCAGCTGCGCGCTCGGGCGCAGCAGGATGTGGCGCGCATGGTTCTGCACCACGGTCGATGGCAGGCCGGCGACATTGCGCTCCACCACCTTGAGGATGTGAAAGCCCGCCGGCGAGCGCACGGGGCCCACGATGCCGCCCACGGGCAGGCCCTGCACGGAGTTGACGAACAGATCGGGGTAGCGGTCGGCCGGACGCAGGCCCAGCAGGCCGCCGGCGCGCTTGCCTTCGGGCGCGTCGGAGAACTCGGCCGCCACGGCGGCAAAGTCGCTGCCTGCTGCACGCGCCTTGTCGGCCGCGCTCTGTGCGCGGGCCTGCAACTGGGCCACCTGGGTGGGCGTGGCGTTCTCGGGCACCAGGATAAGCACGTGGCCCAGGTTGATTTCCATGGCCGAGGCATCGGCGCCCGATTGCTGCTCGCGCAGGAACTGGTCGATGTCCTGGTCGCTGACCTTGACCTTGGCGTCCACATCGCGCTCGCGCAGGCGCTGTATCAGCAACTGGCTGCGCAGCTCTTCGCGAAAGCGCTCCTTGCTCGTGCCATCGCGGGCCAAGCGCCGGTGCATGTCGTCCAGCGTCATCCCGTTCTGCTGGGCAATGTTCTGCTCGGCCTGGTTGAGGGCGAAATCCTCGACTTTCACGCCGCTTTCCTTGGCCAACTGCATCTGGGCCTTCTCGATGATCAGGCGTTCGAGCACCTCGCGCGCCAGCAGCTCGCGCGGCGGGCGGTTGCCGCCCTGCTGCTGGGCCAGCTGCTGTTCGGCCCGCGCCAGGCGCGCGCGCACTTCGTTGTTGGTGACGGGCTCGGAGTTGACCACCGCCACGATGAAGTCGGCCGATTGCGGTCCCTGCGCCGCTGCAGGTGCCGGCAGGCTCAGGGCCGGGGCGGCGGCCGGACGGCCGATGCCGGCCCCGGCGCTGCCCGGCATGCGCAGGCCCTGCGCGAATGCGCCCCCACAGGCGAGGCTGGTCAGGCAGGCAAGTGCCAGTGCGGATACACGGTGGTTCATGGCGGTGTCAGTCAGTCGTAGTTGCTGAAGCGGCTGGGCGAGCCAACTTGGTCGCGCAGGTTCTGGTAGCGCGGCACATTCTGCTTGAAGGTATCGAGGGGGCTGGAGCCCAGGCTGAGGCGGGAGAACCCGACGAACTCGATCTGGAACAACAGGCGCGTGTTGGAGGTAGAGACGCTGTTCTGCAGGCGTTCCAGCACCACGCGGCCGATCCAGCAGCAGCCGTCGTATTCGAGGCCGACCACGCTGTCCACCAGCTTGCGGTCCTGCATGCTGAAGTTCAGGCGGCCGATGGTGTACCAGCGGCCTGGGCCCTGGCCGCGGCCGGGACCGAGGTCCTTGCCCTTGTCGCCCCACAGGTCGTTGAGCGGCCACTGCCAGCCGATGTCGATCTGCTCGCTGGTGCCGCGCTGGAAGCGGTAGGCGGCGCTGACGGTACGGTAGTTACCCGGGCTGTAGCGCGCGCCGACGGTGGAGCGGATGGAGCGCCGCGTCTTGGGGTTGTACTGCACCGTGGAATCGTAGGCCCAGTTCTTCGTCCAGTTGATGCCGGCGCCCACCAGGATGTCCGAAAGGCGGTCGTTCACCGGCGCAGCGCCCGGCAGGGTCACCTGCTGGTCGGTGAAGCGCACGCGCTGCGCCACGCCGAAGCGCGCTGCTTCGGCACCCGAGTCAGGGTCGATCAGGCGCGTGGTCACGCCCATGGTCAGGAGGTTGTTGTCCGCCAACCGGTCATTGCCGCCGAAAGAGTTCTCGGTGTAGATGGTGGCAAAGTTGAAGTCGTTGAGCGCCGTGTCGTACAGCGGCAGCTTGCTCTGGTCGCGGTAGGGCGTGTAGGTATAGAACGCCCGGGGCTCCAGTGTCTGCAGGAACGAGCGGCCAAAGAAGCTCGCATCGCGCTCGAACACCAGGCCGCTGTCCAGGCTGAAGGTCGGCAGCGTGCGGCTGGCCGAGCGCGAGCCGTCGCTGAGCGGGCCGTCGAACTGGTACTGCGTGGTGTGCAGCTGCAGGCGCGGCGTGATGAAGCCGGCGGGCGCAAGGAACGGCCGGCTGATCTGCGCCACCGCAAACGACCGGTTGGCATCGGGCTGCTTGGTCAAAAAGCGGTCGGCCTGGAAGCGCGTGGTATCAAGCTCCACACTGGCGTCGAAGCCGCCGGGCAGCATGCTCGGCTCGTAGCGCCATACCAGTTGCGGCATGCGGTCGTACGGCGGCACGATGGGCGCCGACACGTCCTGCAGCGTTTGCCACTTCAAGGCGCGCGCGCGCACCGACATGTCGCCGGCGCCCCAGCTCAGCGTGGCATCGCCGGGCAGCAGCCGTTGGCGCAGCGGCTCGGAGACGCGGCCGAAGTCGCGCCAGTAGTTGTCGTCGCTCACCCGGTTCAGGTTCAGGCTCAGGTTCAGGCCGCCCACGGGGGAGGCGATCAGCGCGTCGTGCTTGCCCGTGAAGCCCCAGCGGTCCCGGTCGCGCAGGCGGTCCGACGGCATGTAGTCACCGCTGATCTCGCCCTTGTAGGTGGGTTCCAGGTAGCGGAACTCGCCGCCCAGGTTGGCGCCGCGCTTGGACAGCAGGGCCGCGCGCAGCGTGGCATCGCGGTTGGGCGCGATGTTCCAGTAATAGGGCTGCGAGTAGGCCACGCCATCGCGGCTGTCCAGCCCGAAGGACGGGGGCAGCAGGCCCGACTTGCGCTTGTCCGACAGGGGAAAGGTGATGCGCGGGATCGGCAGCAGCGGGATGCCCTTGAACTCCAGCACCGCATTCTCTGCCGTACCCACTTCCTCTTCGCGGTCGATGCGGATGGTCTTGGCGCGCAGCACCCAGTCGGGCTGCCAGGAGGCCTCGTCGCCCTTCTGGCAGGTGGTGTAGGTGGCGTCGTGGACGATGGAGCGCTGGCGGTCGATGAAATCCACGCGCGAGGCGTCCCCATGGGCCTGCGTGGCCAGGAAGCGGTAGCGCGCGTCGTTGAAGAAGCCCTCGAAGGCCTCCACCCGCAGGTCGAGCGCCGTGCCTTCGTAGACGTTGCCGGCGCGGTTGATGCGCACCGAGCCGCGCGCCTTGGCCAGGTCCTCGGGCACGTCGTAGTCCAGGCGGTCGGCGCGGATGACCGTGTCACCCCTGCGCAGCTCGGCGTTGCCTTCGATGGTGGCGTTCAGGTCCGTCTGTCCGCTGATGTGGTCGCCGGTGACGAAGATCGGCAGCTGCGGCCGCACGGGCTCGGGGATGTTTTCCTGCAGCAGGGGCGAACTGCGCAGGGCGGGCGGGGCATCCCAGGCACTGGGCGTGGCGTTCTGTGCCTGGACTGCCAGCGGCAGGCCGCACCAGGCCAGCGCCACACCATAGGCCAGGGCGCGCGGCACGGGGCGGCGCAGCCGCTCCCCGGGTGCCGTGGCGGGCCGGGTCCGGGAGGAAGGGGTCTGCACGGTGGGGGGCTTGCGGCGTGGCACGTGGGACGGTATGGGCTGAATCAGAAGAAGGGAACCCGCGCCAGGGAACGGGTTTGTAAAATCGGATTATCCATGAGCCACCCTTTCCCCCCATCTTCCTCCCCCTCACCCGCGGGTGCGGCGGCGGCAACGCCCCCTTCTTCCACCGTCACCTGGCCTGACGCCGAACGCCACCGCGCCTTCGACGCCTGGCTGGTGCCCTTGGTGGGAGGCCACCAGCTCAGGCCCGAAACGCTGCGCCCGGCATCCGCCGATGCGAGCTTTCGCCGCTACCTGCGCATCGACACCGCGCTGGGCACGAGTTGCATCGTGATGGATGCCCCGCCCGACAAGGAGAACTGCCGCCCCTTCGTGCAGGTGCAGCGCCTGCTGGCCGACGCCGGCCTGAACGTGCCGCAGATCCTGGCCTGGGACGAGGCGGGCGGCTTCATGCTGCTGTCCGACCTGGGGCACCAGACGCTGATCGAGTTGCTCGACCCCGAGAAGCCTCGCGACGCCTATGCCTGGTACCAGCAGGCCACCGATGTGCTGCTGCAGTGGCAACTGGCCTCCCAGCCCGGTGTGCTGCCTGCATACGACGAAGCCCTGCTGCGCCGCGAGCTGGCGCTGTTCCCCGACTGGTACCTGGCAAAGCACCGCGGCGTCACGCTGGATGCCGGGCAGCAGGCCACGCTGTCCAGCGCGTTTGACGCCATCGTGGCGCACAACCTCGCGGCGCCGCAGGTCTACGTGCACCGCGACTTCATGACCCGCAACCTGATGGTGCCGGTGCAGGAGGGCGCGCCGCTCGGGGTGCTCGACTTCCAGGACGCGGTCTACGGCCCCATCACCTATGACATCGCCAGCCTGATGCGCGACGCCTTCATCAGCTGGGAAGAGGAATTTGTCATCGACATTACCGTGCGTTACTGGGAGAAGGCGCGCAAGGCCGGCCTGCTGGGCGCGAACAGCGCCAGTGGCTTTGGCGAGGACTTCGGCGAGTTCTACCGCAGCGTGGAATGGATGGGCCTGCAGCGGCACTTCAAGGTGGCCGGCATCTTCGCCCGCCTCACCCTGCGCGACGGCAAGCCCAAATACCTGGCCGACGCGCCGCGCTTCATGGCCTATATCCGTGCCACCACCCACCGCTACCGCCAGTTGGGCCCGCTGCTCAAGATGCTCGACGAGATCGAGGGAACCGAGGCGCCCATGGGCTATGCCTTTGGACGCGTTTGATGAAGCACCCCCTGAGTCGCTTCGCGCCTTCACCCCTCTCTCGCATTGCTGCGCAATGCGGG